>DATFHC010000001.1:0-6582 GCA_035248765.1 Gaiellaceae bacterium
CGGGCTCGCGGGCAACCCGGTCCCGTTTGCGTCGGATGATCCTCTAGGCAGGGGTCGCGAACGCCCCAACGAGATGAGTAGGTGGTCGCTGCGCTCACCCTTCCCTGCCTGCCCGTGATTGCTGTAAGAAGTGGACGTGACAAACCCAGACCGCCCGAGGCAGCGCAAGGTGTCGAAGCTCCCGACTTCGCCGAGCCCGAGCCAGAATGCGCTCACGCGACTATGGAAGGGCGCCGACAGCTCGTACGGTCACCACCTGGAAGCGGTCGCAGAGCTGCGGGAACAGAAGCGCCGAGAACAGGAGTCGCCGCGACCCGTCCGTAGGCGCGATCGCAAGCGCGGGAGCGGTGTCCCCGACCCAGGAGCGCCCGCCGCACAACCGCCGAGCATCCCAGTCGCAGAAAGGCGAATGCAGTCCACGGACCGTGGCGAGCCTTACAGGCCGGATGCCGTAAGCTCCGAGCCCATGACGTCCCTGCGGCCGGAAGACCTCAACATCTCCGCTCTTCCTCGAAGCCCACTCGGACATCTGAAGACAGAAGCCGTCGAAGAACTGCTGCAGCGCGCCGCCTGGGACTACCGGGAGGCGCTGTCGCAGAATCAGCAGCTGTCGACCCAGAATCAGCAGCTATCGACCCAGAATCAGCAGCTATCGACCACGGTCGAGCACTTGACTCAGCGCGTCGACGAGCTCACGGCGGAAATCGGTTCACTCGAGGAGGAGGCGACGACGCGGAAGAATCCGGACGAACTGGCACGCGCGCTCCTCGCCGCTGCTCAGCGAACCGCGCGCGCTGAACGGGATGCGGCCCGCCAGGAGGCCGAGTCAACGTTGAAGAAGGCACGCACGCGGGCTGAGAGGATCGAGCAGGATGTTGCTCGACGCACCGAGCAGCACCTAGACGAGCTAGCCCGACTTGAGGCACTGAGGGAAGACGTCATTAAGCAGCTTCGTGCCTTGCTTCAGGATGTCGCTGACCGCTACGGCGAGCGTCTGAGCGAGTTAGAAGACGGGGCAGCGCTGATTGAGGCGCAGCAATGAGTATCGAGGCCCTTCACGAGGCCGTCCGCAAACTTCGGGAGGTCGAGCTACGTCATGCCGTGCGTGGTATCGATGAGGCCCAGGTTCGGGATCTTCTCCACAAAGCCGCGGATTCGCTGGCCAATGCCGCGCGTGAGCAGACCGTGCTGCGCGACGAGCTCGAGCGCTTGCAGGCCGCGAACAATGAGAGTGCGATCGGCAAGGCGTTGCTCGCCGCCACACGTGCGGGCGAGGCGGTCGTGGCGGAGGCTCAGGAGAAGGCCGCCTCGCTGAGCGCCGAGGCGGAGGCTCAAGCGTCTGCTCTGCTCGAGCAGGTCAAAGCGCAAGCGGAAAAGCGTGAGCAGGAGACCAAAGCGGCCCGAGAGCAGTTCGAGCGAGAACTCGCCGACGCCAAGCAAGCCCACGCGAAAGAGTTCAAGTCCGCCCAGGCAGAGGCTGAAGCAGCTCTTGCCACCGCGCACCGCGAGCTGGGTCTGCTCGAGAACAAGGCGGGACAGCTGCGCTCCCTCGTCGCCGACATGGAGCGCCGCATTGTCGAGACCGCTCGAAAGACCCTCAAGGACCTCGAGGCGTTCGACGCCTCTGCGAGCAGGCCAACGGAGAGCGACTTGCTCGCCGCCCTGCAGCCGGTGGCTGCGGCTACCGACCGAGCCGACGAACGCCAGGCGGATCGAGCAGTCCCTCAAGCCGAAGACCCGAGCTCCTCCGGCAGCTAGCGAGCATCATGCTCGCCCCTCTACAGCCGTCGGTCGTGGTGAGGAAGAGCCCGACCACCACTCTTCCAAATAGGAGGTCCGGACTTTGGTGCTCACTCGATTTCGCGGAAGCCCCCTAGTGCGGGCTTTGAGAACCGTGCGAGACCCTACCTCTGACTGCGCTTCAGCCAGCTACCGATTGGGCCAGTCGGTCGCAAAGTGCGACGCCGGACGGCTTCCGGCCTCAGGCACGCCGTAGGGCCGCAAGACTACGACGCGTCGCTTGCATCGGCGCTACGCGCTCCGCGCCGGCGACCCAGATTTCATACTCTGGCCGGCCGGGAAATGCCGGATTCGATCGCCCTCGTCCACGATTACCTAACCCAGCGCGGCGGCGCCGAGCGTGTGGCACTCGCCCTTACCCGCGCCTTCCCTGGGGCGCCGCTCTACACCTCCCTCTACCAGCCGGCGACGACGTTTCCGGAATTCGCGACCGTTGATGTCCGGCCACTGCCGCTAGACCGGCTCTCACCCCTCAGGAACCGGCACCGGCTTGCGCTGCCGCTGCTCGCCCTGGCGTTTTCGCGACTCCATCTCGGAGAGGACGTCGTGGTGTGCAGCTCGAGCGGTTGGGCGCACGGAGCCCGCGTCGCGGGGCGGAAGATCGTCTACTGCCACACGCCTGCGCGCTGGCTCTACCAGCCAGAGAACTACCTGCGTGGGCGGGGAGTCGCGCTGCGCGCGACGGCGCAGGCGCTGCGTCCGACCCTCCAGCGCTGGGATCGGCGTGCCGCCACCTCGGCGGACTGCTACCTCGCCAACTCGTCCGTCGTCGCCGAGCGGATCCGCCGCATCTATGGTCGCGAGGCCGAAGTGCTACCACCTCCGCCGGCGCTGGGACCCGGCGAGACCGTGCCGATCGAGGGAATGAGGCCCGGGTTCGTCCTCTGCGTTTCGCGCCTGTTGCCCTACAAGAACCTCGATGCTGTCCTGCGCGCCTTCGCGCACCTCCCCGAGGAGCAGCTCGTCCTCGTCGGCAGCGGCCCGGACGAATCGTCGTTGCGTGCGCTCGCGGGCGACAACGTCACCCTGCTGGGCACCGTCACCGACGAGCAACTTCGGTGGCTGTATCGCGAGAGCAGCGCGCTTGTGGCCGCCTCTCACGAAGACTTCGGCCTGACGCCGCTCGAGGCTGCCGGCTTCGGTCGGCCATCTGCCGTGTTGAGATGGGGCGGATTCCTCGATACCGTCGAGGAAGGGGGAACAGGAATCTTCTTCGACTCGCCAACTCCGGACGCCGTCGCGGACGCCGTGAGGCGGCTACGCCGCCACCACTGGGAGGCGGACGAGATCCGTGCGCATGCCCGGCGTTTCTCGGAGGAGCGCTTCATTGACCGGATCCGTGCGATCGTGGCTGCCGACTGATGGCCGGGCCGGTGCTGATCGCCCTGCCTGCATCCTCCCGCCGCGAATGGATGGCTGCCCGAGTAGAAGCGGCAGCGCCGTTCTCCGTCTCGGCGGCGGCCAGCGGGATTCTCGCCATCGACCACGGCGGCTACCTGGCGACGACCTGGGGCTGGGCCGCGCTCGCGCTCGCGTGGGTGGCCGGTCTCGCTCTCGTATTGCGGGAGGGACGCGTCAGTCGACTCGAACTCGGCTGGATCGTGGGCCTCGCAGCGCTCACCGCCTGGACCGCAGCGTCGATGCTCTGGACGAGCACCCAGACCCAGACCGCACTCGAGGTAGAGCGGACGTTCGTCTACCTGCTAGCCGCGATCGCCGTCGCGGCGGTCGCCCGCTCGGCCGCCTACCGGGGACTCCTGTGGGGAGCCTGGGCCGGGTCGACGCTCGCCTGCCTGTACGCGCTCGCGACAAGGCTCTTCCCGGACAGGCTCGGCGTGACCGACCCGGTCGCCGGCTACCGCCTCTCCGATCCGATCGGCTACTGGAACGGGCTGGGCCTGCTCGCCGCCGTCGCGATCGTCCTCGCCATGGGGCTTGCGACCTTCGGCCGGCACGGGTGGGCGCGGGTCCTCGCCGCCACGTCCGTGCCGCTGCTGCTCCCGACGCTCTACTTCACCTTCAGCCGCGGCGGCTGGCTCGCGCTCCTGGCGGCTCTCCTAGCTGCCTTTACGCTCTCCGAGCGGCGGCTCTTTCTCGCTTCCTCGCTCCTCCTGCAGGCGGCACCGGCCACCGCCGCAGTCTGGCTCGCCTACCGCGCGAGGCCCCTGAGCGAGACCACCGCCGGCCTCGCCTCGACGACGCATGCCGGCCACACGCTCGCCTGGCGGCTCGTGCTCCTCGCCGTGGGAGCCGCCCTATTCAGGCTCGCATACGACGCGGCCGCGCGCCGCGTGCACGTCCCCGGCCGCGTCCGCAGTGGCTTCGGCGTCCTGCTGGTGGCGGCTGTGCTCCTGTTCGTCGCCGGCACGCTCGCCCACTACGGCGGCCCGACGGGCGCCTTCCACCGGGCGCAGCGGTCGATCGACAGCGGCACCAGGGACGGGCGGAACCTGAACCAACGGCTCTTCTCCCTCTCCAGCAACGGCCGCCTGCACCAGTGGCGCATCGCCCTCGACGAATGGCACGCTCACCCGCTGCTCGGTGGCGGGGCCGGTACGTTCTCCGAGTTCTGGGCCGCCGCGGGACCGAACCAGCCGCAGCTGCTCGACGTGCACAACCTCTATCTCGAGACGCTGGCCGAGCTCGGACCGATCGGCCTCGCATTGCTCGTAGCCACGCTGCTCGTGCCGCTGGCCGCAGCGGTGCGCGCAAGGCAGCGCTCCCTCGTTCCCATCGCCGCGGCGGCCTACGCCGCCTGGCTCGTCCACGTTGCCTACGACTGGGACTGGGAGCTGCCAGGGGTCACGATCGCCGCAATCCTCTGTGCCGGCACGCTGCTCGTCGCGGCGCGCCGGCAGGGCAGGGTCGCGCCGCAGATCCCGGCACGGTGGGGCCTCTTCGCGACTGCATTGCTCGTCGGCGTCGCCGCTCTCTTCGGCCTGTTCGGCAACCGCGCGCTCGCCCGCGGCGTCGCAGCCATCCACTCCGGGAACTATGGAGCTGCAGTCGCCGCTGCCGAGGATGCCCGTCGCTGGGCGCCCTGGTCGTCGGCTCCATGGGAGCAGCTCGCCTTCATCCACCAGCTCCAGGGAGACACGAAGGGCGAGCGGGCCGCGTACAGGCAGGCGGTGGCCAAGGATCGGCGCAACTGGCAGCTCTGGCTCGGAGTGATCAGACTCTCGCGCGGAGCCGAGCGCGCCCATGCGCTCGCGCAGCTGGCGCGCCTGAACCCGGGCACGGCGGCCAGGGTGAAAGGCAAACCCTGATGCGCGGTCGCGACCCGCTCGCAAACCCCGGCCCGCTGCTGCGTCGCGTCTATGCCTACGTCGCCTACCGGGTCCCCGACCGCACCGAGGCCGAGGACATCACGAGTGAGACCTTCGAGCGGGCGCTTCGTTACAGCGACCGGTACGACGAGCGCAAGGGGGATCCGGTCGCCTGGCTCCTGGGCATCGCCCGCAATTGCGTCTACGACGCCTCGCTCCGCCCGCGTGCGGAGCTGCTGCCCGAGCCCGAGCCGACCCGGGTCGGCGTCGAGGCGGAGGTTGTCGGCAGGCTCGCGCTCGAGCAGGCCCTCGCCACGCTGAGCCCCGACGACCAGGAGTTGCTCGCGCTGCGTTATGGGGCGGATCTGCGGGTGCGCGAGATCGCGAGCCTGCTCGACCGGCGCACGAACGCGGTCGAGGTTGCTCTATCGCGCGCCCGCAACAGGCTCGCCTCCGCCCTCGAGAGCGTCGAGAGCGAGGCTCAACCCGGAACCGGGGGACCGGCCGCAGGCTTCGCCGACCGCGCCCTGTAAGGAACCGCCGCCTGCGGCAGTACTACTGGGTGATGCGGAGACCCTGGAAGCAGCACCGCGAAGACGAGGTCGAGCGGCTCCTTCGCGCAAACCGCGCAGAGCCGCGCGACGAATTCGTCACCTCTCTACTGGAGCGTCTCGAGACACGGCAGCGCCGCTTCCGCCCACAGCGGATCGGCGGCCGCGTCCTCGTCGCAGTAGCCGTGACGGCGCTCGCAGTGGGGGCGGGAGTCGCCGCCGGAGCACCCCACGTCGCCGGAACGAGCATCTCCAACCTCGTCCATGTGGGCCAGCCCCACGGAAACGCCGGCCAGGGCCAGAACGGCAGCGATATCAAGAATTCCCCCAGCGCAGGTGACCACCAGTACGCCGTCGAGCTTTGCCATCACACCCACTCGACCACGAATCCGTGGGTCGACCTCTTCCTCTCGCCGCAAGGCGCAGCGAACCACCTGAAGCACCACCCGATGGACTTCATCGTCGGCGCCCCCGGCAATCCCACCACCTGCCCACCGTAGTTCGCGCGCCACCGTAGTTCGCGCGCCACACAGAGTTCTCGATACTCGGTCGAAACCGGACTCGACAGTCGTTCGGAAACCGCGATCGTCGCGGGACCGTACTGGGGTCCGAAGTGAACCGCGGCTAGCATCGCGGCCGTGAAAGGCGTGACGCTCACACCCTGATCTGGCCTCTAGCCAATCAGCTGCGCGCTGTGACATGGCTGCTTGCAGCACTACGTGCGACTAGACCACACCGGGCGCGAGTGAAGCGTTTTCGCACCTGAGCGTTGGGCACGCGAATGGTCGGTTTGCGAGGCACCTAGTCGGGCCGGATGGCGCCCCATATCTGCGGTTTCCGGGGGCCGGTAATGGGCGGCGGGGACCTGAAGGTGTTGCCGAGTTTGGCGCCGCGTTTCGCATTGCAGCGAAGGCAACTCGAGACGAGGTTGGCCATGTCGTACGCCTGCCCACCGTGCGCCAGCG
>DATFHC010000002.1:0-9056 GCA_035248765.1 Gaiellaceae bacterium
CGCTCGTCGAACAGCGCGGTCGAGCAGTCGCGCCGCTCCTTGATGTTCGCGGAGAAGGAGGAGCGGATCAGGACCGCGCCCATCTCCTCCGCGATCGACCGCAACGCGGCGCCGACCACTTGCAGCTGAATTGGTGCGATCACGTCACTCACGTGTCACGACCCAGCTGAAACCATCCCTAGCCCCCTCCCACCCGGGGGGGATCCACAGGGTCGAGCCCTCAAGCTCGACGAGGGCCGGACCGGACGTGCGCTGCGGCTCGCCTCTCGGCAGCTCCAGCTCTGGGCCGGGCACGACCTCGGCGGTGCGGACTGCGACGAGCTCGACCTCGCGACCTCGGTCGGCGTAGCCATAACGCTCCTCGTGCATCCGGTGGAAGCGCTCCTCCAGATCGTCGCCAAGCGCCACGGCCAGCTCGAACGATTGGCCGCGGTAACGCAGATCTGCTTCCCCCTGCGGCGGAAGCTCGTCCACTTCGCCGAGAGACCGAACGTGCGAGACCACGTGGTCGTGGCGCTCCTCCCCCGCTGCCAGGCCGAGCGCCGAGAGGACGCCCGCAGCCGCCGGCACGATCACCGCCCCAATGCCCAGCTCCTCGGCGAGCGCACAGGCGTGGAGCGGGCCCGCGCCGCCGTACGCGACGAGCGCGAACTCCCGCGGGTCATGTCCCCGCTCGACCGAGACGACGCGCACGGCACGAAGCATCTCCGCGTTGACGACCTCGACCACAGCGGCCGGATCGATCCCTTCGAGGGCCGCTGCAGCAGCGTCGCGGTCGAGCACGAGCCCTCCGGACAGCTCCACGGGAAGCCGGTCGAGCAGGAGGTTCGCGTCGGTCACGGTCGCACCGCCTCCGCGGCCGTAGCACGCGGGGCCGGGCTCGGCGCCGGCCGACTCCGGCCCGATCCGGAGCGCACCGCCAGAATCGTGCCGCACGAGCGACCCGCCGCCGGCACCGACCGTGTGCACGTCCACCGACGGAAGTCGGATCGGCAGTCCGCCCACTTCACGCTCCGAAACGCGCGCCGCCCAGCCACCCGGCAGCAGGCAGACGTCGGTCGAGGTGCCGCCCATGTCGAAAGCGATCGCGTCCTCGAAACCTGCTCGGCGCGCGACGAGGCCGGCGCCGACGACGCCGCCCGCGGGGCCGGAGACGAGGAGCCTCGCCGGATGTGCGGCCGCCTCCTCCGCCGGGAGGACGCCGCCGGAGGAGAGCATCACGACGGGCCCCGGCAGCCCCGCCTCGGCCGCAGCCGCGGCGAGCGCGCGCAGATATCGGCCCGCGACCGGCGCGAGGTACGCGTCGGCGGCGGTCGTCGAAGCGCGCTCGTACTCGCGAAACTCGGGCGCGAGCTCATGCGATGCGACGACGTGGACGCCGGGATGGCGCTGCCGTAACTCCTCCGCGACGGCCTGCTCGTGGGAGGGATCCCGAAAGGAGAACAGCAGGCAGACGGCGACAGCCTCCGCGTCGCCGAGGTCGGGAAGCGTGTCGATGGCAAGCGGCTCCAGCTCCCCCTCCGGACCGATGCGACCGCGAACGCCGTGGCAGCCCTCGAGCGGCACGAGCGGCTCCGGATGCTCCGCGCAGAGGCGATAGAGGTGCGCCCGCGTCTGGCGGCGGAGGTGGAGGAGGTGCTCGAAACCGGCGTTGCCCACGTACGCCGTGCGGGCGCCGCGCCGTTCGAGGAGTGCGTTCGTCGCCACGGTCGTCCCATGCGCGAAGCGCGACACACCGTCCTCGGCTCCGACTGCGCGGGCGGCGGCGAGCACCGACTCCTCCTGCCGCGTCGCAGTCGGCACCTTCGCCGTCCGGATTCGTCCGCCGTCGACGAGCGCGGCGTCGGTGAACGTCCCTCCGACGTCGACGCCCAGGATCGCCACGCGCGTACTCTGACCGTCCGTGCGGGTTCGCGCCTTTCTGTTCGACTTCGACGGCCTCATCCTCGACACCGAGCTCGCGTCGCGAGCCGGCTGGGAGCTGCTCTACCGCGACCACGGCCACGAGCTGCCGGCCGACCTCTGGGCAACGCTCGTCGGCACCACGCACGCACCGTGGAGCCCGAGGGAGCACCTCGAAGAGCTCGTCGGCAAGCCGCTCGACTGGGACGCGCTCAACGAACGCCGTTATTCCCACGAGATCGCTCTGATCGAGGCGGAGGAGCTGCGGCCGGGAATCGCCGACTACTTCGCCGCCGCGCAGCAGCACGAGCTGAAGAGGGCGATCGTGTCGAGCTCGAGTCGGCGCTGGGTCGACATGCACCTCGATCGGCTCGAGGAGTCGGTCGGCTGGGATGCAATCTGCACCGCCGACGGCGATCCCGCGCGCGCCAAGCCGACTCCGGTGCTGTACCTCGAGGCACTCAGGCTGCTGGAGGTGGACGCGGACGAGGCAGTCGCGTTCGAAGACTCCCCGAACGGGGTCCTCGCGGCGAAGGCCGCGGGCGTGTTCTGCGTCGCCATCCCGAACGAGGTGACGCGAGAGCTCGGCCTGCAGGAGGCGGGGGCCGACCTCGTCCTCGACTCGCTCGCCGACCTCCCGCCGGAAACCTTGTTCTCCCGGCTCGCCGAGGAATAGGCTCGACTCATGGCTATTTACGAGACAGCACACATCGACGAGATGGCGTCGAACAAGTGGCCTCACTGGATCCCGATCCGCCATCACTTCGGCATCGAGACGTTCGGCGTGAACGCGTACCGCCGCAACGCCGGCGAGAGCGCCGTCCCCGAGCACGACGAGTCGGCCAGCGGCGCCCCGGAGCTCTTCTACGTCGCGAACGGCCATTGCACCTTCACCGTCGGGGAGGACGAGATCGACGCGCCTGCCGGAACCTGTGTCTGGGTGAACGAACCAGCCGCAAGACGGGGGGCCACCGCCAAGGCTGACGGGACCGTCGTCCTCGCCGTCGGGGCGGCTGCACCGGGCGAGGCCTACGCGCCGGCCGGCTGGGACACGCAGTACCTCGAAGGCGACAAGTAGCTCGGTACGCTCGGTCCGGAGCGGCTGGGCCCGGTGGCCCAGCGGGTCTTCAAAACCCGTACGGTCGTGTAACCCACGGCTAGGTCGGTTCGACTCCGGCGCCGCTCCGTCAGCTGCTAGGCGGATCTGCGGTCGCCGTCGGAGTCGCCGCAACGGCCGACCCGGCGCACCTCGTACTGCGTCGTCTGCGTCTCGAGCGCGCTGCCTTCGACGTCATGTCCGGGTGCAGTGAGGATGCTGTCGTCGCACCGCCGGATCGCGTAGTAGTCGCGCAGCGCGATCATCACGATCGTTCGGCACGTCGGCTCGGTGCACTCGCAGATCATCGGGACCCGCGATACGAAGCGGAGCTGCTCCGCCTTGGCCGCGATCCGATCGTTCGCTCTGCGGGCGTCCATCGCCCGGGCTCCTCCTCTGTCGAACGGTGTGTTGTATGCCCGCATGGCCATCGTCTCGGGTTCGTAAACGACTTTGACCCGCGTTCGGTAACGGATTAAGTTGATTGCGGTCGTATGTCGTCACTCTGGGAGCAGCGGGCCGCGCGCAACGAGGCGCTCTTTCGCGAGGTGAACGAGAACATCGCGCGGCTCGAGGAGCGCCACGGCACCACCACGACGGAGCCTGCCTACGTCTGCGAATGCGCCAACGCCGGCTGCGCGGAGCAAATCGTGATCGACACCGAGACCTATCGCCGTGTGCGTGAGGAGCCGCGGCTCTTCTTCGTGCGTCCGGGACACGAGGATCCGCAGCTCGAGCGGATCGTCGAGCGCCACGACGACTACCTGGTCGTCGAGAAGACGGGCGAAGCCGGCAACGTCGCCGAGCAGACGAGCTGAGCACGAGTCCCCTCGCTAGCTGCCGCCGATCCGTAGCGACTCCGAAATCCGCTCGAAGGGGACGCCCGTCCTTTCGCACACTTGCTTCGGTGCCGTCGAAGAGCCAGAAGACGGTTTCGTCGACCGGGACGAGAAATCGAGCCCACGTTCACACCGGCCAGTAGCACTCGGCCAGGTAGCTCCTCCATTGGTCGGACATACAACGCAACGCTAGGTCGGCGTAGGACGGGAGGAATCGGGCGTTTCCCTACGTTTGGCCGGCCCGCCAGCTCCGAGGCGCGCGCCGAGCTCGGCGCGCGAATGGATGCCGAGCTTGCGATATGCACGTGCGAGGTTCGCCTCGACTGTCTTCGGGCTCATGTAGAGGCGCGCCGCCACCTCGCGGTTCGTCAAACCGGAGGCTGCGAGCTCTGCCACTCGACGCTCGCCCTCGGTCAGGTGGCCTGAGCCGGCGCGGCGCAGTCCGATCCGGTCGATCTCGGCGCGGCAACGCTCCGTCCAGAGGGGTGCCGGGAGCTGTTCGAACACCGCGAGGGCGGCTTCGAAGGAACCTCTGGCCTCGCTCTTGCGTTTCGCGCGACGGAGGGTTCTGCCGTGCACGAGCAAGGCACGACCGTGCTCAAAGGGCCATTGCTCGTTCTGGTGCAGTGCGAGCGCCTCTTCGCCGGCATCCAGTGCCGCGGGAAGGTCTCCCTCCGCAGCGGCGAGCTGCGCCCGGCAGCGGGCTCCGATCGCGAGCCCCCACGTCGTCTCGAGTGTGCGTGCCTCCCGCTCGAAGCGACCGATTAGCTCGCGGGCCTCGTGCGTTTGCCCGCTCGCAACGAGCGCTTCGAGGGCATACGGCGCTATCGGATGCGTGACGAGGCCCAATTGCGTGTCGGCGATCCAGTCGAGCACCGGCCTCAGATGCAGCAACGCCCCCGCGTCGTTGCCGAGCGAGATCTCGAGGAAGCCGAGCACCCCGAGGTTCATGACGAGCGTGTTGTGAGCCTTCGTAGCGCGAGCGAGGCTCGCCCCGCCCTCGGCCGTCGCACGCGCTTGCTCGCTCCGGCCCAGGTGGGCGTCGCAGAGGGCTTTCCAGTAATCGCTGAGTCCCGCGCTGTACTCGAGTCCGATCTGCTCTGAGAGCTCGTAGAGCTCGGCAGCGTGCGTGTCGGCATCCCTCCATCGTCCTCCGCGCAACGCGACATCGACGAGCCTCCCGCGCAGGTAGAGCGCATCGAATTCCTCGCCTCTCTCCCCCGCTTCCCCGTACAACGCCTCGAACAATGTGCGCGCCTCTTCGAGGCGCCCTTGGTACATCCGCCAGAGCGCCAGCGGCACCAACGGGCTCTCGTAGGCATGCAGATCGTCGGCCGGCCCTTTCAACGCCATTGCCCGATCGAGCGGACCGGAGGGGTTCTGGCTCGCCCAGAGCCGCCACAGGGAAAGGCGTGCGAGCACCTCGACGAGGAGGCGGCGCTCTCCTGATGCCTCTGCATGCCGCAACGCTGCTCGCCCGAGACGGAGCGTCTCCCCCATCCCGTGAATCGGCCAGCCGCCGCCGAGCAGAAGCCGAGCTTGCGCACGGAGCGCCTCACCGCGCGCCTCCCTCCACCCTTGCTGGGCGAGGGCGAGCGCCTCCTCGAGATCCGCGGTCAGTACAGCCAGACGAAGCAAGATGTCAGCCCGAGCGTCGCCAGGTTCCAGCTCCGCGAGCAGCGACCGCAAGATCGTCTTTGCCTGCTCCATGGCTCCTGCTGCTTCATGAGCCTCCGCTGCCCGCAGCTTGCGCCGGCGCAGATCCGCCGTCTCGCCCAGCGGGGTCGCGGCGACCGCGAGCTCCAAGAGCTCGGCGGCGGCTGCGGGAGCGCCCCTCTCCGCCGCCTGCTGCGCTCCGCGATCGAGGGCGAGAGACACCTCAGCCTCGCGTCCATCCCAGGCGAGCCCGAGGTGACGGGCTTGCGCCTCGGGATCCTGGACGAGCTGCGCCAAACGCCGATGCAGCTGCTTTCGCCGCTCCGAGCCGGCCTCTACGTACGCCGCGGACGCGAGTAACGGATGCGTGAACGAGACCCGGTCTCCGTCCACCGTGAGCACGCCGGCGTCGACTGCCGCGTGCAGCCCAACGGAAGCGCTTCGTTCGCCGTGAAGCTCATGGAGCGCCGAAACCCTGGCATCGGAGAGCAGGGCAACGGCGAGGACGAGCTCTCGTGCGGCTTCGGAAAGGGCGGCGATCCGTCCGCCGACCAGCTCGAGCAGGCTTTCCGGGACCGGTAGTTGCGCGCCTGGCTGTAGCCGGGCGTCGGTCGACCCCAGCGCTCGCGCGAGCTCCAGCGCGTAGAACGGGTTCCCACCACTCGATTCGTGCACGCGCAGCAGGAGCGGGCGAGCAAGTCCGATCCCCAGACGAGTACGGACGAGCCGCTGGATCGCCGCGACGCTGAGCGGCTCGAGTCGACACTCGAACCGCCGCTCGCCCGGGAAAGCCTCCGTCAGATCCTGGGGACGTGGGGGCCCATCAGCGCGAAGGGCCACGAGGACGGCGACCGGCTCGTCAACGAGACGCCGGAGCGCAAAGTGCAACACGTCGGCCGTCGGACGATCGAGCCATTGGGCGTCATCGATCGCCAGCAGAACCGGACGGCGGAACGAGAGTTGGCGCATCACGCCGAGAACGGCAAGTCCGATTGCGCGTCGGTCCGGGGGCGAACCATCTGGGTCTTCCAGCAGCAAGGCGACTCTGAGCGCACGTCGCTGAGGGGCAGGAAGCTCGTCTCCCACGTCCTCGAGCGCTTCTGCGAACAGATCGCCGAGCGACGCGAACGACAGCTGCAGTTCGCTCCCCGCCGGGCGCACAGCAAGAACGTGGAACGAGCGCTGCCGGGCTTCCGCAACCGCAGCCTCCCAGATGGTCGTCTTGCCGATACCCGCTTCGCCTTCGAGGAAGAAGCTCACCGGCTTGTCGACGTCGTCCAGGAGACTTTGCAGGGCTGCGAACTCGGCTTCACGCCCGACCACGACAGCTTCAGGAGCGTCCAGCATGGACACAGCATCGCACTGCCCGGATGCATCGAGAAGGAGCGCGTCTTACTGCGATGAGCGCGGGTCGAACGCGTCGCGCAACCCGTCACCGAGCAGGTTGAAGGCCATCGTCGTGAGCAGGATGGCGAGGCCCGGAAAGATCAGGATCCAGACCTGGGTGCGGTAGTAGTCCGGTGCGGTCGCGAGGAGATTTCCCCAGCTCGGCGTCGGGAGCTCGATGCCGAGACCCAGGAACGAAAGGCCGGCCTCGGACAGGATGTTGGTGGCGATCAGGAGCGTCGAGTAGACGATGATCGGCGCGACGAGATGCGGCAGCAGATGCACGCGCATGATCCGCCAGTCGCTCGCTCCCGTCATCCGCGCCGCCTCGACAAACTCCTTCTCGCGCAGCGAGAAGACGACACCACGGATGATCCGAGCCGGAAAGAACCAGCCGAACATCGTGAAGATCAGGCCCAATGTGAAGACCCCGTGCGGGAGGAAGCCGAGCGTGATGTTGTTCAGCGCCGGCCCGGCGACGATCCGGAGCGCGATTATGAAGAGCAGGACCGGGAAGACCATCACGATCTCGACCAGCCGCGAGATGACCGTGTCGATCCAGCCGCGGAAGTAGCCGGCCAACAGGCCCATGCAGACCCCAATGGTCACCGTTCCGACGGTGGCGAAGACGCCGACCTCGAGCGAGACCTGCGCCCCATAGAGGAGGCGTAGGAAGAGGTCGCGACCGAGCTGCCCGTCGGCGCCGAGAATCAGGAGTGTGTGTCCGAAATGCGCCGGGTTCTCACCGAACTGCGCGGACGAGATGTGCGTCCATGGGCCAACCGGTGTAAAGGTCGCCTGGCTGACGCCGTAGTCGAAGATCGCGTTCGGCCCGTGTCCGAGCAGGTGGGCCGCGAGCGGAGCTCCCCCGAAGGCCGCCACGAACAGGAGGACGAGAAAGCCGAAGCTGGCAACCGCGATCTTGTCGCGCCGAAAGCGGATCCAGACCAGTTCCCAGTAGCCGCGAGCGCGGACAATCTGACCTTCCCCGAAATCGGGACTGGCTCCGGCTCTGAGGCTGGTATCGAGACCGGCCGCGGACACGGCAATGACGCTACGTCGCGTCGCGCGAGAAGGAATCGGGTGTTTCCCTATGTTTGCGCGGGCGTTACTCGGAGCGCATCTCGTCGAGCGCGGCGCGGCCCTCTTCGTGGACGCGACGGCGGCGCTCGTCCGGCGCCGCCGGCTCCGGCTCTGGATCCGGCTGCGGCCCCCGCTCGGCGGCAGGCTCCTCGACTGCGACCGGTTCGGGTGCGCGGGACTCGGCGAGCTTCGCACGAAGCTCATCCGCGCGGACGTCCGCCTCCGGCGCCGCGGGCTCCGGCGAGGTCTGGAGCGACGCCTCCTGGCGGCGCACGAATCGGTAGGCAGCGATCCCGCCGATGGTTCCCCCGATCCACTTGACGAGCCGGCCCATCAGTGACCCGATGCTACAGTGGCCGCCGCTTCCTGCCCCGTCATCGTGCCGTTCAGTCCCGAGCGGCGCCGGCAGTCGGGGCCGACCTCGAGACCATGGGAAGGGAGGACATCGGGACGTGACGACTTACGAAATTCTGCTCATGCTGGACCCCGAGCAGGCCGAGGCCCGCCAGGACGGGATCGTCGCGCGCACGCGGGAGCTCGTCGAGAAGAACGGCGGAACCTGGCAGAGCCACGACGCGTGGGGCCGGCGCCGGCTCGCCTATCCGATCGCGCACAAGGAGGAGGGTGTCTACCACCTCGTCGTCTTCGACACGGAGGCGGAGACGCTCGAGGAGATCTCCCGCGTCCTCAAGATCGAGGACGCCGTGCTGCGCCACATGGCGACGCGCCACATCGCCGGCTCGCGCACGACCGCGCCGCGCGACGATGCGGCGGCTCCCGTGGCAGCGCCCGCCGAGCCGACCGCGCCCGAACCGACGGCGCCCGAAGCGACCATTTCGGAACACGACGAGCCGGAGTACGCTGGCGCGGAAGTGGAAGAGCAGCCCGCTGAGGAGGAGGAGTAAGAAATGGCCAACATCAACCGCGTCGTACTGGTCGGCAACTTGACGAAGGACCCCGAGTTGCGGCACACCCCCAGCGGCACGCCGGTCTGCAGCCTGCGCGTGGCGGTGAACAGCCGCCGGCGCGACGAGTCGGGCCAGTGGGTCGACAAGCCGAACTACTTCGACGTCTCCGTCTTCGGCAACCAGGCC
>DATFHC010000003.1:0-8827 GCA_035248765.1 Gaiellaceae bacterium
GAGTTCGGCCAGGACAACTACATGGTCGTGCAAGTCGACCCGCAGACGGGCGCCCCGCTCGAGGACCCGGTGACGGTGGCGGGAGTCGTCGACGGCAACTACGACTTCCCGTGGAACACGATCGACTTCCGCCCGACCTACCAGGACAGCATGTTCCGCACCTGGGCGGCCGGCAACATCGCCGCGGATCCCAAGAACCCTGACCACCTCGCGGTGGTCTGGTCGGACATGCGGGACACGTCGGGGCTGCCGTTCACGCCGTTCGTGAGCCCGTACTCGGTGGCGACGAACTCGGACGTCGTCGTGAGCGAGTCGACCGACGGAGGGGCGACATGGTCGGCGCCGACGCCGCTTGCGCTCGACGGCGACCAGTGGATGCCCTGGGCGACCTTCGACGGGTCGGGCACGCTGCGGATCGGGTTCTTCGACCGCTCCTACGATCCCGCGAATCACCTCTACGGCTACACGGTCGCCGCCGAGACTTCGCCGGGAGTCTTCGCCCCGACCGAGGTGTCGACGGCGCTTTCCGATCCGACCGCGAACGACCGCTGGTTCGCCCGGAACGCTGACCCAGGGTTCCCGAACGCGACGGGATTCCTCGGCGACTACAGCAACATCGCGGCGATCCCGGGAACACAGACCGGGATCGTGGCCTACTGGACGGACATGCGGCTCGAGAACTGCTTCGCGCTTGCCGCAGGGTGCGGCCGGCACGGCGAGGACGAGTTCTTCGCCAAGACGAACTAAGAGGAGCTCACGCGGGCGGACGGCACCAGTCGTCCGCCCGCTCCACCCTCCCCGGGCTAGGTGAAGCGGATCACGCTGCGGATCCCGTCCTGCGCATCCATCAGCGTGAATCCGTCATTCACCTCGTCGAGGCTCAGGGTGTGGGAGACGAACGGCGCGACGTCGATGTCTCCGGCGAGGGCGCGCTCGATCAGCCGCGGGACCTGGTCGCGCCCCTTCACGCCGCCGAACGACGAGCCGCAGACGCGGCGGCCCGTGATCAGGAAGCGCGGGACGATGTCCAGGGTCTCGCCCTTGCCCGCGACTCCCGCGACCGTGCACAGGCCCCAGCCCATCCGGGCCGACTCGACCGCCTGTCGCATCACGGCGACGTTCCCGGTCGCCTCGAACGTGAAGTCGGCGCCGAAGCCGTCCGTCATCTCGACGATGCGCTCGACCGTATCCGGCCCGCCGACCATCGTCTCGGTCGCCCCCTGACCGCGCGCCAGCGCCAGTCGCTCCTCCGAGAGGTCGACCACGATGATCCGCTCGGCGCCCTGCAAACGGCAGCCCGCGACGGCGCCGAGCCCGACCATGCCGGCGCCGAAGACGACGCACGTCGATCCCGCTTCGACCTTGGCAGTGAACATCGCGGCGCCCAGCCCGGTCGAGAGACCGCACGCGAAGAGGCACGCGTGCTCGAACGGCGCGTCGACGCTGACCTTCGCGAGCGCGATCTCGGGCATCACCGTGTATTCCGCGAACGTCGAGGTGCCCATGAAATGGCGGATCGGCTCACCGTCTCGCGCGAGCCGGGCGGTGCCGTCGGGCAGGAACCCCTTGTTCTGCTGCTCGCGGATCGCCAGACAGAGGTTCGTCTTCGTGCTCTGGCAGTGGACGCATTCGCGGCACTGGGGCGAGAACAGCGTGACCACGTGATCGCCCGGTGCGACCGAGGAGACTCCCTCGCCCACTCGTTCGACGATCCCCGCACCTTCGTGGCCGAGCACCGTCGGCGCATACCCGGACGGATCGGCGCCCGACGCGGTGTAGAGATCCGTGTGGCAGACGCCGCACGCCGCGAGCCGCACCAGCACCTCGCCGGCGCGCGGATCCGCCAGGTCGACGTCCTGCACGACGAGGGGATTTCCGAACTCCTCGAGTACGGCGGCACGCATCTTCATGCGTGCACACCGTAAACGAGGGAGGAGTGCTAGCTCGCGGCCTTCTTCGCGCCGCCGCGCTTGCTCCGCGTCGGCGGCTCGTCCGCGTCGTCGTCGGCGTTCCCGTTCCCGTTGTCCGCCTTCTTCGCGTCGGCGGCGGGCCGGTACTCGATGCCCTTCGCGTCGTCCATCTCGACATACGCCTTGAAGCGCGCGAGGTCGGCCTGCACGGCCCGCTTCACGAACCGGAGCCCGGAAGCCATCTTCTCGATCACGCCGGAAGGCTCGAACTCCATGTCGACCATGACCCGGGTGAGCTTCGGGTCGAGCTTGTGGAAGCTCACGATCCCGCGGTGGGACATGCCTTGCGTCGTCTTCCAGACGATGCGGTCGTTCGAGCGACGCTCGGTGATCTGGGCTTCCCACTGGCGCCGACTGAACCAGATCTTTTCCTCGAAGCGGACCTTGTTGCGACCCTCCTTCTCGACCCGCAGCACCCGGTGCATGAACTTCGGGTAGCTATCGAAGTCGTTGAAAGCCTTGTACGCGGTCTCGATAGGAACAGCCACGTCGGTCCAGCGCTGGATCGGGAGGCGTCGGGTCTTGCCGCCTCCACCGCCGTCGCTGCCGCCGCCCTTGTCGAGCTTCTTCGCGAGCATCTTCCCGACGAGGCCGCCCTCCATCTGGAGCCGGTCCTTCGCCGTATCGAGAACCTTTTCGCCCACCTTCTCCTCGGCCTGTTGGCGCGTTCCGTCGAGGGTCTCGGCGAGGTTCCGGACGAGTTCCGGGCCCTTGCCGGAAGCGAGGGCGCCCGCGGCGCCCAGCGCCACCGGGACGATCACCTGTTTTCGCATCAGAGCCTCCCCTTGAGGTTCGCCGTGCTTCAGGGGGCAACGGCCGAGGCGCGTATGCGGGTGCGGTGCTGCCGCCGAGCGCTAGTCGACTTGGCGCGAGTCGAGGATCTTCCGCACCAGATCGATCCGCTGATGCAACTCCCGGCGCGCAGCCGAGACCTCCAGCTCGCGTTCGGAGGTGCTCGCCGACTCGAACCCGAAGTCGATCTGGTGGTGCAGGCGGTCGCGTTCCGCTGAGAGCCGTTCCTCCTGGGCCTCCAGTACCGCTAGCTCCTTGCGGAGATCATTGAGGTTCGCTTCGTCCATGCGGCCTTTATCGGCACGAACATCGCCGAATCCAAGTGTCCGTCGTGG
This sequence comes from Gaiellaceae bacterium, assembly GCA_035248765.1. GTDB lineage: Bacteria > Actinomycetota > Thermoleophilia > Gaiellales > Gaiellaceae > Palsa-739. The sequence goes on from DATFHC010000003.1 coordinate 3,098, forward strand.
TGCGAACTACTGCGGGTCGGGGACCTCAGGCGTCCGGTCGCGCCTGGCGAGCACGAGTCGCGACGCATAGGCGATCGCAACGATCGCCGCGATGATCGCGGCCACCCCCACGTATTGCGGCCAGGAGAGGCTCTTCGAGTGCGCCGCATGCACCCAGTGCGGGCCGCCCCAGGAGAGGTCGTAGGGGTAGTGGTGCACGACGTGCGCCCACAGGGTCCACGCGATCCAGCGGCTCGTGCCGTAGAAGAACGCCGCGCGGTAGATGACGAGCAGCGCCGTGCGCGGGAGGTACCGGTTCGCCCAGTCCCACGACTTGTCAGCCGTGTAGACGTGCTGCTCGAAGTACGAGCGCGTCAGCACCCGCCAGCTGAAGATCCCGTACACGATCCAGACCGCGTCCCAGACGCCGCCCAGACCGCTGAAGTAGGCCGCCGCATCCGTCACGCGCCCGGTCTGGCCCGCGTACGCCCACGCGCCGAAGTGGATGTGGATCGTCCACGGGAAGAAGAGCATCGTCCCGACCGTGTCGCCGGTGTCGGTGATCGCGTGGGCCCACTGGCCGATCAAGAAGCTGATCGCCCACGTCTTGCTGTGGCCGAAACGCCAGATCAGAAAGGCGACCACGACGCCGTACAGAAGCGAGTGGGTGAAGCCGACGCCCGGCCAGCCGCGATGAAACTGGACGGGATCTGATGCCTTCAGGTCCCAGCCGCCTATGTGGATCCCGTACACGAACCACTTGCTCATCATGTCCGGGGCGTACGAGCCGATCAGCAGCGGCACGAACGCCAGCTTCAGCCGCGAATGCTTCTGAATCGCGTACGGCTCGAGATCGTGTGCAGCCCAGCTCAGAAGATTCTCCGCACCCCGGCCGGGACGAGCCACGCGGCCAGCAGCAGGTAGGCGATGCCGACGAACACGGACAGCAGGAAGTCCGTAAAGAAGACGCCGACCGTGACGTAGACGGCAGCGGCGATCACGTAGCCCGCGAAGACTGCCAGCTGCTGTTTCGACGGCAAATCGCGAATGACCCCGGGACCACGCATCCGGGCTCCAGTATCGCCTCTTACGCCGACACCGATGCCGGCTCTAGGATGCGCGATGTGGACCGGGCTGAGCTGCAGGCAGTGCAAGCACCGCTCAAGGAGCGCTATCGCGAGGAACCCGGAGCCGCGCTCATCACTCTGCGAGCCGATGGAACGCTCGACGAGGAGCAGATTGCGTGCTCCGTCGCGACCGGTCGCGCGCTCGTGGAGGCCGGCCTCCACCCCGCCACCGGCGGCACCGGGGCACTCGCGTGCTCCGGCGACATGCTGCTCGAGGCGCTCGTCGCCTGCGCCGGCGTGACGCTCCGCTCGGTCGCGACGTCGATGGAGCTCGACGTCGCCGGCAGCATCCACGCCGAGGGCGATCTCGACTTCCGCGGCACGCTCGGCGTCGACCGCGAGACCCCGGTGGGCTTCACAGCGATCCGTCTCCGCTTCGAGCTCACGTCGGACGAGCCCGAGGAGAAGCTCGCCAAGCTAATCGAACTGACCGAGCGCTACTGCGTCGTCGGGCAGACGCTCGCCGGCGGGGTCCCGCTCGAGTTCAGCTTGGAACGCGCCTAGCGAAGCGAAGCACGGGCCGCCAGGGCGCGGTGGACGGCACGCTGCCCCGTCCTCGGTCGCGCCCGTAGCTAAAGCTACGAACGCTCTCTGCGTCCTTGCATCTCGCTCGTCCATCGCGCCCTGTCGACGCGTGGCCGCTCCGCTAGGCGCTACTCGATCTCGTAGGCCATCAGGATCGCGTCGACGCGCTCGCCGCCGCGGCGGTAATGCCCCTTCCGGTAGCCCTCGCGCTCGAAGCCGAACGCGTCGTAGAGGGCGATCGCGGCCTCGTTCCACGGGAAGACGTGAAGCTCGAGCTTGCGGATGCCGGCCTCGCGTGCCCAGTCGACGGCGGCCCGCAGGAGCGCGGTTCCCACACCCTGGCGGCGTGCGTCGTGCGCGACCATCAGGCCCACGTCGGCCACGTGCGTGCTGGCCGGATGCGGGTCGCGCCCGATCGAGAGCCGGCCGACGACCGTCCCGTCCTCCCGCTCGGCGACGAAGACCGCCGCGTGCGGGTAGCGCCGCAGCGCCTTGAGGAACCGGCGCTCGTCGCCGGCGCTCCGCCACTCCCCTCCGACACTGATCAGCCAGCCCTCCGGCTCCCCGCTCACAGCGTCCGCGAGCCGGGTCAGCTGCTCGGCGTCCGACGGGTCGGCATGACGGATCACGAAGTCCATCACCGGACAACTACAGCAGCCCCACCGCGTCTGGGGTCACCTGCAGCGGCCAGCGATCCGTCCGCCCGGATCTCGACCGCGGATACGCCGCCGAAGAAGAGGTTGCGCTCGCGCCAGCGGACGACCGGATATCCGGCCGCCTCGATCTCGTCTCCCGCGGCGGCGTCCTCGCAGTGCACGATTCCCGCCTCCACGTGCATCCGCGGCGCCTCGACTGCCTCGTTCACGCCCAGACCGCGACCGGCGACGTTCGCGACGACCTGAAGGATCGCGCCGTGGAGCCGCCTGCTCCCTGCGGAACCGAGAACGAGTCGCGCGCGGCCGTCCTGCTGCAGCACCGACGGGGCCATGAGAGACATCAGCCGCTCGCCGGGCCGCGGCTCGCCGGTGAGGTGGCTTTCGCCGAGCATGTTGTTGAGGTGGAGACCGATGCCGGGGACGACGATGCCGCTCGCCGAGCCGAGCGAGCACGACAGGGACACGGCGTTCCCCTCGCCGTCGACGACGCTGATGTGCGTCGTGCCGCCGATGTTCCCCGCTCGCAAAGCTGCCTCCTGCGCCTCCATTGCCTTCGCCACCGAGAGTGGCTCCACCTCCGCATCGCCAAGCGCGTCGAGACCGACCGCGAGCAGGCGGCCGCCGCTCGACGGCGGCGGGTTCGTCCACAGCACCCCGCCGCGGTAGCGCACCGCGAGCGGCTCCCGCTCGATCACGTGGTAGACGGCGAGATCCTCGAGCGTGACCGGGACGTGCGCGGCGATTCGCTCCGCGAGCTCGCCGTGGTAGAGGCACTCGGGCCCTTCGGCGGCGATCCGGTCGAGCGTCTCGGCGAGCTCGGGAATCGCGAAGCGCTCCCCCACCCCGAGTGCACGGCCCGGGCCGTAAAGCGCGTCCCCTTCCGGCGAATGGCGGAGCAGCGAGTCGAGGATCTCGTGGAGATACGCCTGGGGCTCGTCGAGGACGACTCCGTCGCGCGCGAGACGAGCCGCCGGGGCGAGCAGCTCCGTCCACGGCATCGATCCCCAGCGGCGATGAGCCTCCCACAGCCCGAGGCCGGTCCCCGGCACGGCGACCGACGCCGAGCCGGTGTAGAAGATCTGCTGCGAGTCGCCGAAGTCCACGACGAGCTCGATGAGCTCGTCCGCCGGAGCGGGCGCTTGCGGCACCGCCACGAAGAAGTCGAGGAGATGCGGCTCGGCGTCTCCGGCGAGGTGGACTAGGAGGAACCCTCCGCCGCCGAGACCGGTGAGCGGGCTCTCGCAGATCCAGGAGACGGCCGCCGCGGCGATGCACGCGTCCACTGCGTTGCCACCGGCGCGCAGGACGTCCGCTCCCGCCCCGGCGGTGAGCGGATGCCCGGCTGCTAACGCGCCCTTCATTGACCGAGCGTACGCTGCCGGAATGACCGACGCGTCCTTCGCGGCCGCAGAGCGCGCGCCGTGGTGGCTCCGGCTGCCGGTCGCGCGTGAGGCGGTGCTCTGCACGGGGCTCGCGGCAGCCGCGGCCGCGCTGCTCGCGTGGCTCGCCCCTCCCGGCGGTGACCTCGCGGCGCACGAGTACCAACGGTTCCTCTACCAACTCCACGGCTTCACGCTCTGGGACAACTTCTGGTACGCGGGCCGCTTCGCCTTCGTCAACTACAGCGTCCTCTACTACCCACTCGCGGCGCTGCTCGGAATCAACCTCCTCGCGGTCGTCTCCGTGGCCGCGTCCGCAGGCGCATTCGCGCGCCTGCTCGAACGGGAGTGGGGCCGCACCGCACGCTGGGCCGGCCGCTGCTTCGCGATCGTCTGGCCGGGAGTGATCCTCGCCGGCGAATTCCCGCTCGCGCTGGGGATCGCACTGGCGCTGCTCAGCCTCCTCGCGCTACAGGCCGGCCGGCGGTGGATCGGCTCGGCGTTCATCGTCCTCTCGCTCGCCGCGAGCCCGGTCGCGTTCGTGCTGCTCGTCGTCGTGCTCCTGGGGATGGCACTGGGGCGACGACTGGCGCTGCGCAGCGGCGTTGTCCCGGCGGCAGCGATCGTGCTTGCTCTCGCGGCCGAGCTGCTCGTGCTGCACCTGTTCCCCGTGGGGACGCTCGGCTTTCCCACCGGTGAAGAGGTTCAGGCGCTGCTCTTCTGCGTCTACCTGCTCCCGCTCACCTGGCGGCTCGACCGCGCGCGCGGGTTGGACGGCTTCTTTGCCGTCTACATGGTCGCCGTGATCGCGACCTTCGTGATCCCGTCCGGCCTCGGCCACGACATCGCCCGCGTCCGCCTCTTCGCGCTCCCGATCGCGCTGCTCGTCGCGGCGTTGCGGCACTGGCGTCCGCTGCCGATCGTGCTCGTGGCCATTGGGCTCGCTGCCAGTTGGAATTTCTTCCCGCTCGCCAGCAGCTGGGCGGGCAGCGCGGCCGACGGCTCGCGGAACCCGAAGGTCTGGCCGGCTCCCGTCGGCTATCTGCAGAAGCATCTGCAGACTGGCTACCGCGTCGAAGCGGTGGACACGTCGTTCCACTGGCCGGCGCTGTACCTCGCTCGAGCAGGCATCCCACTTGTGCGCGGCTGGTTCCGGCAGGACGACGAGCCGGTCTCGGCATTGCTCTATCGGCCGTTCACCGCGGGCGAGTACGTCACCTGGCTCCGCCGGCTCGGGGTTGCGTACGTGGTGCTGACCGACGCGCCGCCGGATCACAGCTCACGGCGCGAAGCGGCGCTCGTGAGGAGCGGGGACGCCGGGCTGAGGCAGGTCTTCACGACGCCGCACGTCTCGATCTACGCCGTCCCGGACCCACGTCCGATCGTCACCGGGCCCGGCCGGCCCGCCCTCCTCGCGCTCCGCGATGCGCGGCTCGCCGTCCATGTCTCGCGCGGCGGGACCTACCGGATCGCCGTCCGCTGGTCGCACTACTGGCACGCGTCCACGGGCTGCCTCGACCGCGGTCGCGACGGGATGCTTCAGCTGCAGACGGCGACGGCCGCGACTGTACGGATCCGCTTCGACGTCGACATGAGCGGCCTGTTCGACGCGTTCGTCGGCAGTAACCCGAGCTGTAAGAACTAGTCGATCTCGCGGACGAGCTCGTCGAGCGGCTTGCGGTTTGCCCGCGCCGACCACTCCTCCGCGCTCTTGCCCGCCGCGTCCCGCGGCCGCGCCGGCCGGCCGAAGGAGAGGATCGCGCGCACGTCGCCGCCGCAGATCGCGGCGGCGGCATCCGCGTTTCGCACGCCGTTCGGGCAGGACACGACGCCGTCGCCCCACGCCGCGAGCATCATGTTCTGGGCGCAGCGGCCGGAGTCGAAGCTGCCCGCCTCGCCGACGATCGCCACCACGAGAGCGGCGGTGCGGAGGTTCTCCGGCGCGTAGACCGCCTCCGCCAACCGGTCCCTCGCTTCGCCGGAGACGACCACGAATTCCCAGCGCTGCTTGTTCTTCGAGCTACCCGAGAGCCGGCCGGCGTCGAGGATCCGCCCGCGCACATC
>DATFHC010000004.1:0-11725 GCA_035248765.1 Gaiellaceae bacterium
GCCCCTGCGTGCTCGCGGAGGTCGATCCGCTCGCGGGCGCAGCCGATGCCGGCGAGCAGCGAGGCGACGAGCTCTTCCTCGCTCCCGACGAGTGTGTAGACCGAGCGATTGTGGTCGGCGTCCGAATGGACGTCGAGCAGACGGGCGTGCCCGGCGAGGGCTTCGCCGATCGCATCGATCGTCGCGCGGTCGCGTCCCTCGGAGAAGTTCGGCACGGCCTCCAGCGGCAGCATCGGCGCGGAGCCTACGCTCCGCAGCGGTGACCGTCCGCAAGTCGTCCTACCGCTCGCTCGCCTCGCTCCACCGCGACCTCTCGCGGTGCCGCGCCTGCGTGGAGGCGGGGTACCCGCTCGAGTCACTGCCGGTGCGCGTGCCCGGTGCGCATCAGCGCGCGTATCTCTTCGGCCAGGCACCGGGCGTCGTCGAAGGTGAGGAGCGGCTTCCGTGGCGTGGCCGCGCCGGCCGTACCCTCCGCCGTTGGCTCGAGCTCGAGGAGGACGAGTTCTACGCGACGTTCCATTGCGCCTCGGTCACGCGTTGCTACCCGGGAAGGGCGCCGTCGGGACGCGGCGACCGCACTCCGACCCCGCGCGAGCAGGAGCTGTGCTCGTTCTGGCGCGACTGGGAGCTCGAGCTGCTGCGCCCGCAGCTGATCGTCACGGTCGGCGGTCTCGCGCTCCGACAACTGCTCGGCCTTCCCTCGTTGACGCCGTGCGTCGGCGAGCGCTACGAGCTCAACGGGACTCCCGTTGTCCCGCTCCCCCACCCGTCCGGCGCGAGCGGCTGGCTGAACGACCCCGCGAACCGCCAACGGCTCGCCAAGGCCACGGCGCGAGTCCGTGAGGAGTTGTCCGACGTCTACCCTCAGACGAAGTGAGCGCGGTTCCCTATCGCCGCACGTTTGCGCGGCTCCTCTCGTTCCTGCAGCCGTACAAGCGCGGCGTCGCGATCTCGATCCTGCTCGCCGTCGGCTCGCAGGCGGCCCAGATCGCGCTGATCTGGGTCACGGGTCGCGACGTGATCGATCGCGCGCTCAAGCACCACGACACGCACCTGCTCTGGCTCTACGTCGGCGCGATCGCAGCGCTCGGCTTCGTGTCCGGCGCCCTGATGCTCGGCCGTCGCCTCATCTCCGGCAAGCAAGCGCTCGACGTAGAGATGGACATGCGCCAGGGCCTCTACTCCCATCTGGTGCGCCTCTCGTTCGGCTTCTACGACCGGCACCAGACCGGCCAGCTGATGTCGCGCGCGACGGTCGACCTGCAGGGCGTGCGCTTCTTTCTCGGATACGGCCTGATCTTCTTCTTCCAGAACGTCCTCACGGTCGCCTCGGTGAGCGTCGTGCTGTTCTTCTTCGAGTGGCGGCTCGCCTTTGTCGTGCTCGGGGTGACGCCGTTCCTGATCGCGCTCGCGTATCGCTACAGCCACATCGCGCACCCGACGCTGCGCGACGTCCAGCAGAAGCTCGCCGACGTCGCGACGGTCGCAGAGGAGAACATCGTCGGCGTCCACGTCGTCAAGGCATTCGCCCAGGAGCCCGCCGAGGAGGAGAAGTTCCGCGGCCGCAACGAGGTGCTCTTCGCGCAGACGATTCGGGCGAACCGGCAGCGCGCGACTTATGTGCCGCTTCTCTCCTTCCTGCCCCTGCTGGCGCAGGCCGCGGTGCTGCTCGTAGGCGCGCGGATGGTTGCACACGGCTCGCTCTCGACCGGCTCGTTCGTCTCCTTCAACCTCTACCTAGGCATGCTCGTGATGCCGCTCCGCTCGCTCGGGATGTGGGTCGGCCAGGCGCAGCGGGCGACCGCGTCGGGGGAGCGGATTTTCCAGGTGCTCGACGAGCCGGAGGACGTCGCCGATCGCACGGATCCGCGAGACCTGCCTCCTGGCGAGGGCGCGATCCGCTTCGAGGACGTCTCCTTCTCGTACCTGCCGGGCCGCCCTGTGCTCGAGCACCTCGACCTCGCGCTCGACGCCGGGACGACCGTCGCGCTGATCGGGCACACCGGCGCGGGCAAGACGACGCTCGCCTCGCTCGTCCCGCGCTTCTACGACGTCGACTCCGGACGAGTGCTCGTCGACGGTGTCGACGTGCGCGACGTGAGGCTCGCCTCGCTCCGCAGCTCGATCGGCGCGATCACGCAGGATCCGTTCCTCTTCTCGACGACCGTGCGCGAGAACATCGCGTTCGGGCGGCCGGAGCTGAGCGACGAGGACGTCGAGCGGGTCGCCCGGCTCGCGCAGGCCCACGAGTTCGTCGAGCGGCTGCCGCAGGGCTACGAGACCGTCATCGGTGAGCGGGGAATCACGCTGTCGGGCGGCCAGCGCCAGCGGATCGCGATCGCGCGGGCCCTCGCCGTCGACCCGCGAATCCTGATCCTCGACGACGCCACGGCCTCGGTCGACGCCACGACGGAGGCCCGCATCCGCGCGGGCCTGCGCCAGGTGATGCAGGGCCGGACGACACTCATCATCGCGCACCGCCTGTCCACGATCGCCCTCGCGGACGAGATCGTCGTCCTCGACAGCGGCCGGATCGCGGCCCGTGGCACGCACGACGAGCTGATCGAGACGAGCGCCGTTTACCGCGAGATCTACGAGCACGGCCTACTCGAGCGGCAGTTCGCCGACGCCGTCGAGGCGCGTGCCGACGTGGAGGAGGTCGCGTGAGGGTTCACCAGCCGGGCGGCCATCTGATGCGCCAGCGCAGCGCAGACGTCGAGGACTGGTCGTGGAACACGACCCGCCGGCGGCTCGGCGTGCTCTGGCGGCTGACGAATCCCTACCGCCTCCGCACGTCGTTCTCCGCCTTCTCCCTACTGGCCGCGACGGCGACGGCGCTCGCGCCCCCGTTCCTCGCGAAGTACGCGCTCGACGCCGCACACAACGGCGACATCGGGACGCATCTCTGGCTCATCATCGGGATCTTTCTCGCGGCCGGGCTCGGCAACTGGGGCATGACATACGTCGAGACATACATGACCGGCTGGGTCGGAGAGCGGATCCTCGCCGACCTCCGCAAGCAGCTTTTCGGCCATTTGCAGCGCCTTTCGCTCGGCTTCTACGAACGCAACCGGGCCGGGGTGCTGATCAGCCGGATGACAAACGACGTAGAGGCGATCGACCAGCTCGTGACGGACGGGGTCACCACCCTCGCGCAGAGCACACTCACCCTCGGCGGCACGGCCATCCTCCTGCTGATCCTCGACTGGCGGCTCGCGCTCGCGACGCTCGCGGTGATCCCGTTCATGAGCATCGCGACCCTGCTCTTTCGCACGCGCTCGTCGCGGGCCTACGCGGAGGTGCGGGAGCGGCTCGGGCTCGTCACGGCGACGCTCGCCGAGGACATCTCGGGCATGCGGATGGTGCAGGCGTTCGTCCGCGAGCAGCGCGCGACCGAGAACTTCGGCACCGTCGCGCGCCGCTACCGCGACGCGAACATGGAGACAGTCGTCCTCAACGCGGTCTACTTCCCGTTCGTCAGCTTCCTCGCGACGCTCGCCCTCGCGATCGTGCTCGGCTACGGCGGCCATCTCTACTTCCAGCAGGCGCTCTCGCTCGGGACGCTGTTCGCCTTCATGCTCTACGTGAACAACTTCTTCGACCCGGTCCAGCAGCTCTCGCAGCTCTACAACACGTTCCTCTCCGCGACGGCCGCGCTGGACAAGATCATGGGCGTGCTCGACGAGACGCCCGAGGTGCTCGACCGGCCCGGCGCGCAGCCGCTTCCACACATCGAGGGACACGTCCGCTTCGAGGACGTCCACTTCGCCTATGGCCTGCGGGGAGGTGAGGTCGGCGAGGAGGTGCTGCACGGGATCGACCTCGACGTCCCGGCCGGCACGACGGTCGCGCTCGTCGGCCACACCGGGGCGGGCAAGTCCACGATCGCGAAGCTCCTCGCGCGCTTCTACGAACCGACGAGCGGCCGGATCACGATCGACGGCCACGACCTCAACGACGTGACGCAGGAGTCGCTGCGCCACCAGCTCGGCATCGTCCCGCAGGAGGGCTTCCTCTTCGCGGGCACGGTCGCCGAGAACATCGCCTTCGGCAGGCCGGACGCGCGCCCGGAGGAGATCGTCCGCGCTGCGCAGACCGTCGGTGCGCACGAGTTCATCCTGCGCCTCGAGGACGGCTACGAGACGCAGCTCGGCGAGCGCGGCTCGCGCCTCTCACTCGGCCAGCGCCAGCTCGTCGCCTTCGCCCGCGCGCTTCTTGCCGACCCGCGGATCCTCATCCTCGACGAGGCGACGTCCTCGGTCGACATCGGCACCGAGCGGACGATCGAAGAGGCGCTCAAGACGCTGCTCGCCGACCGCACGTCGTTCGTCATCGCCCACAGGCTCTCGACGATCCGCGACGCCGACCTCATCGTCGTCCTCGAGCACGGGCAAGTGATCGAGCAGGGCTCGCACGATGAGCTGCTCGCCCGCCGTGGCCTCTACACGAGCCTCTACGGCGACTGGGCCGCCGCGTAGTACTGCGTCATCTCGATCCGCTGCAGCAGGGTCGGGTGGTTCTCGAGGAAGACGTAGTCCCACCACGGAGGGCTCGGATCGTCGAGCGTCTCCGAGGCGAACAGCCGGAAGAGCTGCCGCCCCGCGGCCGGATCGTGAGTGGCGCGGAGCGCCGACCAGTCCGCCTCGGCTTCGAGGTGGCGCGTGACGACGTTCTGCAGGGGCAGCGCGACGAGCTGCAGCACGACGTAGACGAAGATCGCGAGCGGCACCGCCTGCGGAACTCCCATCCCGCCGCGCCCGCGGGTGGCACGCGCGAGGAGGTACGCGAGCGGGAACGCGAAGAGCGAGTACCAGCCGATCGACTTCCAGATGTGGTTGTGCGCGAGATGGCCGAGCTCGTGCGCGAGCACGAACCGGTCCATGCGCGGCGTGAACGGCGGCTGCACGATCGGCTTCCAGAGAAAGACGCGCCGGCTCGCGCCGAGCCCGGTCGCAAACGCATTCGGCTCGCTGAAGCCGCTCAGCACGCGCACGGGAACGTGAACGTGCTCCGTCTGCTGGAGCTTCGCGACGTACGGCGCATTGAAGGTGCTGCCGCCGAGCAGCCACGGCGCGATGAAGGCAAGGAGCGTTCGCAGTCCGACGAAGACCGGCGCCGCAGGCAGCCACCACCACCCACCGATGCGTCGCCGGCGCGCCAGGCCCATCACGATCATGAGCGCTGCGCAGAGGAGGACGAACTGCGCGCCGAGCGCAAACCAGTTCCCGATCGTCGCGTCCACGTAGCTCCCCGAGAGGCCGTTGTGGTGGCGCCACCAGATGTTTAGGACGGCGACCGGCAGCTCCGCGGTCCAGACGAGCGCGAACCCGATCATCCCGAGCAGCATCCCGGTGCCGATCGGCCCCGCCGCGGACTCGCGCATCCAGCGCAGGCCGTAGCGCACGAAGAGGCCGAGCACCACGAGCTGCGTGACCGTCTGCCCGAGCCAGAAGAGCCGCTCACCCGCGCTGTAGTGCTGCGCGCGGTGGAGCGCGCTCGAAGGGAAGAGCGTGCGCTCGTCGAGCTGCGGCAGGTGGTACGCGGGCAGGGACGACCGCCAGAGCAGCCACGCCGCAAGGGCCCACACGGCGCAGAACGCGACGACGAGCGCCGCGCGGCTGCGGGTCACTCGACCGGCGTGTCGTCGCCCTCGAGCGGGCTCGCGTGCGGATACGAGTCGGTCAAGAGGAGCAGGTAGCCCTCGACTTGAGAGTCGTAGCGAAGCGCATAGGCCGAGAGGTTCCGCAGGCCCCACGGCGCCGATCCCTTCACGAGTGCGTAGAACCACGTCAGCACCGCGGACGCGAAGAGCGCGCCGCCGAGCGCCGCGGTGATGAGCAAGCCCGGAATCGCGAGGATGATCCTGAAGCCTGTCTTCCACCGGTTCTGCCGCTGCGACGCCTCGACCTCGAGGTCGAGCGGGTACGTGCCCGCTGCGCCTGTGAACCCTGGGAACGGGTTCGCGACGAGCATCAGGTACGCGTACACGTGGAGCCTGTAGCGGACGTACTTGGTGAGGAAGCGGTGCAGCCCACCCGCGGGAGTGCCACGGAAGAGCGTGACGAACCACTGCGCGATCACGGCGAAAAAGACGAGGATCGACCAGAGCACGAGCCAGACCAGGTGCGGCAACGAGAGCAGGATCCGGAAGAAGACCGTCAGACGAGAGCGGCGGAGGTCGTACGGATCCCCGACAACGCGCACCGGATGCCGCGGCGGCCGGTCCGTGACGTCGACGAGCATCTCCGTCGGGTCGGCGTTCGGATAGCGGTCGGTGACGAGCAGGAGGTACGCCGTCGCCTGGGCCGTGTAGCCGATCGAGTAGGCGCCGGCATCGCGCAGGCCCTTCGGCATCCGCCCCTGCACGAGGGAGGCGAACCAGCCGAGCACCGCGCAGACGAGCAACAGCGCGCCGCCGCCGGTTCCCTCTCGCTTCTGGTTGCGACCCCGGCCGAGGTTTCCGCCGCTCAGGCCCGCGAGCGCCGACGCGACGAGCAACGCGGGGATGGTGAGGAGCAGCCGCAAAAAGACCGTCCACCGCCGCTGCGCGACCGGCTCCTCGGGCAGCCGAATATCGATCGGATACTCGCCCGCCTCCCCCATGAAACCGGGATAGGGATTCGCCACCAGCGCGAGATAGGCGGTGAGGTGTGCCTGGTAACGAACGTAACTCGACATCAGGTTGTGGAACCCTTGCGGCGGTCGGCCGGTGAAGATCGAGATCAGCCAGTTGAGAACGGCGGTGATGACGATCAGCAGCGTCCAGAGGAAGAACCAGACGTAGTGCGGGATCGCCAACAGCAGACGGAAGAAGACCGTGAGCCGCGTGCGCCGATAGTCGTCCTCGACAACGAGTCGAACCGGATGCGGTTCGTGCATAGGCCATCTATACGTCATCCGTCAGACTGCTCCTAGCCGTGGACGAAGCGAATCTCGACGAGCAAACCGCGGAGCGGATCGAGCAGCCGGTCGACGCGGAGGCCGAGCACGAAACCCGGCTCACTCCCGCCGAGGCGGTCGCCCGCATGCGCATCAACGTGCCGGTGCGCGGGAACCGCAAGCTCCGGACGCTGATCGAGCGCGTCAACGCGGACGACCAGCTCAAGGGCTGGTGGCACGTCTCGAACGTCAACGCGGTCGCCCGGATGGAGATCAACGACCACTCCTGGGTGCACATCCAGATCGCCACGAACATCGCGCTCAAGCTCCTCCGCCAGCTCACGAAGCACGGTGTCGAGCCCGGCCTCGTCCGCGACTTCGGGCTCGACCAGGACGACGCCGAGGTGGTCGTGGTGCTCGCCGGGCTTCTCCACTGCGTCGGCATGTCGATCCACCGGCACGGCCACGAGGACTTTTCCCTCTTCCTCGCCGAGCCGAAGATGCGCGAGCTCCTCGACGGGATCTACGAGGAGCCCGACCTGACGGTGATCGTCTCCGAGGTGCTGCAGGCGATCATCAGCCATCGCGCCGACGGAGAGCCGCTCACGGTGGACGCGGGCATCGTCCGCGTCGCCGACGCGCTAGACATGGCGAAGGGCCGCTCGCGGATCCCATTCGAGAAGGGCAGTGTCTCGATGCACTCCCTCTCGGCGGCGGCGATCGAGGACGTCGCGATCTCGGACGGCGAGGACCGGCCGATCAAGATCGAGATCCTGATGAACAACTCGTCCGGGCTCTTCCAGGTCGACGGCCTCCTCAAGTCGAAGCTGCGCGGCAGCGGGCTCGAGCCGTACGTGGAGGTCATCGCTCACATCGACACGGAGACCGAGCAACGGCTCGTGCCGATGTACCGGCTCGAGATCTAGGCGTGGGCGGGCCGCAACTCAACTTCCTCACCCTCGCCTGCGCCGACATCGAGCGCATGGCCGACTTCCTGCGCGCCCTCGGCTGGGCCGAGGACTCGGCAAGCGAGCCGGCGCACCGGCTGTTCCAGGGGACGAACGGGATCGTCGTCGCGCTGTACGCCGCCTCGAACTACGAGCAGGATTTCGGCCCGCGGGCCGACGGTTTCCGCGGCTTCACGCTCGGACTGAACCTCGCGAGCGCGGACGAGGTCGACCGGGTGTTCGAGCTGCTGCAGAACGTCGACGGCGCGGAGCTCCTCGAGGAGCCGTTCGACTCACCGCACGGCTTCCGCGGCTTCAGCCTCCGAGATCCCGAAGGAAACATCTGGGACGTGGCCTGGAAGCGCGGCTCGACGGTCACGCCCGACGGCGACCTGACCTGGTCTTAGCGTCAGCCGACGTGGATGCGGGCGACGTCGTGCCCGCCGGAGAGCGGCACCCAGATGTCCCCGAACGCGAATGCGGTCGGGAACGGCATGGCGCCGACCTCGAGCGTGTCGACGACCTTGTTCGTCGGGGGGTCGATCCGCGACACGGTCCCCGCGGTGACGTTGGGAACGAACACCGTTCCGTCTGCGGCGACCGCAGCGTTGTCCGGCCCCTCGCCCACCGCGATAGTCGCGACGACCTTGCGGGTGGACGGATCGATTCGCGAGACGGTGTTGTCGTGAAAGTTCGAGACCCAGACCGCCGACGGCGAGACGGCCACCGCGCGCGGGCCGTCGCCGACGCGCACTGAGCTCACGCGGCTCGTACGCGTGTCGATCCGGAAGATGCGGTTCCCGTTCTGCGTGCCGACCCAGACCGCGCCGCCGCCGTAGCGCAGGTTCCCCAACTGCGGATACCCGGGGATGTGGAAGCGCCGCTGGACCCGATTCGTCCTCGGATCGATGCGGACGACGACATTGAGGGTCGTCTCCGTCGCCCAGACCGAGCCCGCCCCGAACGTCACGTCCCAGATCCGGTCCGGCAGCTTGATCCGCCTGACGACCTTCATCCGCTTCGGGTCGACACGTATGACCGAGGCCGAGGTGTAGCCGTCGACCCACACGCTGCCGGCTCCGATAGCGACCCCGCACGGCCCGGCTCCCACCCGAACCTTCCCGGTGACCTTGTTCGTCGCGGGGTCGACCCTTGCCAGCGAGCTGCTCCCGTTGTTGCCGACCCAGAGCGCGCCGTAGCCGCCCGCCTCCGAGCACGGTCTGCTCCCTGTGTCGATGCGCGCGACGACCTGCGGAGTCCCGGTCGCCGCCGTCGCGGCGGCGGCGGCGACCAGGACGACGACAGGGCCGAGAAGGAGGGCCGTGCGCAGTCTCACGTCCTCCAAGCTAGACCGTGCGCGGCCCGGTGTTAAGGTCCACTTCGGGGCCGATTCAGTGGACCAGTCGACGAGAAGAAACCGCGCGCCGGAGGTGCTCGTCGAGCTCGACCGCGGGGCGCGCGAGCCGCTCTCCTTCCAGCTCGAGCGGGCGCTGCGCGACGGCGTCCGCAGCGGCTCGCTCCGCCCCGGGACGTCGCTGCCCTCGACGCGGGCGCTCGCGACCGAGCTCGGGATCTCGCGTGGCCTGGCTGTCGCCGCGTATGCACAGCTCGGAGCCGAGGGCTACCTCCGGCTGCGCCGGAACGCGCCGCCGGTCGTCGCGAGCGGTGTCGGGACCGCCCCGGAGACGCGCACGCTCGCCGCCGACCCCGAGTGGCCGCACAATCTGCGGCCCGACCTTCCCGACTACGGCTCCTTCCCCCGGGGCGAGTGGCTGAAGTCGTACCGCGCCGCGCTCCGCAGCGCACCGAACGCCGCACTCGCGTACGGCGACGTTCGTGGCTCGGCGGAGCTTCGCGATGCGCTCGTCGCCTACCTCGGACGGGTTCGCGGCGTGGTGGGCGAGCCGGAGCACACCTTCGTTTGCGCGGGCTTCGCGCAGGCCGTGAGCCTGCTCGGCGGCGTTCTCCAGCGCGCCGGGCGGAGAAGGATCGCGGTCGAGGACCCGAGCCATGTGGTGGTAAGGCAGCTCGTCGCACGAAGCGGCCTCCAGCCGATCCCAATTCCGGTGGACCCGGAGGGGATCGACGTCGACGCGCTCATTGCCGCAGCCCCGGATGCCGTGCTCGTGACGCCGGCGCACCAGTTTCCGACCGGCGTCGTGCTCGGGCCCGACCGGCGCGCCCGCATTCTCGCCTGGGCCGAGGAGACGGACGCGCTCGTGATCGAGGACGACTTCGACTCCGAGTACCGGTACGACCGTCCGCCGGTCGGCTCGCTCCAGGGTCTGATGCCGGAGCGTGTCGTCTACTGCGGAACGGCGAGCAAGACACTCGCACCGACGCTCCGGCTCGGCTGGATCGTCGCGCCCGGCGAGCTCGTGCAACCGCTCGTCGACCAGGTCCTCTTCACGATCATTTCGCCCCCGCGTCTCGAGCAGCTCGCGTTCACGGATTTCCTGCTTCGCGGCGAGCTCGACCGACACCTGCGCCGGATGCGACTCCGTTACCGCAGCCGGCGGGACGTGCTCGTGCAGGAGCTCGCGGGGCAGCTGCCCACGCTCGAGGTGCGAGGGCACGCGGCGGGTCTCTACGTCGAGGCGGGCCTGCCGAGCGGAATGGATGAAGCGCGTGTAGTCGAGGAGGCAAGGGCCCGCGGGGTCGGGCTATCGGGCATGGCCGAGCACCGCGCGGAAGCCGTGCGCGAGCCGGCACTTCTCCTCGGTTACGCAGTCGCGCCGGAGCCCTCGCTCCGACGTGCGGTCACCGTGCTCGCAGAGGCGGTGCGAGCGGCGAGCTGAGCTCAGGTCGTGAGACGGATACGCGGATCGAGCATCGCGTACACCACGTCGACCAGGAAGTTGAACACGATCACCGCCAGGGTGGCGAAGATCGTGATGCCGACGACCACGGGTAGATCGTCGTTGAGCGCTGCGCTGATGAGGTCCTGGCCGAGCCCGTGCAGGTTGAACACCGTCTCGGTGAACACGGCGCCCCCGAGGCTGAGGCTGATGTCCATGCCCATCATGGTCACTGTCGGAAGCAGACTGTTTCTGAGCACGTGATGCAGCGTCACGCGCGTCGCAGGAGCACCTTTCGCGCGCGCAGTGCGGACGTAGTCCTCCGACATCGTCTCCAACATGCTCGCCCGGACGAAACGCGTATAGATGGCGGCGTTGAGGAACATGAATGCCATCCAGGGCAGGATGAGGTGGTAAGCCCAGCGCGCGGGGCCCGAGCAAACCCCGATCTGGTGACTGGGGATGAAGTTGCAGTAGTCGGCGATCGGCGTCCAGCCGAGCTTGAAGCCGAAGACGTACGCCAGGATCAGGCCGATCCAAACCGCCGGCGCCGAGACACCGATCAGGACGAAGACCATCGTGGTGCGGTCGAGGATCGAGCGCGGCCTCAGCGCCGAGAGGATCCCGGTCGGAATCGCGAGCAACGTCCAGAAGAAGGCTCCTCCGAAGACGAGAGACGCGGTGACCGGCGCGTCCTGCGCGACCACCCAGCGGACGGACGTGCCGAAGCGGAACGAGTAGCCCAGCGAGGCGTGCCGCACCATGTTCCAGAGGAAGATCCAGTACTGCTGGTAGATCGGCAGGTCGAGATGGAGCTCGTGGGCGATGTGAGCCACGATCGCCGGCTTCGCCGCCTTCCCTGCCGCGAGCTCCGCCGGGCTCGTCGGGATGATGAAGAAGATGATGTAGGTGACGATCGTCGCGACGAGGAAAAGGAAGATCGCCCAGAAGATGCGGCGGATGATGTACGTCGTCACAGCCGGATCGTAGCCCGCGCAATCACCCGGCTACACTGCTCGCCGACCCGTTGCGGGGTCGTCTAATGGTAGGACGCCTGACTCTGGATCAGGAAGTTGGGGTTCGAATCCCTGCCCCGCAGCT
>DATFHC010000005.1:0-9510 GCA_035248765.1 Gaiellaceae bacterium
CCGCCGGCTCGACGAGCTCTGGCCCGGGGAAACCGAGACGAAGTCGATCCTCGTCAACTCGGGCGCCGAGGCGATCGAGAACGCGGTCAAGATCGCCCGCGCCGCGACCGGCCGGGCCGGGGTCGTGGTGTTCGACCGCGCCTTCCACGGGCGTACGAGCCTGACGATGGCGATGACGGCGAAGCTCGTCTACAAGCAGGGCTTCGGCCCGCTCGCTACGGACGTCTATCGCGCCGCAGCGCCGTATCCGTTCCGCGGCGTCTCGACCGAGGACGCGCTCGACAGCCTCGAGCTGCTCTTCCAGCAGGACATCGCGCCGGCGGACGTGGCGTGCATCGTCCTCGAGCCGGTACAGGGCGAGGGCGGCTTCATCCCGATGCCGCCCGAGTTCGTGCAAGCGCTGCGCCGCATCTGCGACGAGCACGGGATCCTCTACGCCGACGACGAGGTGCAAGCGGGCTGCGGCCGGACCGGAACGATGTGGGCGATCGAGCAGTTCGGCGTCGAGCCAGACTTGCTCGTCGGCGGAAAGACCATCGGCGGCGGCCTGCCACTCGCCACGGCCACCGGTCGCGCGGAGCTGATGGATGCCGTCCACGTCGGTGGCCTCGGGGGCACCTTCGGGGGCAATCCCGTCGCCTGCGCTGCAGCGCTCGCCGTGCTCGATGAGCTGACGGCGCCCGGCTTTCGCGAGCGGGCCGACCAGCTCGGCACGTTCCTGCGAGCGCGACTCGAGGAGATCGCCGCCAGGCAGCCGATCGTCGGCGAGGTGCGCGGCCTCGGCCCGATGCTCGCGCTCGAGCTGCGCGAGCCGACGCCCGACGCGGCGAAGGCTACGACTGCGGCCGCCTTCGAGAAGGGGTTGCTCCTCCTCTCGTGTGGTCTCTACGGAAACGTGATCCGGCTCCTGCCGCCGCTGACCGCTTCGGACGAGGACCTCGAGCGCGGGCTGAGCCTGCTGGAGGAATCGCTTGACGACGCTGGCGCCGGCAGCGGCTGAGTACGGGCTGGGGATGGCTCCGGCCGTCCGGCTGACCGGCATCCGCCGCACCTACGGCGACGTCGTCGCAGTCGCCGGCGTCGACCTCGACGTCCCTGCGGGCGAGTTCTTCACGCTCCTCGGCCCGTCGGGTTCCGGCAAGACGACGACGCTGCGCGTGATCGCGGGCTTCGAGCGCCCGGATGCGGGTCGCGTGGAGCTGAAGGGAGTAGACGTGACGCGCGTCGCACCCTCACAACGCGCCGTCAACACGGTGTTCCAGGACTACGCGCTCTTCCCGCACATGACCGTGGCGGAAAACGTCGAGTACGGGCTGCGCGTGAAGGGGATGAAGCGCCGCGAACGGCGCGCTCGTGCCGAGGCAATGCTCGGGCGGGTGCGACTGCCGGGGCTCGGCGACCGCAAGCCGTTGCAGCTGTCGGGCGGCCAGCGCCAGCGGGTCGCGCTCGCGCGCGCGATCGCGAACGAGCCGCCGGTCCTCCTTCTCGACGAGCCCCTGGGCGCGCTCGACCTGAAGCTGCGCCAGGAGATGCAGATCTTCCTCAAGGCGCTGCAACGCGACCTCGGAATCACGTTCGTCTACGTCACGCACGACCAGGAAGAGGCGCTGACGATGAGTGACCGCATCGCCGTCTTCAACGAGGGCCGGATCGAGCAGGTCGGTCCGCCGGCGGAGGTCTACGAGCATCCGCAGACGGAGTTCGTGGCCGGGTTTGTCGGCGTCTCGAATGTCCTCGAGCGCGACGGGAGGCGCTTCACGATCAGGCCGGAGAAGATCCGGATGAGCGACGAGGGAGCGGGCGAGGGCGAAGCGGGAACCATCCGCGAGGTCGTCTACGTCGGCATGGTTACGCGCT
Organism: Gaiellaceae bacterium; assembly: GCA_035248765.1. Classification (GTDB taxonomy): domain Bacteria; phylum Actinomycetota; class Thermoleophilia; order Gaiellales; family Gaiellaceae; genus Palsa-739. Next base: position 1,858 of record DATFHC010000005.1, read on the forward strand.
ACGTCGTCGATCTCGACGCGGGCGGCGAGCTCGTCGTCGTGCGGCAGAACCTCGAGACGTCTTCGCAGGACGCTCTCACTGAGCGGGGCAAACGGGTCCGCCTTTCGTGGCGGCCGGAGCACACGAACGAGATCAAGGAGGAGGGCACGTGAGGAGGATTCGCAAGGGGCACGCGTTGGGCATCGTCGTCCTGGCCGCCGTCGTGGCGGCGTTCGCGGTGCCGGCAGCGTCGGTGCAGGCCGGAAGCGGGCTGCCGACGAAGATCGGCAAGGGCGAGGGCCGTCTGAACCTGATCGAGTGGACGGCATACAGCGATCCGTCGTTCGCGAAGAAGTTCCAGCAGCAGACCGGCTGCATCATCCACCGCAAGGACGCCGGCTCGTCGGGCGAGATGTTCTCGCTCATGCATGCGAACGGTGGCGGGGGCGGTGGCCAGTGGGATCTCGTCTCCGCCTCGGGCGATGCGAGCTTGCGGCTGATCTACGCCCACGACGTCAAGGCGGTCAACATCAAGCTGATCCCCAGCTGGAACCAGTTCCTGCCGGCGTTCAAGTCGCCGCCCCACAACACGGTCGGTGGCGTCCATTACGGCGTCTCGGTTCAGTGGGGGCCGAACACGCTGATCTACAACACGAAGAAGGTGAAGCCGGCGCCGAAGGACTGGAGCGTGATCTACAGCAAGAAGTACAAGGGGCATGTGACGATCCCGAACAACCCGATACAGATCGCAGACGCTGCGCTCTACCTGCAGAAGACCAAGCCAAGCCTCGGGATCAAGGACCCGTACGAGCTCACGCAGGCACAGCTGACGGCGACCGTGAACCTCCTCAAGCAGCAGAAACCGCTTCTCAAGCGATTCTGGAACTACGCACCTGACGAGGACGCGTCGTTCAAGCAGGGCGACGTGTGGCTGGGAGCTGGCTGGCCGTACCAGACGCTGCAGCTCAAGGCTGCCAAGGTGCCCGTGAAGGAGATCGTCCCGGTGCCGACGACGGGCTGGGCCGACACGTGGATGCTCGCGAGCAAGGCCCCGCATCCGAACTGCGCGTACATGTGGATGAAGTACGTCACCACCCCGCAGGTCGAGGCGAAGCAGGCGCTCGTGTTCGGCGAGACCCCGGTCAACCCGAAGGCATGTCCGTACATGAACAAGCTCGCGAAGGGCTCGTGCGCGGGCTATCACCTCAACGAGCCGTCGTCCTACTACAAGCAGATCAAGTTCTGGAAGACCCCGATCCCGCGGTGCGGCTGGACGAAGAAGCAGACCTGCACAGACTACGCCGCCTGGGTTCAAGCCTGGACGCAAGTAACCGGGTGACGCTTGGCAGTTGACGCCGGCGCACTCGAGGCGGGCCCGCCGCTAAGGCGGGCCCGCCTCCGCCTCTCGGGAATTCTGTGGCGGCGGCCGTGGCTGAAGGCGCTCGGGCTGCTGACTCCGCCGCTCGCCGCGTTCCTCATCGTCTACATCGGCGCGCTCGCCGGCCTGTTCGTCGCGTCGTTCTGGACGGTCAACTCGTTCACCGCGACGATCGAGCACACGTGGACCCTTGCCAACTACCGGCTTATTTTCTCGAGCAGCCAGCCGTACCTGCACATCGCGGCACTCACGCTCGAGATCGCCGCCGCGGTGACTGTCACGGACGCTCTGCTGGCCTTCCCGCTCGCGTACTTCATGACGCGCCTCGCGAGCCGGCGGACGCGGGCGATCCTGTTCGTGATGGTGCTGCTGCCGCTGTGGTCGAGCTACCTCGTCCGGATCTATGCGTGGCAGACGATCCTCGCCCACGACGGTGCGATCAACTGGGCGCTTGGCGGGATCGGGCTCGGCCACCTGAACCTTGCCTACACGAACTGGGCCGTCTGGATCGTCTTCTCGTACGTCTGGCTGCCGTTCATGGTGATCCCCGTCTATGCCGCGCTGGAACGGATCCCGGACTCGTACCTCGAGGCCTCCGCCGACCTCGGCGCGCGCGGCTGGAAGACCCTGCGCTCCGTGATTCTTCCCCTCGCACTCCCGGGCGTCGTAGCCGGCTCGATCTTCACCTTCTCGTTGACGCTGGGGGACTACATCACTCCACTGCTCGTCGGCGGCCCGAGCTCGAACTTCATCGGCATCGCCGTCTACCGGAACATCGGGGCGGCGAACATCCCTCTTGCCGCGGCGAACGCGACCATTCCGATGCTGATCATGGGTGTCTACCTGCTAATCGCGCGGCGCCTCGGCGCCTTCGAGGCCCTCTGATGACGACACGCTCGACGCGCATCTCGCTCGCTGTCTGCTCTGCGCTCGTGATCGCGTTCCTCTGGATCCCGCTCGTGATCATCGCGCTCTACGCCTTCAACAAGTCGAACATCCAGGGCTGGCCGATAACAAGCTGGACGTTTCACTGGTTCAGCGTCACCTGGCACAACTCCGAGGCGCGTTCTGCGTTCTGGCTCTCGGTCAGGGTGGCGCTCGCCACGACCGGGATCGCGCTCGTGCTCGGCACGATGGCCGCAGCGGCAGTCGCCCGCTTCCGCTTTTTCGGACGCGACACGGTGTCGTTCCTGCTCGTGCTGCCGCTCGCGCTGCCGGGAATCATCACCGGAACCGCGCTTCTCCGGTTCTACAGCTTCGCCCAGATCCAGGTCTCGATCTGGACGATCGTGATCGGCCACGCGACCTTCTGCGTCGTGGTGGTCTACAACAACGTCGTCGCCCGGCTGCGGCGCACCTCGTCGTCGTTGATCGAGGCGTCGCAAGACCTCGGCGCAGACGGCTGGCAGACGTTCCGCTTCGTCCTCTGGCCCACCCTGTCGACCGCGCTCGTGGCGGGCGGCCTGCTCGCGTTCGCGCTCTCGTTCGACGAAGTGATCGTGACGTACTTCACGGCAGGCGCGCAGGAGACCCTGCCGATCTTCATCCTCGACAACATCGAGAGGGGCCAGCAGCTGCCTGTCGTCAACGTCGTGGCGTTCTTCGTGATCGCCGTGACCGCGATCCCGGTGATGCTCGCGCAGCGCGTGATGCGCGACACGGGGATCATCCGAAGCAGCGCGGCGCCGGTGACCGAGGCGATCGAGGCGTCAGAGATACCCGCGGCGTGAGAAGGAGGGACTTATGAGCACCACGACCGAGCAGTACCGGATCCTGATCGGCGGCGAGTTCGCCGACGCGGCCTCCAGCGAGACGATGGAGGTGATCGCGCCCGCGACCGGCGAGACGATCGCCGAGGTGCCGCGCTGCAGTGAGGAGGACGTCGACCGCGCGATCGAGGCGGCCGAGGCGGCCCTCCCCGACTGGCTCGAGAAGACGCCGAAGGAGCGCTCGGAGCTCCTCCACAAGCTCGCGGACGTGATCGAGGAGAACGCCGAGGAGCTCGCGCAGCTCGAGTCGGTCAACGTCGGCAAACCGCTGATGGCCTCGCGCGACGAGATGCCGTTCTCGGCCGACAACCTTCGCTTCTTCGCCGGCGCCGCCCGCAACCTCGAGGGCAAGTCGGCCGGCGAGTACATCGAGGGCTACACGTCGATGATCCGGCGCGAGCCGATCGGGATCGTCGCCGGCATCTGCCCGTGGAACTACCCGCTGATGATGGCGGTCTGGAAGATGGGGCCCGCCCTCGCGGCGGGCAACGTCCAGCTCCTCAAGCCGTCGGAGCAGACGCCGCTGTCGCTGCTCCGGTTCGTCCAGCTCGCACAGGAGGTCATCCCGCCGGGCGTGTTGCAGGTGGTGACCGGCGACGGCATCCCGGTCGGCCAGCGGCTGGTCGAGCATCCGGCGATCGGGATGGTCTCCCTCACCGGCGACGTCGAGACCGGCAAGGCGATCGCGCGCAACGCGGCCGACACGCTCAAGCGCGTCCACCTCGAGCTCGGCGGCAAGGCGCCGATGGTGGTCTTCGACGACGCCGACCCCGAGGCGGTCGCGCAGGGGATCCGCCTCGCCGGCTACTGGAACTCCGGCCAGGACTGCACCGCCGGATCACGCGTGATCGCAGGGCCGCGGATCTACGACAAGCTGCTGGAGGAGCTCGTCCCCGCGGTCGAGTCGCTCAAGGTCGGCGACCCGCTCTCGGACGAGACCGAGATGGGGTCCGTCATCTCACACGACCAGCAGGAGCGGATCTTCGGCTTCCTCGAGCGGGCGAAACGCGCGACGATCCTGACCGGCGGCGGCACCGGCCAGAACGGTGGCGGCTTCTTCGTCCAGCCGACCGTCGTCACCGACGTGAAGCAGGAAGACGAGATCGTCCAGCGCGAGGTGTTCGGCCCGGTGGTGACCGTGCAGCGCTTCGCCGACGATGACGAGGCGATCCGCTGGGCGAACGACGTCCGCTACGGCCTCGCCGCGTCGGTGTGGACGCGCGACGTCGGCCGCGCGATGAACGCGGCGCGGAAGCTCCAGTTCGGATGCGTGTGGGTGAACGACCACCTGTTGCCGATCTCGTCCGAGCTGCCGCACGGCGGCTACAAGCAGTCCGGCTACGGCAAGGACATGTCCATCTACTCCATGGAGGAGTACACGCAGCTCAAGCACGTCGCGATCAAGATCGACTAGCCGACGCGGAGGCCGACCGCCTGGGCGAGCGTGTCCCAGAGTCGGTGGAAGCGCGGCTCGCAGCTGCCATGCACCCTCACTGTGCGGCCGTAGGCGTGAATGAACTCCGAGGCGATGTCCGGATTCGTTCCCGGGCACAGGCGGGTCCTCATTCCGGCGGCCAGGTCCGCGCGAACGAGTCGCGAGAGCGTGACGACCTTGGCGTGGGACAGCTGTCGGATCTTCGGCTTCACGTCACCGCTCGACTGGACGCGGCCGGTCGGCTCGATCGTCACCTGATAGGGAACGAGGTTCCCGCCGCCGACGCCGAACGCGATCCGGTGTGGCGTGGTGGAAGCGGCCGACGAGCCGCAGGCGCAGACAGCTCCGAGCAGCGCCGCCAGGACGATGATCCGGCGCACGTCCGGGAGCGTAGCGCTCCCTAGAAATGCGGAGGCGGACTCGCAGAGTCCGCCTGTCGCCGCAGTGGTATCGATTGGGCCGGTCGTGTTGCGCGTGCGCCGCGGTGTGCACGAACTCGGTACCCGTCAGTGGCCGAATCGTGAGCGACGCTGCCGGAGCGCGCAACTGGCTGGTCGGCCAGTTTCGACGCGGCCGACCGTAGTGGCTCGATCGAGGGACAAGCCGAGAACGGGCCCGACCCAGACGTACTAGGGCACCCCAGCCGTCTTGGGGACGACGGCCGGGGTACCGCGACCTATGCCACAGGGGAAAGGTCAGGAAGTCGCCAGCGCAACGACGTAGGGCGCGTTGTCTTGCCACTGACGCCCGGCTGCGAGGGGGCGAGTACGCACCGGGGACGTGCCCTTCCTGACCTCCGCTAAGCGCCCTTCGCGTACTCCTCTGCCGTCCGGGCGTCGAACTCGTAGCCCATGACTGGCTCGTCGCCGACGACCCACGCGTCGTGTCCCGGCTCGATCACGTACGCGTTGCCTGCGCCGATGTCCTGCTCCGTGCCGTCCTCGTGGGAGACGTGCAGCGTGCCCGACACGACGACGCCGACATGATGGAGCTGGCAGCTGTCGGTGCCGGCGACCGGCTTGATGCATTCCGACCATCTCCAGCCCGGTTGCATCGACATGCGGGATGCGCTCGTGCCGCCCATCCGGACGATGTCGACCTTCGTCTTGTCGGGCGCCCGTGTCTCGTCGGGCGCCGAGAAGTCGCGTACTTCCAAACCGGCCATGCGAACCCTCCTTGGCGTTGCTATCAGAACCCGACGTCGATCCTAAACCGGGACTTCGCAGTGGGCCAAATCACCCGTTTTCGGTTCATGTACCTGAACGTCTGGGCCAAAGTCGTGGCTCCTACTAGACGTTGGAAGGTCTCCGAGGCTCCGGGCTGCTTCTACGACTAAGCCAGGAGTGTCGTCAGGCTGGGCAAGGAGTGTGCTCCTGCCCGCCCGTGAACGAAAAGGAGAGCGGGGAGAGAGATGAGCACATGGAGAAAGTTCCGTCGCGGTCGGTTCGGAAAGGCCCGCATCGCGATTGCCAGCCTGATGGTCGTGGGCGGCCTGCTGTTCGGGGTCACGTCCGCGCTGGCTGTTCATGACACCGGCATGTTCGAGCTGGACGGCAACACCGCCGCCAGTGGGACGCCGCCGCCGTACGACTGGGAAAGCCTGTTCGGCGCCAGTGGCAACCGGCTGATCACGCCGGATCCGGTCAACGGGCCGATCCTCGCCGACACGTTTGTGTCGGACAGCGCCCTTCCGGATCAGACCTACTTCACCTCGAACAAGGACATCCAGCCGATCGCGAGCGGCGTGTCGCATTGGGGTTGCGATCCGATCAACAATCCGCTCGACAAGGACAACCTCCTCAACGCCTACGCGGCGCTGGTTCAGATCCCAGCGAACGCACCGGACAACGGCGGCGACCAGGTGCTCTACCTCGCTTCCGAGCGTGGCAGCAACAACGGCACGTCCTTCGCGGGCTTCTGGCTCTTGAAGGACCCGAACGTCGGATGCTCGGGCTCGAACGACTTCTCCGGGCAGCACACCGACGGCGACCTGCTGGTCATCAGTGACTACACGAACGGTGGCGGTACACAGGACGTGTCCGTCTACAAGTGGGTCGGCGATGACGCCACCGGGAAACCGGTTCTCGACGCGACGTTCAACGGGGGGCTCTGCACTAACGCCCTCACCAGCGACAACGCCTGCGCGATTGCGAACAGCGACACGATCACCACTCCGTGGTCGCCGACGAGCCACGAGTCCAACACCTTCGTGGAGGCGGGGATCGACCTGACGGCGCTGCTTGGCGCCGACGGCGGCTGCTTCACGACGTTCCTCGCCGAGACCCGCTCGTCCAACCAGTTGACGGCAACCCTGAAGGACTTCGCCGGCGGCCAGTTCGACACGTGCGTGCCGCCGCCGATCGAGACGACGGCCACGCCCGGCGGCTCCGTGAACGCGACCGGCGTTTCGACCCAGCACGACGTCGCGACCATCTCCGCAGTCGGCGGCCGTCCCGATCCGACCGGCACGGTCTCCTTCTTCCTGTGTGGGCCATCCGAGGTAACGGCCGGCGGCTGTGAGTCCGGCGGCACCCAGGTCGGCAACCCGGTCCCGATCGCCTCGGGGTCTGCGACCTCGGCGAACGCCAGCGGCTCGCTAACGACCGAGGCCGGCAAATATTGCTGGCGCGCCGAGTACACGCCTAACGCGAACGGCAGCAAGTTCTACCGAGCCTCGAGCGAGACCAACGCCGACGGCGAGTGCTTCTCGGTCCAGGCTTCGCCGACGATCGTGACGACGCCGAGCGAGACCTTGGGTTCCCTCGGTGACCTGCTGAACGACTCGGCCGACCTCGAAGGTGGGAGCAACTACACCGGCGCCGGCACGATCACCTTCAGCCTGTACGGGCCTGACGATCCGACCTGTGCCGGGACGCCCGCCTACACCGAGACGGTGACCGCGGACCACAACGGCAACGACTACGCCACCACGAACACCACCATCACCGCCGACGAGGCCGGCACCTGGAACTGGACCGCCGACTTCGCCAACGACACCAACAACAACCCGGTCAGCAGCGGCTGCGGCGAGGAGTCGGTGACGATCACCGCCTCCCCGACGATCGTGACCACGCCGAGCGAGACCTCGGGTT
>DATFHC010000006.1:0-49658 GCA_035248765.1 Gaiellaceae bacterium
GGAGTCGCGGTCGCCGCTGCCGCCGCCGCGATCCTCACCGTTCCGTGGGTGGCGGTGAGTCTGACCGATGGAGCGCTCGCGGCCGGCCCGGGGCACCGTGCGTGGACGATGCTCCGCACGGCCGCCCGGCTCAATCCGTTCAGCGAGCAGCCGGCGCTCGCCGAGGCGAGCCTGGCCGAGAGCGGCGATCAGCCGGCGCGGGAGAGGCGCGCGTTCGAGCGTGCCGTGCAGCGAAATCCGTCCGACTGGTACGCCCACTTCATGCTCGGGATCGTCGCGGGAGCCGACCACCGTCCTACCGCGGCGCGTGCGGAGCTCGCTCAGGCACGGCGCCTCTCGCCGAAGGACAACCTCGTCTACTACGCACAGAAAAGGCTTCAGATCGGAAAGCCGATGAGCCAGCGACAGGTGGCCTTCATCCTGAACGAGATGAGCTCCGAGCTCCGGGGAGCTCGCCAGCACTGATCAGGATTAGGTTTTGAGCGGAGGGAAATCAGCTTCCTCGAGAATCCAGCGCCAGATTCGGGGGAACGCTCGTGAAACGGATAGCTGCTCTTTCACTCGCCATTGTTTCGGCACTCGTGCTCTGCTCGACCGCATTGGCGGACTCGCTCTCCTGCGGTCACGGCACGTGCGCACCCGGCCAGAAGGGCACCTTCACGCCGCCCGGCGCAGGGCACGGCCCCTCGGGCGTCGCGACGGGCGGGCCTGGAACTCTGCCGTTCACCGGGTTCAACCTGGCCATCATCGCCGCGCTGGCGCTGCTCCTCATCGCGAGCGGTCTCGCGCTGCGTAGGGTGGCGCGCCGGGACGACAGCCAGTAGGTAGCTTGGCGGACTCGGCGGCTCCCGCCCGGCCGGACGAGGCGCGGGCGGCGGCTGCTGCTCCTCGGAGCGCGGGGCGGAGGCCGAACCAGGGGCGGCGCCTCCTCTGCGTCTACCAGCACGCACCCACTCCTGGAGCGCCGGGGATCTATCGCCACCGGCGCTATTTCGCGGAACTCGTGCGCCGCGGCTGGGTGGTCGACCTCGTCTCGACGCCGCGCAACTACATGACGGGCGACGTCCCGCCCGACTACCGGCGACGGCCGATTCGGAGCGAGATGATCGACGGGATCGACCACCACTGGGTGTGGACGCCGGGCGGCATTCATCGCTCCCGCCTGGCCCGCGTCGCCAACTACGCCGGTTTTGTGACGGCGGCCGGCCTGAGGGCAATGGCGCTGCCGCGGCCCGACGTCGTCGTCGTCTCGTCGCCGCCGTTGCCGGTTGCAACGCTCGGACCTCTCCTCGCGCGCCGCTTCGCCTGTCCGTGGCTCCTCGAGGTGCGCGACGTGTGGCCGGAATCAGCGGTCTCGGTGGGCTGGTTGAGCAGCGAGAGCCCGGCCTACCAGCTGCTCGAGCGGCTCGCGCGCGCAACCACGAGCCGGGCAGCTCGGGTCGTGATCCCGACGCCCGGCCTCGAGCCGTTCGTCCGGGCGCACGGGGCGACGCAGGTTGCGACGCTTCCCGGGGCAGTCGTCCAGAGACCGGAGGAACCCGGACGACGGCAAGCCGTACGGGCGCGGCTGGGAATCGGCGACGAGGAGTGCGTCTTCCTCTACCTGGGGGCCGTCGGAGTTGCCAACGGACTCGACGTGCTCGTCGCGGCCGCACGCGAGCTTCGAGCGCTCACGTCGATCCGGATCGTCGTCGCCGGCGATGGGAGCGCGCGGAGCGCTCTGGCCGCTGCCGTGACCGCCGAGAACCTCGACCGGTTCACGCTTCTACCCGCCGTCTCTCGGCCCGAGGCCGACGACCTCCTGGCTGCCGCCGACGTCGGTCTGCACCTCCTGCGCGCGGACCCGGTCTTCGGGTCTGCGCTCCCGACGAAGGTGCTCGACTACCTGGGGGCACGCTTGCCCTTCGTGACGACGGTCGCCGGCCTGCCCGCCGAGATCGCGCTTGCGAGCGGCGGCTCCGCCGCGTCGTCCGCGTCGGACCTCGCGCGCGAGCTGGAGTGGTGGGCAAGAGTCGACCCCGACACCCGGCGGGCTCGCGGTGAGCAGGCGCTTCGCTACGGGCTCGAGCGATTCGGCCTCGGGCCGGGAGCCGATCGGCTGGAGGCTCTCCTCGAGGCCGTGGTCGCCGAGAGGCCCGAAGGCCTCGTGGCTGTCTGAGGCGAGCCGGACCGCTACGTGTCCGAAGGTTCGACCATCGGAGCCGGCACGGGACCGACTGCGTGCGCGGGGGCGCGGTCGCCGCGGACGACGACGAGGGCAGTGCGCATCAGGATCGCAAGGTCGACGGTGAGACTCCGGTGGCGCAGGTACCACAGGTCGAAGGAGAGCTTCGTCGAGGTCGCGTCCGCGCTGTTGACGTAGCCCTGTCGGACCTGCGCCCAGCCAGTGAGACCGGGCTTCACCAAATGTCGGCGCTTCCAGTACGGCACGTTCCGGGTCAGCTCTGAAAGGAACTCCGGCCGCTCGGGCCGCGGCCCGACGAGGGACATGTCGCCGCGGATGACGTTCCAGAGCTGCGGCAGCTCGTCGAGCCTCAGCCGGCGCATGAAGCCGCCGGCTCGCGTCACCCTTGGATCGGCCGCTCCCGCCCAGACCGCCTGGCCCGGCGCCTCGGCGTCCGCGCGCATCGTTCGGAACTTGTAGAGCGTGAACAGCTTCCCATGCTCGCCGAGTCGCACCTGGCGGAAGATCACCGACCCGTCGGTCTGGCGCACGAGCAGCGCCAGCAACGGGAAGAGCGGCAGGGTCAGCAGAATGAGCAGCGATGCGCCCGCGAGGTCTATCGTCCGCTTGGCCAGTCGCGAGTACGAGCCCCGGTACAGATGCAGGACGCTCATGAACCATTCCTGGGGCAGATCCTCCAGCGGCACGCGACCGAATGCGTACTCGTAGAACTCGGCGAACTGGACGACGCGGAATCCCGACTCGGCCGCGTCGAGCAGGCGGAGGAACGTGTTGGGGTGCTTGGGCCCGGGCGCGAGGACGACGAGATCCGGGCGCTGCTCGGCGATCACCGCCTCGAGCTCGTCGACGCTGCCCAGGATCGGGACGTGCGGTCCGCCGGGCGGCATCACGGACGGATCGGCGACGACACCGACGAGCTCATGACCGCCCGAGCGGCCTCTACGGATGTCGTTGATCAGCGTCTCGGTTGCGCCGCTCATGCCGACCAGCAGCAGCCGGACCGCCGGCGTGATGCGGCGGATCGAGAACGTCTCCCAGGCCGCCCCGGCGGTGAACACGACGGCGCCCAGCATCAGCATCGTCAGCGCGACGTGATGTTCGTGCGGGAGCCAGACCGAGGCTGCCGTCGATGCGACGGCGGCGATCAGCACCCCTCGTCCAACGGACACGCGCGGTCCGAGCGCGGTTATCGCGGCTCCGCCGAGGGTGCGGGTGGCGCCGATCGACCCACCCCAGACGAGCGCCTGGACTGCGGCGTCGAGACCACGGTGCTGCCAGTCGCCGTTCGACGCGATGTAGACCAGGAGGGCTGCCGGGGCAGCAGCGATCACGACCCGTCCGGCCTCTCGAATCGCCGCAGCCCGTCGGGGCGGGAACCGACGTTGCGGCGCGCTTTCCCCTGCTACCCCTTCGCGCACGCTTGGTTCTTTGTACGCGTCTGGACAGGATCTAAACGGGCACTGATCTACGCGACCGCGGCGGCGTACAGGTCTGCGTAGAGCTCCTCGGTCCGCGCGACCGTGGCCTCGAATCTGAAGTCGCGAAACTGCCGCCGCTGGGCGGCCGCTCCGAGCCGGTCGCGCTCGCCTGGGTCGTCGAGCAGACGGGCTATCGCCCCGGCCAGGGCTGCATGGTCATGGGGTGGCACGAGCAGTGCCTCGTCTCCGTCCTCCAGGATCCAGGGGATCCCGCCCACCCGGCTTGCGGCGATCGCCTTGCCGGCGGCCATCCATTCGAGCACTGCCAGCGGCATGCCTTCGAAGTGGGACGTGCATACGACCACGTCCATGAGCGCCAGCCAGTCGGGCACCTCCTCGTTCGGTCTCTGGCCGACAAAGATGGCCGGGACTCCCAGCTCGCCTGCGAGCTGCTCGAGTGGCCGGCGCTCCGGGCCGTCGCCGACGACGAGGAAGCGCAGCTCGGGTCGGCGCTTGACCAGCTCCGCGATCGCCCTGAGCGCGATATCGAGACCCTTCTCCGGGCGAAGGCTGCAGACCGTCCCGACGACGGCGGCGCGCGGAGGAAGGTCCAGTTTCCGCCGCACCCGCTCGCCGTCGCCGACGGCGGTGTCCGGGATGCCGTTCGGGATGAGGGCGACCTTGTCGGCGGGTATCCGCTCGAGCTCGATCATCCGCTCCCGGTCGGCCGGCGAGACGGCGACCACCCTGGTCGCGGCACGCGCGATCAGGACGCGGTCGACGTGCCGGCGGAACGGCCTTCCCTCGTAGGACCAGGAGTGTTCGTGGGCGAGAAACACCGGGACGTCGGCGAGCGGCGACAGCATGGAGAGCCAGAGGTTCGAGCCGAACTTGTGGGCATGGACGATGTCGATCCTGCCGCTTCGCAGCAGACGCACCAGCGGCACCCAGCGCCAGACTTCGACCCTCGACGCCCGCTCGAGCTCGAGCACCTCGATGCCTGCAGCCCGCACAGTCTCTACGACCTCGGGAGCGGAGGGCCGCGTCGAGCAGATCACGCTGTCGAACCGGTCTCGGTCGAGCGCCAGTGCAATCCTGGTCGCGACGGTTTCGGCGCCTGCCGTCAGCAGCGTGTCGACGACCGTGAGCACGCCCAGCTTGCGGCCCGCCACCTTCCGAGTCTGCGCGTCTACGAGCTCTCCGGCTCGTCTCGTTCGCGCACGAGCACCGCGACGGCTCCGAGTAGCCCGAAGATCAGCCAGAGCTGCTTCTCCCACGTCGCGGAGATGAAGATGTAGGCCGAGAACAGCCCGATGGCTCCGGCGATCAGCCCGCGCGCCGGCAGCTCCAGCGGATCTTCGGCCAGCGTCAGCCGCGCCAGCCCGCCGAGCGCCGCACGGGTCGCGGTGTAGATCACCGCCAGGAAGAGAAGCAGTCCCGGTACGCCGAGCTCGGCGAGCACCTCGAGGTACGTGTTGTGTGTCCGGTGAGGCTGGTTCACGATCAGACCGACCCGGTTCAGGTCCACCGTCTCCGTGGCGTAGGAAGGCTCGACCACGGTGAAGTTGCCGAGCCCTACGCCTCCCACCGGATGATGCTCGAACATGCGGATGGCGACGCGCCACTCCCCGGCCCGACCGGAGCTCGACCCCGAGAGGACGTGAGCGGGCGCGGCGACGGCGTAGTACCCGAGACCCCCGGCGACGAGAACGAGGACGAGCGCGAGCACCCGGGGCCGCGCGCGTCCGGCGAGCACGACGGCGGCGGCGAGGCCGACCCCCAGTCCGACCAGGCCTCCACGCGACTGTGTGAGCACGAACGCCGCGAGGTCGACCAGTGCGACGCCGGCAGCGATCGTGCGGCTGCGGCGATCTCCCTCCCCCACGGCGAAAAAGAGCGCGACGCAGATCGCCGGGACCAGGATGGCCGCGAAGTAGTTCGGGTCGAACAGAGTGCCGAGGCGCCCGTTCTGGCCGTAGGCGCCGGTCGCGATGCTGTACAGGGAGGTGATTGCGCTGCCCGCGAGGTAGCCCCAGAGGATCGTGCGGAAGCCAGAGCGCGTGCCTGCAGCCGTATAGGCGATGACCGCGAGGAGGGCGACCTGGGCCAGCCGGCCGAGGACATAGATGGTTTCGGAGCCGCCCGTCGCCCAGAGCACGGAGGTGGTCCCGAGGGCCAGGAAACCTACGGCGGCCCAGAAGAGCGCAGGGCAGTCCCGCGGCAGGATCGGCACGGCGCCCCGGCGGCTCGCGACGATCGCGAGCCAGGCGAGCGCGATCACGGCTCCAACCGGTTTCGCGAGCGTCACGCCCTCCCCGAACGCGCCGGGCAGGTGCTCCGGGAAGGTCAACACCACGAAAACGGCCACGGCGAGGTCCAGCCTCCAGACCGCGACGACGACGAGAGCGAGGGCGAGAAGCGCCTCGAGCGCCGTCTTCGGCGAGTACGCGGCGACCACGCCGAGGATCAGAGCTCCGGCGAGGGCAGCGGACGCGGGAGCCGTCCGGCCGGCGACCGCGTGTTCGGGCCGCAGCCGTGCCTCGGCGTTCACGCGGCGCTAGGAGACGTCGGCCGACGCGAGCGGCTCACTTCGCGTCAGGAACTGGTCGCCCTGAAGCGTCGGCAGGTCGACGGGGTAGCCGTACTGCGGGGTGCGACGCAGTGCGCGGCGGCGGGAGGTCACGAAGAACCCGATCGGGGTGACGCCGCGCTGGGCGAGGAGGTCTCGTAGCTCCGACAGCTTGTCGCGGCGAGAGTGGCCGATCCGGACGCAGAGCATCACGGCCTCGCTCGCGTCTGCGAGCGCAAGTGCCTCCGCCACCTCGGGCAGAGGCGGCGAGTCGATCACGATCACGTCGCAGTCCTCCTCGAGCCGCGCGAGGACCTCTCCGATTCGCTGCGCGTCGAAGAGGTTCAGGTTGCCTATCTGCTCAGGGCTCGAGAGCAGGAGATTGAGCCGCTCGCGACCGGGCGCGGGCGTGAGGAAATTCATCGTGGTGTCGGGATTCTGGAGCAGGTTCACGAGGCCGTCGCGGCGGCCCTTGATGTTGAACGTCGTCGCGATCATCGGTCTCGGGATGTCGGCGTCGACGAGCGTCACGCGCAGGCCGGACGCGCTGAGCGCGATGGCGAGGTTGACGGCCGTGAGGGTCTTGCCGTCGCCGCCCCCTCCACTCGTGACGAGGATCGAGGAGGGCAGGCGATCGCCGCCGATCCCCGCCGTCGCGAGCACGGCGCGCAGAGTCCGGTACGCCTTCCAGGCCTCGCTCGGGAGCGGACCCCGTCCGAGTGAGTAGTCGCGGACCGCACGCGCCGGCAGCTTCGGCATGCGGGCGAGGACCGGGAGCCGGTGCGCAAGGGTCAGCTCCTCCTCGCGCGTGAAGCGAGGGTTCAACAGCTCGAGCGCCACCGCGGCCGCGATCCCGAGCAGCAGGCCGATCACGAGGGCGACGATCAGCGTCAGCTTGGGCCGAGGCCACGAGGGTGCCGTCGGAGTCGTCGCCGGCGTGAGGACGCTCACGGTCGGATCGGTCAGCCCGACCAGCGACCTCATCGTGGAGAGGTTCGCGGCGAGTCCCTCCCAGATCACGCTGTGCGCGCGGTACTTGGCCGGAATTGTCTTCATCTCCAGGCGGAGGTCGTTGATCCGCTGGTCCAGTGCGCTCTGGAACTGCACCTTGCGTTGCGCGAGCACGATCGACATGAAGCGATTCGCCGCCTCGGCGGCGAGCTTGGCGGTCGGCGCGGTGACGCCGAGGCTCACGATGTCCGCCTGGGAAAGCGGCGTGACGTTCACGCTCACGCTGGACCCGCGGGCGCCGAGCCGGCGCCGGAGGAGGTCGACGTACTGATGCGAGGAGAACAGGCGCGCAGCCGCCACAGCCGCCGACGACCCGTCCGCCGGCTGCCGGAAGACCGGGAGGCCCTGGTAGGGGTCGGCGTTTCCAAAAGCAGGCACAGCCTGAATCTGCATGTCCGCGCTCGCCTTGTACCGCTTCGTGGCCGTCGTCGTGACCACGAGGGCAGCGAACAACGCGAGCGCCGTCACCGCCACGATCAGGATCGCGTGCGTCTTCAGCGCGTGCGTATAGCGCAGGCGGCTCTCTGCCGCGTGGAAGCCCCCGACGGTCAGCTCTCAGTCTCCACTACGTCCAGCACTTTTTCGACGGAGGGGAGCGGACCTAAACATGCCGGCCGTGCGCCGGCGGGACTGTCGGCTAGTCGTGCTCGGCGCCGAGCGCGATGCCGTGCCCGACGACCGTGCCGACCAGGAGGGCGACGGCGACCCAGAGGAGCAGAACGACGAGGGTGAGCTGTTGCCAGGCCAGACCCGAATCATGGCGCGGCCCGTGGACGGATGCAATGAGCCAGCTGGCTCATTCCGAGGTGGAGCCGGTCCCACCGGCGCCCGTCATCGTGCGACGACCCCTGCCGACCCGCCGGTCGTGGAGAGATCTCGGCGAGACGGGATGCAACACGGCCTGCGCGGTGCGGCGCAGCTTTGCCGGCCAGCTCTCGTAGGGCAACGGCTTGAGGTCGCGGAGAACCGCGGTTGTCAGGAGGCGGACGGCCGCGGCGGGAGGAGCCATGGAAAAGGGAGACAGCCACGCCCGCACGTGCATCTCGGCAACGGTCGGCTCCCTGAGGCTTCGGAGATAGCGGGCCCAGACGCGCACGAAGCGCGGCTCGGGAGCGTCGCGAAGGAGCCAATCCGCAGCTGCGAGCGTGGAGCTCCAGGCTCGCTCGAAGCCCCAGCTCCGAGCGAGCCGTGCGAGCTCGTCTCGCGTTTCGTCGTCGGCGAACGCGAGGACGTCGACGAGGTCGCGCACCTTGCGGAGCGGTTCCTCGCTCCAGGAATGCGCCGCCAGCAGCAGCGCGTGGTGCCGCGGATCCGGGACGAGGAGACCCTCGACGCCGATCCCGGCCGGCACGGCTGCTTCGAAGAGCTCCGCGTTGGTCGGCGGCCGGAGACCGCGCGGCCACATGACACGTCGGTGGACCTCCACCGGCAGCCCGAGGCCCGGCCACTCGAGCGGGTGCAGGTGGTGGTGATCGTGCAGGTCGTAGAACTGCACCGGGACATCGGTCTTCCGCAGCCGGAATCCGGCGGCGAGGAGGGATGCCTGGGCTGCCTCGGGGTCCGCAGGAAGCAGGTCGAGATCCCCGAACCGGCGCGCGCCGTCGGGGTAGCGGCGGGCGAGCGTCGGTCCCTTGATCAGCAGGAGTGGCCCCTCGTAGGCATCGCGCACGCGCGCCAGCAGCGTCGGCGCGACGAGCGCTGCCGTCCGCGCGGCGCGCTCCTCCCACGCGAGCCCGTTCGGCACGGGCTCGCCGGACACGCGGAATCGACGCGCGCCGAGGGCACCGAGACCGTGGTCGTCGATGCGCTTCGGGTCGAGCCGCTCTAGCAAGCGGTCGACCCCCTCCCACAACCCTGTCGCAGCCAAGGTGTGTGTCCCTTCCCACTCCCGCCCGCGCCAACACGCGCAGGAGACAAGGCGACGGCGCGGATCGGCTGCAAGACTGCCGCCGTGGCCCGCGTGCTCGTGCTCGGTGCTGCCGGGCTGGTCGGCGGCGTCCTCTGGGAGGGACTCGCCGCTCATCATTCGCTGGTGGGCCTGGACCTCGAGGGCGACCGAGACAGGGGCATTCAGCGGGGCGACGTGCGCCGCCCGCGCTCGCTTCGCCGAGCCCTTGACGGCGTGGATGCGGTCGTCGACCTCGCGACCGGCTCGGCGGTCGGCCTGCGGTGGCCCGAGGTCCAGCGGGACATGGCCGGGCGCGTCGACGTACTCGAGGCGATGGAGGCGCACGGCGTCGGCCGCTATGTCTTCGCGAGCTCGAATCACGTTACGGGCATGTACGAGCTCGATCCTCCGTACGCGGAGATCGTCGCCGGCCGCTACGAGGGCCTCGACCCGGCCTCGATCCCGCTGATCGGGCGCGGGTGGCCGATCCGTCCGGACAGCGCCTACGGCGTGGGAAAGGCGTTCGCGGAGGCGGCCGCGCGCCACTACTCGGACCGAGGGCTCTCCTGCATCTGCGTCCGGATCGGCACGGTCCGCGCCGACGATCGTCCCGCCGAGCCCCGCCACTACGCGACGCTGCTCAGCCATCGCGACCTCGTGCAGCTCGTCCGGTGCGCTCTCGACGCGCCGCCGGACCTGCGATTCGGCGTCTACTACGGCGTCTCCGCCAACACCTGGCGCTTCTGGGACCTTGCCGACGCCCGCGAGGAGCTCGGCTACGAGCCCTGCGACGACGCGGAGGGATTTCGCGCCGACCGGGCCCGCTGACGCGACGCGGCCAGCACCCGAGCTGTCTTGCGAGCTCCCACCTTCAGCGTCTCGGCCAGGCTCGCGGTTCCCCACCTGTCCTGTAGGTAGCCCGGGAGTCCTCCGACGACCCGGAAAAGCGGTTGATCCGAGCTCCGCCGGACATGAGCACCGAGGAGCTGCGTCACCGCGGCGAGCCGGCCGACGGGCGCGCCCGCGAGGAAGAACGCGACTCGCTCGCGGCGGCCGCCCCGGATGCTCGCGGCAGCGTCCGCGTATTTCTCGAGCCCGGGGCTCCCGAGGTTCCTTGCGAGGTAGAGCAGCGTCGAGCGAAGCGGCTCGACCGCCGCGAGGCGGCGCGCGCGCGCGAGCAGAGCCTCGGCCGGCGGACGCGCTTCGGATGTCAGTACGTGATGGACGTCGATCAGCCACTGGCAACTTCCTTGCCGGCCCGGGCCGGGGGCCATGGCGCAGAGCAGGAGAAGCTGGTCGGCAACCCCGAGGAACAGCGGAGCGCCGCCGGCGCTCGGCCCTTCGACCGCCTCCGAGCGGAGCAGCCCGTACGCCTCCGCAGCTCCGAGCGCGCCTGCCAACTGCGCGGGCACTCCGGCGTGAACGACGAGCGGCGCGCCCTCGTCGACGAAGCGCACGTAGGACCGCCAGGCTCCTGCGGGGCGCCAGCCGGCGGCGACACACGCCGCCCGCACCGCCGGAAGCGCGGGCGGCGGGACGATCAGCTCGAGCGGCGAGCTGGAACGGGAGCCGGGCGCGGGATACCAGCGCTGCAGCGCCGCGCCGCCGACGACGAGCGCCTCGACCCCGTGTTCCCGCAGGAGCGGCAGGAGACGTGCGAGTCGGTCGGCCAGGAGCTTGTTCCGGTACCACGTGTTGCGGTACGTCCCCACGAGCAGCGGCAGCTGCGGCTCGTCCGGGGCCAACTCGGTCAGGCGCTCGTACAGCAGCGGGAGCAGGCCGAAGGAGCCCGGTGGCAGCGCCGACATGTCGACGGGCTGCAACTGCCGCCAGCGTGCGGCGGCCTCGTCGACCGGCCCCAGCGCAATCCGTAGGAGCTCATGCTGGACCGTGTTCGGCCAGAACGCCCCTCCGACGCCCTGCGCCCTCACGGCGACTCCGGCAAGGCGGCCGCCCGCCGCCGCTCCATCGCCTTCCGGATCACCTCGAGGTACTGCGAGCGCGAGGCCCGCTCGCGCAGGCCGTTGTTCTGGGTGTGCAACCGCCGCTCGAGCACGACGTCGGGGAGGACCAGGTAGCGGAGACCTGCCTCCGAGGCGCGGGCGAACCAGTCGACGGTCACGCCGACCCGCACCTCGGTGGTGAAGGGGCCGACGCGATGGAAGGAGTCGCGTCTGATCAGCATGAGGTTCGGCGCCGTCCACGGCATCGGCTTGGGCGCGGGCGCACGGATCGTCCGGCGCAGATCCTCGTCCAGATCGGGGCTCAGGAATTCGCGGACATGCCCGAAGACCATGTCGAGCAGCGGGTCGGCGTCGAGCGCGGCCTTCTGCAGATCCAGCTTCCCGGGCGTGAAGTGGTCGTCGGCGTCGAGGAAGGCATAGAGGTCACCCCTCGCCTCCTTGACCGCGCGATTCCGCGCTGCGCCGTTGCCGGCATTCTCCTGACGGACGACGCGTACGCCGGGAAAGCCGCGGGCGACTTCGCCGCTGCCGTCGGTCGAGCCGTCGTCCACCACGATCAGCTCGAGCGGCTCATAGCCCTGGGAGAGGACGCTCTCGATCGCCTCGCCGATGTAGGCGGCGCCGTCGTAGACGCCGATCATCACGCTGATCAGCGGCTTCACGACAGAGGCTCCCCTTGGCGCTGCCGCTCGCGTTCGAGCTTGGCATGGAGCGACCGGAGCAGCGGCTCGTGTGGAGCCCGTCCGCCGGTCAGGCTCGACTCGTGGTAGCGGCGGTAGAGGACGACCTCGGGAAGGACCGCGTACTCGATCCCGTGCTCGCGCAGCCGCACCAGCAGATCCATGTCCTCGCCGGTGCGGAAAGCGGGGTCGTAGCCGCGGACTTCGCTGAAGACCTCGCGCCGGAACATCACCGATGAGAGCGGGATCCCGTCGACGTCTCCGTAGACGCTGTCGCGCGCCATCCACGAGGGCGCGTTCAACCACTCCTGCCGGCCGAAGACGGCCCCGACCTCCGGGTGCTCGAGGAGGTAGCGCGCCTGGAGGCTCATCCTCGTCGGCGGCACCAGGTCGTCGGAGTCGAGGTTCGCCACGAACTCGCCGCTCGAGTGAGCGACGGCCGTGTTGCGGGCGGCTGCCGGCCCGCGGTTCGCTTGCGGGACATAGACCACGTCCGGGAACGAGCGAACGATCTCGGCGGTGCCGTCGGTCGATCCGTCGTCGACGACGATGACCTCCAGCGGTCGCCAATCCTGCGCGAAGGCGCTGTCCAGCGCCTCCCGGATGTGCTCTGCCGCGTCGAAGGCGGCCATCACGACGCTGACGAGCGGGCGCTCCAGGTCGGTGTCGCGGTTCAATGCCGGACCTCGTCAAGTAGCCGTTCGAGCGCTCCGGGCAGCAGCTCGCTCGGCCCGCCGACGTCGAGCTTGTACGCGGGCACCCGTCTCAGGAGCCCCGCCATCGTCGCCAACGCCTGCCGGTTGGCGGGAACGAGCTGGAACAGCGTGCTCGGCGCGAGTGCGGCCAGTGCCTCTGCCGCTCCGAGAGGCGCGAAATCCGGGTTGGTTCCATGGATGCGCGGCGCGACGATCGCCGCCAGCGGAAATCCCTCGCACATCCGCTCGCCGAACCGGTCGGAGACGTAGAAGACCGTCTTCTCCTCCAACGTCCCTTCAGCGGCGAACGTCGGCGGCGGCAGATGGGGCAGCGCCTGGACGTGCGACGGTTCGAGCTTCCCCGAGCAGTAGAGGCTGAAGACGTGCGGCGTAGGGCCGGGGTCGACCGCGACGTAGTCGTCGCCCGCGTAGAGAAGGGGGGACTCGAGCGACGAGAGCGCGCAGGTCGACTTCCCCGAGCCGCCGCTGCCGACGAGGAGCAGACCGCCGGAGGTCCGGCCGACTGCCGCCGCATGGACCAACAGCTTTCCGCGTGTGGGAAGCCACCAGTGCAGGACCTGGTGGAAAGGCACCGCCCGCTCCCAGAACGGAAGCTCCCGGCCGCTCCGGCACCAGAACCAGCCCGTTTTGCCCTCGCGGTCGAAGGCGCTCAGGCGGCCGAGTGCGGGCCGGAAGGCCAGGCGGTGGACCCCGTCGTCGGAAAAGAGCGTCGCCCCGCGCGGGCGTCCCTCCTCGACGGGCGGCAGCGGCGGCGCGGCTGTGCCGGATTGCTCGGCGTCCCACGCGTGGAGAGTCAGGACGGGTTCTTCATCGCCGTCGCCGGAGAGGTGGTCGAAGGCGCGTCCCAGCTGCTCGCTCAGCTCTTGCGTCGCGAAGCGGAGCAGGACCGGCTCGCCCGCGATCCGCAGTCGTCGCTCGACGAGTCCCGCCGCAGCCGCTGCGCGGTCGAAGGAGGCGGCGAGCTCCCGAAAGGAGTCTCCGAGGGACGGTTCTGGGTCGGTTGTGCCGGCAGGCAGCGCGGCAGTCTCAAGCATTGGCTGGAGCATGCGGCCAGCCGCGCGCATCCACCTCGTGCACCGGATCGAGCAGGATGATGTCCTGCATGTCGGTGAAGGCCGTGAAGCTCGGAGGGGTGAACGGAGTGAGATCTTGGCCCGTCTGCGGCGTCGACTCGGGAACGTGGGGTTGCTCGTTGCTCTCCTCAGGAACGACGAGCTCGGCAGCCGCGAGTTCGGCGAGCAGCGAGTCGACCGCCTCCGCGATCTCGCCGTCTGCCGCTGCATAGCGCGCGCTGAGGCCGGCGACGATCGTGTCCCTCGGCTCTTCCCGCAGGATCGCGTCCCAGACGTCGACAGCGGTTCCCTGCAGGTTGAAGTAGTGCCCGGTCGCGAGGTTGACGACGATCGTCTCCCCACCGACAGTCTCGGAGATCACCTGCGGATCGTTGACCCGGTATTTCACGCTCGTTTCCCCCTTCATCGCTAGACGTTCCCTCGATAGCGTCGTCGGCCGGTGGCCGCGTCGGCGTTGTTTCCGATTCGCACGAATACGCAACATGGACTTGATGCGCCGCACCGCTCGCGTCGCGGGACTCGGACTGGCCGGGATCGGAGTGCTGGCGCTCGTGTGGGTCGTGATCGTCTGGCAGTGGCAGGACCCCTTCACCGGCCTCTACACGGCGTGGCAGCAGCATCGGCTCGAGGGGCAACTCGACCGCGAGTTCCGAACCTGGGATCGGCCCGGACGCGTACTTCTCAGCACGCGTGCGGAGGCTCGTACCCTCGAGTCCGCGGCAGCCCGGTTCAGGCGCACGGCGACGGTCGGCCAGCCGATCGGGCGCATCGTCGTCCCGCGGCTCGGCCTGCACATGATCCTTGTGAACGGGACCGACGAGGGATCGCTCAGGCGCGGGCCCGGTCGCGATTTGCGCACGTACATGCCGGGCCAGAAGAGGCTCGTCTACATCGCGGGTCACCGCACGATGTACCTCGCGCCGTTCTCGCATATCGACGCGATCCGGCCCGGGGATCCCGTCACGCTCGAGATGCCGTACGGGACGTTCTTCTATCGAGCTGTCCGTCACGTGATCGTCCCGGCAAACGACCTCGCGGTGCTCCGCTCGCCGCACCACGAGCTGCTCGCGCTCCAGGCCTGCAACCCCCGCTTCTTCGCGACGCAGCGCTACATCGTCTACGCGCGTCTCGTCAGGGTCGACCTGCGAGGCGGCTCGTCGCTGTCCGTGGAGGCGCTCGCCGCCTCCTGAGCTCGGAGCCGCGGCAGGAGGAGACCGGTGACCTCGCGGAGCAGATCCGGTGCGCGCCGGCGTACGAGCCAGATGTAGAAGCCGGCGCCGACCACGGCGAGCAGGGCGAGTCGCGCCGCGGCAGGCACGCCCGCGGAGACGAGGGCGAGCCGCAGCAGGTAGACCACGACTGCCATCGGCAGCACGAGCCCGGCCACCCGCGCCACGCCATGGACGAAGTCGGAGAGGGGTTGTCCGATCCGGCGCGAGGTCAACCAGCCGAAGGAGGCGGCCACGATGGTGCGGGCCACGGCGAAGAGACCGGCGACGCCCACCACGCCCCAGTGCAGGCCCGCCACGAAGGCGCCGACGGTGACCAGGGTCGAGAAGACCATGAAGCGGAGCAGCCGGCCCGAGTCTCCGACCGCCTGCAGCACGCTCCAGTTCAGTGTCTTGAGGCTCTCGGCCGCCCCGGCTAGGCAGAGCAGCTGGAGCACCGGGACTGCCGCGATCCACCTGTGTCCGAAGACGACCGGGACGAAGTCGGGGGCCACGACTGCCATGCCGAGGCACGCGGGTGCGTTGACCGCGCCCACGAGCTCCATCCCGCGGATCCACGACCGCCCCAGCGCCTTGAAGTCGTGCTGCAAGCGGGCGAACGCGGGAAACAGGACCTGCTGGATGGGTGCCGAAACCCGAGTCGCCGGCATGTACATCACGCTGTAGGCGATCGAGTAGACGCCGAGCGGAACCGTGCCGAGAAAGCGGCCGACGAGCAGGTTGTCCATGTAGGAGCTCGAGTAGCTGAGGAGCCGCGCAAACAGCGTCTTCGCGCCGAACGAGCCGAGCGTTCGCAGGCTCTCGCGGGAGTAGGTCAGCTGTGGACGCCAGCCCGAGAGTCCCCAGACGAGAACTGCGGACGCCCCGGCGACGACGACGTACTGGGAGACGATCGCCCAGGCTCCGGCTCCGGCGAGAGCCAGCGCGATTGCGACCGCCCCACCGATCAGCTTCGCCCCGATCTCGCGCAGCTCCATGCTCCGGAAGTCGAGGGCGCGGGTCAGGAGGGCCATCTGTGTGGAGGCGACCCCCCAGAGGAGCGCCGAGAGACCGGTCACGGCGAACAGCGGCACGACGGCCGAGTTGTGGAAGAAGTCGCCCACCAGCGGGGAGACGCCGACCCAGATCGCCGTCACCACCATTCCTGCGCCGACGCTCGTCCAGAACACCGTCGAGCGGTCTTGCTCGGTTATCGCAGGTCGCTGCACGAGCGCCGCGCCGAGCGAGAGATCGGTGAAGATCGTCGTCAGCGCCCCGAACACCAGCGCCATCGCGGCGAGGCCGAACTCACGAGGGGTGAGCAGGTGGGCGAGCACGATCCCGACGACCAGCTGCGATGCCAGGCCCACGACCTGGCTCAGCAGCTTCCAGCGAAGCCCGCCGACGACCTTCGTGCGGAGGCCCTGAGGCGCGCCCGCTTGACCTGCACTAACAGTGCGCCCCGAGACCACCAAGAGGAATCAGGTACCCGGTCGCTTCGGCCGCAACACCACGGCCAGGTTTGGCGCGGGCGCGATCTTCCAATGATCGAGGACGTGCCCAGGCACCAGGCGACCGAGGCGCTCGACGTCGACGAGGCCGATCGTCAGCTTCCCGAGACCCAGGACTGGGTCGATTCGATTCTCGCGCGGCTCGCGCCGTACCTGCCCGCTGCCGAGGAGCTCGACGTGCTCGACGTCGGGGCGGCGCAGGGGCGAACCGTCATCGCCTTCCAGCGCCGCGGCCATCGTGCGGTCGGGGTCGAGCCGTGGCCGGAGGCGATCGCGGCTGCGCGCGAGCTAGCGGGGCGTCACGGCACGGCCGTCGAGATCCGCGAGGGAGCCGCCGAACGTCTCCCGTTCGACGACGAGCAGTTCGACCTCGTCGTCGCGATGAGCGTCCTGGAGCACGTGGAAGACCTGCCCCGGGCGCTGCGAGAGGTCTTCCGCGTGCTGCGGCCCGGGGGGATCTTCTGGTTCAACTCCGCGAGCTCCCTGTCGCCGCGACAGGACGAGATCGCCCGATTCCCACTCTTCGGCTGGTATCCGCTGCCCCTCAAGCGTCGCATCATGTGGTGGGCGGCAGCACACCGGCCGGCGCTTGTCGGCCATACGAAGACACCTGCTGTCAACTGGTTCACTCCGCGGTCCGCACGCCGGGACCTGAGGAAGGCGGGGTTCGAACACGTGTGGGACCGATGGGACCTCTGGCGTCCCGAGCGGGCATCGGGGGCGGCCCGTGCGATGGCGACGATCGCGAAGTCCCTGGCGCCGGCGCGGGTCGTCGGCGACGTTCTGGTCCCGGGCTGCTCCTTCGCGGCGCGGAAGCCACAGCGCTAGCCCGAGATGTCGTGGAAGACCGTGCCGCCGCGGCGGTCCCAGCGAACGTGCGCCGGGATTCCCCATTCGGCCTGGCCCAGGACGGGGTTGAGGTTCGTGTGGGCCGCGCGGCCGTACTCGACGGTGTTCGTCGCGAGCGACTGGCCCGGGTAGATGCCGTTGGAGTCGAAGGGGCGGCCGGTCAGGTTCCGGGCCTGCAGGAACTCGATCGTGTTGTGCAGGTCGTTCTCTCCCCAGAACTGGATGCAGTTCCCGGCCACCTGCACCTTCGCCGCCATCGTCAGGTTCCGGCACGACAGGTAGATGGTGTTGTACTGGGGCCCGTCCGTCGGCCTGCCGCCTCCGATCGACATGCCCGCGCCGGTCGGGCCGTCGTGGACGTAGAACGCGAGACGAGAGTGCGTGACGCCGTAATAGGAGTCGTCGACGTTCACCCCGTGGATCCCGGTGCCCTTCTCCCGGTTCGGGTCGAAGGCGAGGTTGCGTCCCCAGTCGTACACCTCGCCCTTGAAGTCGAGCCACGTGCTCGGCTTCGTGACTCCGGCGAGGTAGACGCCTTCACCGCCTACGTCGTGCACGACGAAGTTCCACCACAGCACGTGTGTGCTGTCGTGGACGGTGATGCCCGTGCCGGCCATGCCGCCGGACGCGCGATCCGAGACGTCTCCGCCGTAGAAGCGGATGTGAGCGTCGTTCTTGATGAAGACGGCGCCGTAGTTCTGCGCCGTCGGGTAGCCCAGGAACTTCGTGCCCGCCTCGAAGTGGACCTCGGCCCACCGAGGGAGGCGCTTGTTGACGAACGCGGCCTCGCCGGTGAACTTGACGCCGCGGACGTCGATCTCCTCGCCCGGCCGGAGGTCGCGCCACGCCTTCCAGAATCGGTCTGCGCTGCGGACGACGATCCGGCGCGTCGGGTGGAAGGGCGGGCGCGGGAAATCGGTCACTGCTCGCCAGGAACGGAGTTGCGTCTTGTCGGCAGCACAGGCGGCAGTGACTGCGCCCGACACCGCGAGAGCCAGCACGGCCAGGAGTGCGAACACTCGGAACGACGGTGGACTGCCCGCGCGAACGGCGGAGAAATGGCGATCAGCGACCCTCAACTCGACCCTCCTTACGACCCCGAAGCTGCCTGCACCTAGTGCTTCGGCACGAGCGACGATTGTCCTGAGGCTCCCGGACGGACCGACCCGGCCGTCCATGCCACTCGTTCGAGGGTCGAGCCTAGGGGTTTCGAGCCGATCTCGGTCTGGTGCACTGGCCGCGCAGTTCGCACGATTCGCACTCGACCCATTGGCTTCTGAGCCACCTGGGGCACCTGGTGCACGCGCCGCACTGGACCTCCGTGAGGTCGGCTTGCCTCGTGATTGCGGGCCTCCTGACGGCGACCGCAGTGGCGCACTCCGCCGGGCAGTCGTGTTCGGTGAAGGCGCACGGGAACTGTCCGGCGCACTCGACGACCTCGACTTCCACCCCGGCGACGACCGGGACGACGACGTCGACCACCACGACGACGACGACCACCACCACCACCACGACCACCACCGCTACGACGACCACCACGACGACCGGCGCGGGCGGCACCTCGACCTACGACCAGGCGATCTCGTACGCCCAATCACCGCCCCCCTTCACTCCGACGCGCGAGATCGACGTCAGCACGGCGAGCGGCCTGCAGAACGCGCTCGCCAACCTTCAGCCGGGCGACCTCGTCAAGGCGACCGCCGCCTTCACCGTCAGCGGCGAGACGACGATTACGAATCGGCTCTCAGCGCCGGCCGTTATCGACCTGACGGCCGGCGTCCGGTTCGTCTACAGCGGTGGCAGCAACGTGCCGGCGCTCTACCTCGGGAACCCGCAGAACGTCCGCATCTACGGCGGCGACTTCACGACGTCGAGGACCGGTGGCTACTGCATCAACATGCACGGCGGGCAGCACATCCTGTTCTGGGGTTTCTACGCGCACGACTGCGGCGCGTCGGGCGTGCTGATCACGCCGGTCGGAGCCGCGGTCAGCGACGACGACTTCCAGGGGGAGATCGCCCGCGCAGGTGAGAACCTGGCCTGGGATCCCTGCGCAGAGAAGGGCGCCTGCTTCCACGGCGCCAACCTTTGGGACTCCGGCTCGAGCTACGGCTTCACGAACAACCGCTTCGCCTTCTACGTCCACGACCAGCCTTCGGGGGCCTGCGTCGAGGTCGGCAACACCGTTACCGCGCCGGCGACCGGCAACGTCCTCTACGAGAAGTGCGTCAACGCGACGTTCGTCTCGACCCAGCAGACCGGCGGGAACGGCCTGCAGCTGCACGGCGTAAGCGGGCTCGGGATGGACGTGAGGTACCTCGAGGTCGACAATGCCGAGGGTCGGGCGCTCGATTCGAACGGAATGCACGACGCGACCGCGGGTCTCGTCGGCGTCACGGTCGACCAGGGAACTGCGTCGGATACGAACCAGAACTCTGCCCTGAACGAGCCGAGCAACCAGCTCCCCTGGGACTGGCGCGGCAATCCGGTCTACCTGAACGTCCTGCCGACGCCGTAGGCCGACACAGCGCTGCCTGGTTGCAAGACGGGGGCCGGCGGGCACGACGTGTCCATGGAGGGCACCGCCGACGCGGAGCGCCTCGAGCGCGAGCGCGTCTTCCACGACCAGGCCGGCATAGGCGGGCGGCGAGAGGACCGGTTCTACCGCACCCTCACGGCCGCGCATCGCTACCAGCTCCGGCTCCTGGAGACGGCGGTTGCGGGCAGTGAGGTCCTGGAGATCGGCTGTGGAACCGGCGAGCTCTCGAGACGACTGGCCGCGACCGCCGCCAAAGTCGTGGGCGTCGACCTATCCGAAGGACGCGTCGAGCGCGCTCGCCGAAAGCTCACCGAGCAGGAACGCGGGGTCCTGAGCTTCAGGGCGATGGACGCCGAGCATCTGGACTTCCCGGCGGACACCTTCGACGTGGTTTGCGGCGGCGCCATCCTCCATCACCTTGACGTGGCTCGGGCCCTCGGGGAGGTGGCGCGCGTTCTCAAGCCCGACGGGAGGGCGATCTTCCTCGAGCCGCTCGGGCACAACCCGCTCGTGAACTGCTACCGCAGGTTCAGCCCCGAGGTGAGAACCGTCGACGAGCACCCGCTGTTGAGCGGTGATCTCGAACGGGCCCGGTGCTTTGCCGGAATCGAGGTGGAGTACTTCCACCTCCTGGCGCTCGGCGCTCTTCCTCTCGCGCTGCTGCACGAGCCGACGGCACGGGCCCTCGCCCGACCGCTCGAGATGCTCGACCGGCTCCTCTTCAAGCTCGTTCCCCCGGCGCGCAAGCTCGCCTGGATGGTGGTCGTCGAGCTGTCCGGACCGGAGCCGAACACGGTGCTCGGCTCCGGTCCGGCCGGCTAGGTCAGTGCCAGCGTAGGTGCCGCACGAGCCGATTGTTCGCCCGGTCGCGCACGACCATCGTCGCGGCATGGACGCGGGCCGGCAGCCTGAGGATGAACAGCCTGTGGGCCGAGAGGATCGTCGGATGGGGCCACTTGACCCCGTGACCCGCCATCGTCACCCACGACTTCTCGCTCACCCGCAGCGACGTCCAGTCTTGCGAGCCGTGGCGGGTGGTCGCGAGTGTGAGCAGCTTCGGCCGCACGTTGTCGACCCTGAGCCGGAACGATTTGCTGCAGGCTTGCTGCCCGTTAACGAGGACCACGGCGCGCAGGCGCGCTGACCGGTTCGAGGGCAGCCGGGTGGTTCGCAAGAGGAGCCGGATCTGCCCCGCGGCGTTCTCCCGGCCGGAGACGAGAGCCTTGCCCGAGCCGGTCGTGATCTGGCCGGTGATCCCGGCGGCGATGCTCGTCTTCAGGAAGATCGGGAAGCGGCCGTGGACCCAGCCTCTCGGCAGGCGCTTGCCGAACGCGCACGAGGCGAACGGCTTGCCTCCGGTCGTCGGCGGCGGCTGGCAGTTCGGCGCGCACGACGAGTCGGGCGCGCGCTTGAACGGCGCGGCAAGCTCGATCGCGAGCTCCTTGACCGAGTAGTTCGGACTGACCGTGGACGTGAACGCATCCGCGTCGATCCCCGAATACACCTCGAGCCCGGTGTGGTCGGCGACGACGCCGTAGCTCCACGCCACCACCCAGCCTCCTTGCGGGATGTTCTTGTTTCCGGCCACGAGCGCAGGCGTCCAACCCGACGTGCCGGTCTTCATCGCATTCATGTCGTTGATCATGTTCCGGTCGCTGACGAGCCGGTTCGGGTCGAGGTAGGCCGGGCTGCTTGGGTCGGGACTGGCGAGGAAGTTGTCACCGCCCGGGAAGGACACGACGGAGTCGTTGGCCTTTCCGTTCTCCCCGCTCGCGTCCGTGGCGAAGGGATGGATGAAGCTCGCGTAGTTCTGCGCTCCGGTGTCGTCGGAGTCCCAGATCAGCACCTTCCCCGTTCGGGCGAACGTGTTGATCGCAGCCTGGGCGCTCGAAGAGAGATCGCTCCACCGGATCCCGTAGAGCAGGACGGTGTCGTAGTTGGCGAGGTTGGCACTCGTCACCTGGCCGACGGCCACCTCGCTGAAGTGGTAGCTCGAGAGCTGCGAATCCGTGACCGGCAATCGCGGCACCCCGAACGTCCCCGAGTACGCCTTCGGCTGAAAGCCTGGAACGACCGCGACCTGCACGCTTCCCTGCACCGCCCGTACGGCCCCGCGGCCCTGTCCGGTGTCCTGTAGCAGCGCTGCCGAAAGAAAAAGTGCCGCAACCGCGGCGATGACGATGCGCACCATTGTCCCCCTTACGTATGAAGCCGCGTCTTCGTGATTTCTGCCCGCACGGCCCGGTAGAGGACTGGCCGTAGTGCCGCCCTATTGCCTCTTTGTCCGCTGCGCAAACACCCCGCAGCGCGGCGGATTCGGAGCTACGCGCCGTCCGCTGCGGCCGGCGTTTCGCCGCTCGCCCGGCCGCCTGCAGCGGTCGCTCGATCGAGCTCCTTCCGCGCCCGGACGTGCGCTTCAGGCGCCGACCCGAGCCGGTCGAGTCCGGCGAGGACCGCTCCGACGATCGGACGCGAGCTCGCGACGCGGACGACCAGGCGCGGTCCGACCTCGCGCAGCTCGGCCTCGATCGCCTCGAGCAGCCGCCGGTTGCCCGACTGCAGGAGGCCGCCGCCGAGAACGACGTCCACCTCCTCGTCCAGCAGACCGAGCCGGGTCACGGCGGCGCGGACAAACGCGGAGACCTCGGTCGCCTGGCGGTCGACGATCTCGCCCGCGACCCGATCCGTCTTTGCCGCGGCCCAGACGAGCGGGGCGAGCTCGCCGAGCCGCCGCACGGGGATGCGACCGCCGTGCAGCTCGCGACCCAGCTCGAGCGGCGTCGTGAGCTGAAAATGCCGAGGTACGAGCTGCTCCAGCGCCGTCTTCGCTCCCCGGCCGTCCTCGCTACGCGCCGCCGCCGCGACGGCCGCCACCCCGACGTCTCCGGCACCTCCCCAGTCGCCGCTGAGCGCGCCGAGCGAGGCGAACCGCGACTGTGTGCCGTCGGGCGCGACGCCGATGCAGTTGATACCCGCGCCGCAGGTGACGGCGACCCCCCAGCCGCGGTCGGTTCCTGCGCGGAGCACCGCGTACGTGTCGTTTCCGACGACGATCTCCTTCCCCCAACCGCGCCGCTGTGCCTCCGTCCGGTAGGCCTCCTCCTCGTCCGGAAAGTCGAGACCTGCGATCAGGAGGACGGCGAGATCTGCAGCGGCCGCGCCGACCTCGGCCGCGAGCGCGTCGAGCACGTCGGCGCTCGGCTCGACCCCGATGTGGTGTGGGTGGCTGAGCGGGCCGCGCGCGAACCCGAGCAGTGCGCCGTCCTCCCGGACGACAGCCGCGTCGGTCTTCGAGCCGCCGCCGTCGACCGCGAAGAGCGTCTTCAGTGGACGGCCTCGGCGACGAGCCGGTCGAGGAGTCCGTCGACGAGCTCGACCTGGCCGATCAGAGGATGCGCGAGAAGCGCCTTCCGCGCGTCCACCGGATCGCGGGTGAGCGCGGCGCGCGCCGTCAGCCGCTCGTACGCGGCGACGTGCTGCACGAGGCCCAGCAGCTCGGGTGCGAGCGGGATCTGCGGAAGCGGGTCCGGCCCGTCCCGACCGACGCGGGCCGGCACCTCGACCACGTCGTCCTCGGCGAGCCCCTCGAACGTCGAGTCGTTGCGGACGTCGACCTCGTGCACGGCACCGTCGCCGGTGGTCAGCGACGTGATCAGCCCGAGTGCGGCCTCGCTGTAGTACGCGCCGCCGCGCTGCATCAGGAGGTCGGGCCGCTCGTCGACATTCGGGTTGCGGTAGAGGTCGAGGAGATTCCGCTCGATCTCCTGCACGACCGCGGCGCGCGGCTCGCCGTCGAGCTGCTCCCGCAGAACGACGTCGTGCGCGTAGAAATAGCGGAGGTAGTACGACGGGACGGCGCCGAGCTCGTCCAGCAGCCGGCGCGGCAGCTCGATCTCCTCGGCGAGCTCGTCACCGTGCTCCGCCAGCAAACTCGGAAGCACGTCCTTCCCATCGAGCAGGACCCGCCGCACCCAGGTCAGGTGGTTGAGCCCGACCTGGTCTACGACCACCCGGGCCGGTTCGACCTCCAGCCATCCGGCGAACTGGCGCTGGAAGCCGATCGCGACGTTGCAGAGCCCCACCGCGCGGTGACCGCCGTCGAGGAGTGCGCGTGTGACGATGCCGACGGGGTTCGTGAAGTCGACGATCCAGGCGTCCGGCGCGGCGAGCGCGCGCACACGCTCGGCGATCTCGAGCACGACGGGCACGGTGCGCATCGCCTTCGCGAAGCCGCCGGCGCCCGTCGTCTCCTGGCCGATGCAGCCGCAGGCGAGCGGCGCGGTTTCGTCGCGCAGCCGTGCATCCTGGCCGCCGACGCGGATCTGGACGAGCACGAAGTCGGCGCCCTCGACGGCTGCGTCGAGGTCTCCGGTCACCTCGATCCGGCCTGCGAAGCCCTGCCGCGCGAGCATCCGCCGGGCCATGCCGCCGACTACTTCGCGCCGGTCGGGGTCGACGTCCTCGAGCACGAACTCGTCGACGTCGAGGCGGGTCAGCCCGGAGACGAGCTCTGGCGTATAGGTGGATCCCCCGCCGATGACGGCGACCTTCATTCTCGTTAATCTTACTTACGAGGTGACGGAGACCAAGGCCGTTCCGGCCCTGTTGCGGGCGTTGAACGAGCGCACGGTGCTCGACGCCGTCCGCGCGTCCGGCCCCGTCTCCCGCGCCGAGGTGGCGCGCCAGACGGGCATCTCGCGACCCACGGTCTCGCTCGTCCTCCGCTCCTTGCTCGAGGACGGGCTCGTCCGCGAGACCGATCACGACCCCGAGCGGCCGCACTACGGGGCGACCTATTACGAGGCCGATCCCGAAGCCGCGGTCGTCCTCGGCGTCGACTTCGGCGCGCGCGCAGTTCGCACAGCTGTCTGCGACCTGAACGGCGAAGTGCGTGCGAGGGAGGAGATCCGCAGTCGAGGCTCGGTCGCCGAGCGGATCCACGTGCTTGCCAGCAGCTGCCGCTCGTTGCTGCGCAAGAGCAAGCTGCCGCCCGACCTGCTCGAGAACGCCGTGATCGCCGTGCCCGCCGTGGTCTCGCCCGCGGACGGGAAGGTGTCCTCGGCCGATCTGCAAGGACTCGGTTCCGGAGACCTGCGCGAGCAGCTGGAGCAGGCTCTTCGCGTGCCCGTGAGGCTGGAGAACGACGTCAACCTCGCCGCCATCGCAGAACAGCGAAATGGAGTCGCCCAGGGCGTCGCCGACTTTGCGTTCCTGCTCGTCGGTTCCGGACTCGGCGCTGCCGTCGTGCTCGACTGGAAGCTGTACCGCGGTCACAACGGCGCGGCGGGCGAGCTGGACGCAGTCCGCAGCGGCCGGGCCGACGACGTCGACCCATGCGCCGCGGCGATCTCCAAGCTCGCCGCGGAAGCAGCCGGAGGGAAGGAAACGGCGCTCGAGCCGCCCTACGAAGCGCGTGAGATCTTCGCGGCCGTGCGCGAAGGTGACGCGGCGGCCGGCGCCGTCGTGGATGAGACCGCCCGCCGCATCGCGCTCCACGTCCTCCCCCTCGCCGCGACACTCGATCTGCCGCTCGTCGTGCTCGGCGGCAGCGTCGGCGCGAACGCCGAGCTGCTCGACCCGGTTCGCCACTACCTCGAGGAGTGGCTCCCGTTCCCCGCGCCCCGCGTCGAGGTCTCGGCGCTCGGCGAGGCTGCGGTGATCGAAGGCGCCCTGGCCGCCGGAGTCGAGGCCGCGCTGGAGCGTGTGTTCGCGCGCAGGGTGCGCGCCTAGCTCGTCGCCACGGCAACCGGCTCACGGCTCTGTTCCAGCCGGAGACCGGTCTCGGGATCGAAGTAGTGGAATCGCGCCGGATCAACGGCGAGGCGGAGCTGCGCGCCGGGTCGGGCGCTCGTCTGGGGATCGACGCGCGCGGTGAACAAGGAGCCCTCGACTGCGACGAGCGCCGCGTCCTCGTCACCCGCCGCCTCGCGTACCTCGCTCACCTCGACGCGCGGAGCGTCGACGGTGAAGATCACATGCGTGTCGGCGCCGAGTTCCTCGACGACTTCGACCTGCACGTCGATCTGCGGCAGCGACGGTTCGGCGAACGCGGCATCCCCGAATGCCTCCGGCCTAATCCCCGCGATCACGCGGCCGGCCGGCGCGACGCTACGCGCTCCCAGCGGGATCGCGTAACCGCCGAAGCGAAGCTCACCGTCCGCGATCTCGGCTTCGACGAGATTCATGGCGGGCGACCCGATGAAGGCTGCGACGAAGAGATTGGCCGGCCGCGCGTACAGCTCCTGCGGTGTGTCGACCTGCTGGATCCGTCCCTCGCGCATCACCGCCACGCGCTGGCCGAGCGTCATGGCCTCGATCTGGTCGTGGGTGACGTAGACAGTCGTCGTCGCGAGACGTGCGTGCAGTGCCCCGAGCTGAGCACGCATGCTCACGCGCAGCTTCGCGTCGAGGTTCGAGAGTGGCTCGTCCATGAGGAAGGCCTGCGGCTCGCGCACGATCGCGCGGCCCATTGCGACGCGCTGTCGCTGCCCACCCGAGAGAGCGGCAGGCTTGCGGTCGAGGAGCTGGTCGAGGCCGAGGAGCCCGGCGGCACGGTC
Source organism: Gaiellaceae bacterium (assembly GCA_035248765.1). Classification (GTDB taxonomy): domain Bacteria; phylum Actinomycetota; class Thermoleophilia; order Gaiellales; family Gaiellaceae; genus Palsa-739. Next base: position 26,169 of record DATFHC010000006.1, read on the forward strand.
GACGCGCTGGCGAATCTCGTGCTTCGGCGTCTTGCGGACCTTGAGCCCGTAGCCGAGGTTCTCCCGGACGGTCATGTGCGGATAGAGGGCGTAGCTCTGGAAGACCATCGCTACGTCACGGGAGCGCGGCGGCAGATCGGTCACGTCCCGCTCGCCGATGGAGATCGTCCCATCGCTCAGCCGCTCGAGGCCGGCGATCATGCGCAGCAGCGTTGATTTCCCGCACCCGGAAGGCCCGACAAGGACGAGGAACTCGCCACCGCCGATCCTGAGCGAGACGTCGTCGACGGCAGTCACCCCGCCGGAGAAGACCTTGCTGACGTTGTCGAGGTTAATCTCGGCCACTGCGAACGATCGTGGAGTCTATACCGCATCTGAGAGGCGAAGGCAATGGCATTGACCACTTCCCACACTCCCTCTATAGTCGCGGCACGGTGGAAGTGATCGACACCCAGGGCAAGATGACGAAGCAGAGCGCGGCGCGGCAGCAGGTGCTCGAGCTCATCCAGCGGCTCGGCGTCGGAACCGCGATCCCCTCCGAGCGGCAGCTCAGCGCGGACCTCGGCGTGTCTCGCCTGACTGTCCGTGCCGCGCTCGACGAACTTGCACGCGAGGGCTATCTCGTCCGCCGGCGCGGCAGCGGAACCTACGTCCAGCAGCCGAAGATCTCGCAGGAGCTCACGATGACCTCGTTCAGCGAGGACATGCGCCGGCGCGGGATGGCGCCGAGCAGCACGACGCTCTCACTCACGCGGGAACTTGCCGGAGCTCGTCTGGGCCGCTTCCTCAATGTCTCTCCGGGAGACGAGATCGTCGTGGTGAAGCGCTTGAGGCTTGCCGACGGCGTGTCGATGGCGATCGAGACGCTGCACATCCCGGCCGCGGTCGTGCCCGACGTCCAGCCCCGCGACCTAGAGGGGTCGTTCTACGAGCTGCTGCGCGCGCGGTACGGGATCGAGATCGCGTCGGCAACCCAGACGATCGAACCGACCGTGACGAACGAGGACGAGTCGGGCGCTCTCGGTGTACCACTCCACTCGCCCGCATTCCTGTTCGAGCGCACGAGCCGCGACGCGGGAGGACGCACGCTCGAGTTCGTCCACTCGATCTATCGCGGCGACCGGTACCAGATCGTCTCCGAGCTGACGCCTTCCTAACCCGTCCGCTACCAGACCTTGACAAGAGTGGTCTGGTGTGGGAGATTGCCGCCGTGGCCGATTGGTATAGACCATTCGACGCACCGCAGGGCGTCCCGCGTCCCTCGGCCACAGACTTTTCGGACGCTCGGCTCGCGCGTCGACGGCTCGAGGGAGATTTGGCATGAGATACCGGGTTATCGCGGTGATCGCCGCCGCGGCCGTGCTCGGGGTCGTCGCAGCGAGGGCGACAGCGAGTGGCCAGAAGGCGAATGCCCACACACTCACGGTCTGGCTCCAGGTCGACGCGCAAAACGGCTGGCCGGATCTCGTTGCGGCCGCGAACACCAAGTTCGAGGCGGCCAATCCGGGCTGGTCGGTGAACGTCCAGTACCAGCAATGGACCGACCATCTGCAGAAGTTCGACGCGACGATCGCCGGCAACGACACGCCTGACGTCATCGAGATGGGTAACACCGAGATGACGAAGTACATGGCCGCCGGCGCGTTTACGAGCCTGACCGCTTCGAAGTTCGACAACTCCTCGAAGTGGCTGACGGGCATGCGGGCCTGGGGGACGTACCTTGGCAAGCTCTACGGCGTCCCGTACTACGCGGGCTCGCGCGTGATCACATACAGGAGCGACCTGTTCAAGAAGGCGGGCTTCAAGAAGCCGCCGACGAGCATGGCGCAGTTCCAGGCACAGCTGGTGAAGGTCGGGAAGATGGAGAAGGGTGTCAAGGGCTTCGCGCCGATGTACGTCGGGGGCGAGGACTGGTACTCGGCTCTCAGCTTCGTGTTCGATTACGGCGGCTCGATCGCAACGTTCTCGCACGGGAAATGGAAGGGGACGCTGAACTCGAAGGCGTCGATCGCCGGCCTGACCCGGTTCAAGCAGTTCTTCAAGGCGACGCAGTCGAGGTCGACGGCGACGCTCGACGGCAGCAACCCGTTCCCGTACACCGTCTACTCGCAGGGACGGACCGCTGCCAACTACGGCCCCGCCTGGTACACGTGCTGCACCGGCAAGAAGTACGCGAAGGGGACGAAGCAGTTCGTCATGCCGAGCCACGTCAAGGGACAGGCGATCCCGGGCTTCCTCGGTGGCTCGACCCTTGCGGTTCCCACCCAGAGCGCATCGAAGGCGCAGGCGATCGAGTGGCTGGCCGACTTCACATCGAACGCGAGCGAGCAGGCGCTCGAGAAGAAGGGCAACATCCCGAACGCGACCAACCTGCTCGGGAACAGCATCAACGAGCGAGCCGCTTCGCGCAGCTGGTTCGTGCCGCAGGCGAAACACTGGGTCGACGTCGAGAACGGCAACATCCTGAAGACGATGCTCGCCCAGATCCTCACGGGACGCCTGACGGTCAAGCAGGCCGCGACCGTCGCGAGCGACAACATCGCGCAAACCCTGAACGAGAAGTAGGAAGCTCCTGAGTGGGAGCGAGCTCACAGCCGGCGCCGCGACCCCTTCCCCGGGGACGCGGCGTCGGCGCTTGACCAGACGCGCCGTCGCCGGCGCATCGGTTCCGTATCTCCTCGTCCTACCGGTCGTCGCAGTACTCGGCGCGATTCTCGGGTACCCGATCTACGACCTCATCCGGCTCTCGCTGCAGAAGTACGACCTGTTCGCGCTGCTCCAGCACCACGGGGTCAGCGTCGGACTGCACAACTTCGGCAGCGTTCTCCACGACCCGGTCTTCTGGCACACGCTGCTGCGGACGGTCGTCTTCACCGTCGTGAACGTCGGCCTCACGATCGTGGGCGGGACGTCGATCGCGCTGCTCCTCGTTCGCGTCTCGACCTGGGTGCGGCTGCTGCTGACCGTCGGGCTCGTTCTCGTCTGGGCGATGCCACAGGTCGTCGCGATCCAGGTCTGGCTCTGGATGACGAACTCCCAGAACGGCGTCCTCAACTACATCCTCACCCAGCTGCACGTGGGCCACTACTTCCAGCACAACTGGTACGAGACGACGTTCTCGCAGTACACGATGGTCACGACGTTGATCGTCTGGGGAGCCCTCCCCTTCGTGGCCATCGCGGTGTACGCCGCGCTTTCGCAGGTGCCGCACGAGCTCGTCGAAGCGGCGCAGATCGACGGAGCGCGAGCATGGAGGGTCTTCAAGGACGTGACGCTGCCGGTCCTGAAGCCGCTGCTCCTGATCCTCACGAGCCTTTCGATCATCTGGGACTTCGGCGCCTTCACTCAGCCGTATCTCCTCATCGGCCCGGGCCAGCAGGTGCAGTCCAACTACTTGATGAGCACCTACCTATACGTCGAGGGATACGGAAGGACCGACTTCGGGCGCGGCGCCGCGATCTCCCTCCTGATGCTCGCGATCGTGGCGTTGCTCAGCGTGGTCTACGTGCGGCAGATGCTGCGAGTCGGTGAGGAGCAGTGAGCCGCCTTCGCGGCCGCATCGGCTGGAACGCGGTCGGGCTAGCGCTGTTCGCGGTAATGGTCTTCCCTGTCTTCTGGATGGTCTCGACCGCGTTCAAGAACAACGACCAGATCAACAGCTTCGACCCGGTGTGGTTCCCGGGCCATCCGATCCTCACCCACTTCCGGGACGCGGTTCATCGGCCGTACTTCTGGACGGACGTGAAAAACAGCGTGATCGTCGTCCTCGCGACGGTCGTGATCTCGCTCGCGATTTCGTTCTTCGCGGCACTTGCGCTCGCGAAGTACCGCTTCACGGGACGGAAGCTCTTCATCGTGCTCGTAATCGGGATCCAGATGCTGCCGCAGGCGGGGCTGATCATCCCGCTCTACGTGGTGCTCGCGAAGCACGGAGAGGTGAACAAGCTCAGCGGCCTCATTCTCGTCTATCTCACCTTTGCGCTTCCGTTCTGCGTCTGGACCTTGCGCGGGTTCCTGCTCGGCATCCCGAAGGACCTCGAGGAGGCAGCGATGGTCGACGGCTCGAGCCGACTCGGAGCGTTCGTTCGCATCCTGCTGCCGCTCGTGGCTCCGGGGCTCGTGGCGACGTCCGTGTTCGCGTTCATCACGAGCTGGAACGAGTTCATCTTCGCGAACACGATCCTCCACGACGACCAGCACCGGACGATCACGGTGTTCCTTTCCCTCATGTACGGCGGGGCCCGTTTCGTCGATTGGGGCGCGATCATGGCGGCGTCGACGCTGGTCGCGATTCCCGTCGTTATCTTCTTCCTGCTCGTCCAGCGCCGGATCGCATTCGGCCTCACCGTCGGCGCGGTGAAAGGATGAGTGGTCATGACCACTGAGGCGAGTCGTGCCGGCTGTTCGTATTTCGGAGTCAGGATCCCGCGCCACGCGCGACGGGACATGGCCGACCTCGCCGCCCGCGGGTACACCGGCGTGCTGCACACGTTCTCGGAGAACGACCTCGCGTATTACCGCGACACGATGGCCGAGATCGTCGCCGCGTCCCACGCCGAAGGTCTCTACGTCCAGGCGAGCCCGTGGGGGCTCGGCCGCACGTTCGGCGGCGAGGCCGAGAGCCGCTGGGTCGCCTTCCACCTCGAGGAGTGCCAGGTCATCGACGACGGGCGTCGCGTCGCCGCAGCCTGCCTCAACAGCGCCGCGTATCGCGACTTTCTGAAGGAGTGGGCGGACTGGGTGCTCGAGTGCGGCGTCGACTCGGTGTTCTGGGACGAGCCCGCGTGGGTCGTCCCGGCGCACGTCGGGATCGACGATCCGGCCCGGTGGACGTGCCGCTGCGACCGGTGCGCCGAGCGGTTCGGCGCGCCTATTCCTGCCGAGCTGACGCCGGAGGTCACGCGTTTCCGCCAGGCGTCCGTCGTGGACTTCCTGCGCGAGGTCGTTGCGCACGTCGCGGAGCGCGGAGGCACGAACACGATCTGCCTGCTCCCGTCGCTCGAGGGCACGCAGGGTCTCGCCGACTGGGACGAGGTCGCGGCGCTTCCCGGCCTTTCCACGCTTGCGACGGATCCGTACTGGAAGCACTGGGACCAGGCCGCCGGCCCGTTCGTGCGCCGCTTCGCACGCTTGCTGCGGGAGACGGCCGAGCGCCAGGGCGTCGGCGGGCAGCTCTGGGTGCCCAGCTTCGGTCTCGATCGCGCCGACATCCCCGACCTCGAGGCCGCCGTTGCCGGCGCACGCGAGGAGGGCGTCGGCGATCTCTGGACATGGGGCTACGAGGCCTGCCGGCACATGACGCACCTCGCGACGCCTGACTCCCCGCTCGTCTGGGAGTCGGTGAGCGCGGCGCTGACCGGACGGCCGCAGGTCGCGACGACCGAAGCGGTGCGTCCCGACGCAGCCGACCTCGACCTCCGCTCCACGCGCGACCTGGTCAGCTTGCTCAACGACGAAGATGCGACCGTCCCCGGCGCCGTTGCTGAGGCGGGCGACGAGCTTGCCGCCGCGATCGATGCGGTCGTCGAGCGGATGCGGCGCGGCGGACGGCTCGTCTATGTCGGCGCCGGGACCTCCGGCGCGTTGGCCGCGCTCGACGCGGCCGAGTGCGGGAGCACCTTCGGATCTCCGCCCGGAGAAGTCGTCGCGATCGTCGCAGACGGCGACGCGGGTGAAGACGATCGCGCGGCGGCGACGAACGCATTGCTCGAGCTGGCCCTCCGGCCCGAGGACTGCGTTGTCGCCGTCAGCGCGAGCGGCTCGACTCCGTTCGTGCTCGCGGCGCTCGAGCTTGCGCGCGATGCAGGCGCGCTGCGCGTCGCAGTTGCCAGCGCACAAGGCAGCAAAGCCGCGGCCCTCGCCGATTTCGAGGTGGCGGCTGTGGTCGGGCCCGAGTTCATCGCGGGATCGACGAGGCTCAAGGCGGGGACCGCGCAGAAGCTCGTGCTCAACACCATCTCGACCGTGACCATGATCCGGCTCGGTCGCACGTACGCCGGCCTGATGGTGGCAGTCACTCGCGGAAACGCGAAGCTCCGCGACCGTGCCCGTCGCAACGTCGTCGTCGCGAGCGGCGCCTCGGAGAAGCAGGTCGACGACGCGCTCGAAGCGGCGGCCGGCGACGCGCGGGTGGCGCTCGTCTCGCTCCTGGCCGGCGTGGACGCGGCCGCGGCGCGAGCGCGCCTCGAAGCGTCCGACGGCTCGGTGCGGAAGGCCGCGGAATGAGGTTGGGAGTCGAAGCGGCGCTCGTCCGTGGCGAGCTCGTGGCGGGCGACGTCGAGGTCGAGGACGATCGCGTCATCGGCGTCGGTCTCGCGAAGGGGCCGCGGGGCCGGGTCGCGATCCCCGGGTTCGTCGACCTCCAGGTCAACGGATATGGCGGGGTCGACTTCCTCTCCGCCTCTACCGATGACTACCGGCGCGCCGGCGAGGCGCTCCTGCTTGCGGGCGTCACGGCGTATCAGCCGACGTTCATCACGTCGGCCGAGGCGGTGACGACCGAGGCCCTGCGGTCGATGCCGACGACCGAGCCGGGTCCGCGCGTCCTCGGCGCGCACGTCGAGGGTCCGTTCCTCTCTCCCGATCGCCCTGGGACGCATCCACTCGAGCACCTCAAGGACCCGGACGTCCCTCTTCTCGACAGGCTCCTCGATGCGGGCCCCGTCACCCAGATGACGCTCGCACCCGAGCTACCCGGAGCGGACGCGCTCGTCGAGCGGCTGCGCGAACGCGGCGTCGCGGTGTCGGCGGGGCACACGAACGCGACCGCGGCTGAAGCACATCACGCCTTCGACCTCGGGGTCGGAGGCGTCACGCATGTCTTCAACGCGATGCGCCCGTTCCGCTCGCGCGATCCCGGAATCGCGGGCGCCGCGCTCACGCGCGCGGGCGTCGTGATCGCCATGGTCGTGGACGGCCACCATCTCGCCGACGAGACGGTGCGGCTCGTCTGGGCGTGCGCCGCCGGACGGGCAGCTCTCGTGACGGACGCGATGGCCGCGGCCGGAACCGACCGTAACGGAGGAACGTTCCAGCTCGGCGACGTGGAGGTCGCCGTCGAGGACGGAGCCGCGCCGAAGCGAGAGGACGGCACGCTCGCCGGCACCGTGCTCACGATGATCGACGCGGTACGGAACCTGCACGCACTCGGCGTGCCGTTCGAGCAGGCGGTCGGTGCGGCGACCGACGTGCCCGCGCGGTTCCTCGGGCGCGACGACGTGGGCATCCTCGCGCCCGGCGCACAGGCGGACGTCGTCGTCCTCGACGACCGGCTCGAGATCCAGACAGTTCTCTGCGCGGGACAGGGCGATGTCGTGGCTCGAGGCTGAGCTCCGAGAACAGCCGGAGGCGCTCAGGCATCTGCTCGAGCGTCAACTCGAGGCGGCGCGCGCGGCGGCTCGGCTCTTCCGCAAGCGGGACGTCCGCTACGTCCTGATCGCGTCGCGCGGAAGCTCGTCGAACGTCGCGCGCTACGCGCAGTACCTCCTCGGTCGCGCGCACCGGGTGCCCGTGATGTTCGCGACGCCCTCGCTGTACACGATCTACAAACAACCGCCTCGCCTCGACGGCGCGCTCGTCCTCGGGATCTCGCAGTCCGGCGCATCTCCCGACGTCGTCGCGGTGCTCGCGGAGGCGCGGGAGCAAGGCCGGCCGACGCTCGCGCTGACCAACGACGTCGAGTCTCAGCTTGCGAAGACGGCGGAGGTCGTGCTGCCGCTCGACGCGGGCGAGGAGCACGCAGTTGCCGCCACGAAGACGTACCTCAACTCGCTCGGCGCCGTCGCGCTCCTCTTCGCGGAGACGTCGAACGACGCGGCCGCACGTGACGAGCTCAACGCGATGCCGGACGCGCTCGCGAGGCAGATCGAGCTGTCGCTCGACGAGCCGCCCCCGCTCGACGAGTACCGGGACGCGGTGGGCCTGACGGTCGTCGCACGCGGCGTCAACTACGGCACGGGCTTCGAGATCGCGCTCAAGATCCGCGAGCTGTCGGGGCTCGTGACCGAGGCGTACTCGCCCGCCGATCTCATGCACGGCCCGATTGCTGCGATCCAGCCGGACTGGCCGGTCGTCGTCGTGGCACCGTCGGGGCCCGCGCGGCCGAGCGTCGTGGAGATCGTGCCGCCGTTGCGCGCAAGGGGAGCGCGGCTCCTCGCGATCTCCGACGTGCGCGCCGTCGTGCGCCGCGCGCGGACAGCGCTCCTCCTGGCGCCGGACGTGCCCGAGTGGCTGAGCCCGCTCACCGCAGTCGTTCCCGGCCAGGTGACTGCGCTGAGGCTCGCGCGCCTGCGCGGTCTAGACCTCGACCATCCCGCCGGGCTGCGCAAGGTGACGCTGACGCGGTAGCGCTTCTGCGTAACTTGACGGTTACGTAACTAAAGCGTTACATTCGCGCCGTGGAGGCAGTGCTGCGAGCGGTTGCGGACGAGAGCCGGCGAACGCTGTTGGAGGCACTGGCCGCCGGCCCCGCCAGCGCCGGCGACCTCGCGGCGCTGCTTCCTATCGCACGGCCGGGGGTCTCGCGGCACTTGCGGGTGCTGCGCGAGGCGGGGCTCGTCGAGGTTCGCCAGGAGGCGCAGCGACGGGTCTACGGGCTTCGCCCCGAGGCCTTGGCGGCAATCGATGATTGGCTCGGCCCGTACCGGTCCTTGTGGGAGCAGCGGCTCGACGCCCTGCACACCGAAGTGGCCCGCGGCAAACGCGAACAAAGGAGCGCCGAATGAACAGCACGACACAGGGAGAGCGCCGGATCCTCGGCACGCTCGGCTCAGCCGACGGCAAGGGGATCGTGCGCATGGAGGATCGCTTCGACACCGGTATCGACGACCTCTGGTCGGCGATCACCGACCCCGGCCGGCTCTCGCGCTGGCTCGGCGAGGTTGAAGGCGACCTCCGTCTCGGCGGTGAGTTCCGCGCGCACTACTACGCGAGCGGTTGGAAGGGCACCGGTCGCATCGAGGTGTGCGAGCCCCCGCACCGTCTGCTCGTCGGGGTCAAGGACGAGACGGCCCGCGGCGAGGGAACCGTCGAGGTCGTTCTGACTCCGTCCGGCGACGAGACAGTGCTCGTCTGGGAGGAGCGCGGCATGCCCGTGGAGCACCTCGCGGCCTACGGGGCGGGGATCCAGATCCACGTCGAGGATCTCGCCGACCACATCGACGGGCGGGAACGCGGCGACGACGTGACACCGCGCTGGGAGGCGCTCGAGTCGCTCTACGTGAACCTCGCAGCCGACGTCGGCTAGGAACGGGGAGCGAGCGCATAGAGCTGGCCCAGACCGACGAGGTATAGGCGCCCGTAGCCCGCCACGGCAGGCGAGTACTCGCCGTCCGCCCATTCCCTTGCGATGTGGCCCGTGCCCGCGGCGAGCGCGTACGTGCGGTGCCCGAAGGTCGAGAAGTAGACGATGCCGTCGACGACCGAGGCCGCGCCGGAGACAGGCGCGTCGGCGTGAAAGCTCCAGCGGAGCGAGCCGCTCGCTTCGTCGAGCGCATAGAAGTCGTGGTCGTACGAGCCGACAAGGACGAGGCCCCGCCAGACGGCCGGTGACGCGTAGACGTAGCCGCCGGTTCCGAAGCTCCAGAGCAGATCTCCATTCGCCGCCGAGAACGCGTAGACGCGACCGTCGACCGAGCCGACGTATACGCGGCCGGCGTTGACCGTGGCGGTCGAGTAGAAGTTCCCGAAGCCGAGGCTGCGCCAGATCAGTCTCCCGCTGCGCGCGCCGAGCGCGAGCATCTCTCCCGCGTAGTTGCCGATGTAGATCCGTCCATACGCCAAGGACGGCGAGGCCTTGATCGGTGCCCCGGTGTCGAAGCTCCAACGCAGTCTCCCGGTGTGGGCAGCGAACGCATAGACGCGGCCGTTCTGGTCCGCGGCGTAGACCAGGCCGTTCGCGACGAGGGGCGACGACTCGGATGGACCGATCGCCTCTCGCCAGCGGATGTGGCCGGTGGAGGCGGAGAACGCGAGGAGCTCCCCGTTCCGCAGGCGCGACCGGCAGCTGCTGTGCGCGATGAACGTGGCGAAGAGGAGATGGTCGGCGAGGGCCGGCGACGACCAGCCGCAGCGGTGGGCGTTGTAGCGCCAGCGCACCTGGCCGGTGGCCGGATCGAGCGCGTAGAGCCGGCCGTCGAACGCCTCCTGGAAGACGCTGCCGTAGCCGACCACAGGCGGGAACTCGAGCAAGGCCCGGCCGTGGAACGTCCAGAGGCGCCGGAACGGCGGCCGCAGGCGCGGCGCCGCGACTGCGCGCAGGCGCGCGTTGTCGGCTCCGTAAGTCGACCACGGAACCGACGCGTTCAGCACCGGCGCCTTCGTGGGCGGCGCGGCCGTTGGCGGCGGTGAGGTCGGGATGGTCGGGATGGTCTGCGGACGGCTGCTCCCGCACGAGGCAAGGGCGCCGGCTCCAGCCGCGATCAGCCCTGCGGCGGCCAGACGCCCAGCCATTGCGGCTCCCCGCTGAGATGGCTCCAGAGATTGGAGACGAGCCGCGAGACCGTGGGCCAGTGGGCGCTCGCGCCGAAGTTGATCGCCCCGGCGTCGAACACGGTCGATCGCCCGCGCTGGTAGATCGTCATGTTGGCCGACTTGCCGGGCCCGAACTCGTTCGGAATGGTTGCGAGAACGTGCGTGCCGGGTGGCGAGGCCGGGTTGGGTTCGTCGATCTCGATCCCGTAGCGGCCGAGCAGGCTTCCGTCGTGGAGCTGCGTGCCGGCGAACAGCCAGGGTGCGGCCGAGGTGTCGACGATGCGATAGGGCCGGTTGGGGTACTTGGACTCGTTCCAGCCGACGTACTGCGAGCCGACTAGCGCAGCCTCGGGCCTCTCGAGGTCGCGCCAGCGCGTGCGGCCGACCATCGTGTCGCCGTGCACCACCACGCGATAGAAGAAGTTGTTTGCGGCGAGGAACGCGAGGTTGCCGCCGGCGTCCCGGTAGCTCGTGATCACGTCGTAGGTGTGCGAGGTGACGTACTCCTCGTGGCCGGCGAAGACGATGAGCCGGTAGTGGCTCAACTGCCTGGCGCGGGGGATGCGCTCGAGGTCGTCGTCGGAAATGAAGTCCGCGCGGTAGCCGCTGCGCCAGTACCAGCGGAGGAAGCCGAGATCGAACCGCCAGAACTGCTCCGGCAGCCCGGCGGGGACCCTCCCTCCGCGGACGTCCGTCCCGGCGAAGGGGTGGGTTAGATCGATGACGTGGACTGAGGAGGTGAGGTACCAGCTGTCACCGTCCGTGACGTCGTAGGCGTGCCAGGTATTCGTCGGCTCGACGACGAGCACCGGCTCGGTGCCGAGACGCTTCGGGCGGAGGACGAACGGCGCATAGTCCGTGTGGCCGTTCCACCTCAGGCGCGCGACATAGTCGCCGCTCGGCCAGCTCGAATCGAGCCTCACGCGGACGGTCCAGTGCGGCCGGACGGCGGGACGGAGCACCTGCCGGGGAGCCGTCACCGCCCTGCCGAACGTCGTCCGGTCCCAACCAAGGGACTGCGCGGTCGGCGTGAAGGGGCTGCCGGCGAGGAAGAGCTGGAGCGTGACGCGGTCGGTCGTCCCGCCGCCGATGTCGAGCTTGGCGGTCTGGCCCGGCGCATAGCTGCGCGCCTCGAAGCCGGCCAGAAGCGGCGGAGTTCCGGCGCGGCTCGGGCCGAGCACCGTCCCGAAGACGATCGCGAGCGCCGCCGTGACCGCGAGCCCAGAGCCGATGGTCGCGAGCGTGGCCCGCTGCCTCCGAGTGCGCAGGTATCTGCCGAGCCACGGATCGTGAAGTGGGTTGGCGGTCGGGTGCATGCCGCCACGGTCGGAGACCGCTCCAACAGCCCTCTAACGACGGGCTAACGGCGGCATGAACCCGGCCTGCCCCGGTGGTACAACCCACCGGCATTGGTCGAATTCGCCATCCTCGGTCCGCTCGAGGCCCGCGCAGAAGGCGAGCCGATCGCGCTCGGCGGCCCCAAGCAGCGCGCCCTGCTGGCGATGCTCCTGCTCGAGGCCGGGCGCGTCGTCTCCCTCGACCGGCTCGTCGACGCGCTGTGGGAGGGCAACCCACCTGCGACGGCAACCGCGTCGCTGCAGAACTTCGTCGCCCAGCTGCGAAAGGCGCTCGGGCCGGACGTGATCGAGACGCGGCCGCCGGGCTATCTCGTCCGGCTCGAGCCCGAGCAGCTCGACGTCGCGCGCATGCGGCGGCTCGTCGACGAAGCGCGCGCGAACGAGCCGGCGCGGCGGGCGGAGCTGCTCGACGAAGCGCTCGGCCTATGGCGCGGGGAGCCGCTCGCAGAGTTCCGCTACGAGAGCTTCGCGCAGGAGGAGATCGCGCGACTCGAGGAGTTCCATCTCGCGCTGCTCGAGGAACGCGCGGAAGCGAAGCTCGCGATCGGCGCCCACGCCGACTTCGTCACGGAGCTCGAGGGGCTCGTCCGCAGGCATCCGCTCCGCGAGCGGCTACGCGCACAGCTCATGCTCGCGCTGTACCGCTCCGGGCGGCAGGCGCAGGCGCTCGAGGTCTACCGCGAGGGCCGGGAGCTGCTCGTCGAGGAGCTCGGGCTGGAGCCGAGCCCGCTCCTGCGCGGCGTGCACGCGTCCATCCTCCGCCAGGAGACGTTCGCCGTCGGCCGCGGCGCGATTCCCGAGGTGGAGCATTTCGAGGACGTTGCGGCAGCCCTCCTAGCGGGCAAGGTCACCGTCGTCGTCGGCTCGGACTCGGAGCCGCTCGCCTCCGAGCTGGCACGGCGCTTCGGTCTCGAGGCCGTGACGCCGGAGCTCGCGCGGATCTCGCAGGCCGTCGCCGTTCTCAACGGGTCGGGGCCGCTCTACGACGCGCTGCACACGCTCGTCGAGGGCGACGGTGAGCCGTCGGCGGTCCATCGCTTCCTCGCCAGGCTCCCCGCTGTCCTCCGCCGGCGCGAGAGTGGCCAGCCGCTCCTCGTAACGACCGGCTACGAGCTCGCGCTCGAACGAGCCCTCGAGGAGGCGGACGAGTCGTACGACACGGTCTGCTATCTCGCCGCGGGCCAGATGCGCGGCAGCTTCTGCCACATCCTCCCCGGCGGCGCTGCGAACGTGATCGAGCGGCCGAACGCGTACACAGCGGGCCTCGACCTCGACGAGCGCACGGTCCTCCTCCACCTGCAAGGGCGCGTAGACCGGACAACCGACCGCGCCTGGGAGAGCTTCGCCGTGACCGAGGACGATTTCATCCATTACGGCGACGTCGGTCGGCGCCTGCCGGTGGCGCTCGCGGCGCGGCTGCGCCGGACCCATCTCCTTCTGCTCGGTTACACGCTCTCCACCTGGACGCTGCGCGTCGTGCTCGAGCGGCTCTGGGGCAGCGAGCCGCTGCCGTATCGCTCGTGGTCGGTGCACGCGGGGCCCCAGCCGCTCGAGCGCGAGTTCTGGCGACGGCGCGACGTCGAGGTGGTCGACATGGCTCCGGCTGCCTATGTCGCCGAGCTGGAGCGCGTGCTGGAGACGGCGGCTCGGTGACCGGCCTGCCGGAAAGCCCGTACAAGGGTCTCGCCGCGTTCGAGGACTCGGAGCTCGACGCGCTCCTCTTCTTCGGCCGCGAACGTGAGATCGCTGCGGTCGCTGCGAACGTACTCGCGAGCCGGCTGACTGTCCTCTACGGGCCGAGCGGCGTCGGCAAGAGCTCGTTGCTGGGGGCAGGCGTCGCCCGCCGGCTGCGGGAGCAGAGCGGGGCGCCGGTCGTCTTTCACGACTCGTGGGCGGAGGATCCCGCCGCCCGCCTGGTCGAGTCCCTGCACGCCGAGTGCAGTGACCTGGGCGCGACCGCCGGCCTCGTCGACACCGTCGCTGCCGCCGCGCAGCGGAACGGCGAGCTGAACCTCCTGCTCGACCAGTTCGAGGAGTACCTCCTCTATCACGGCCTCGAAGGTCCGCTGAGCGAGGCGCTGCCCGAGCTGTTGCGGCGGCCCGGGCTTCGCGTCAACGTCCTGCTCGCCCTGCGCGACGACACCCTCGCCGAGCTCGACGAGTTCGCCGGCCGGATCCCCGAGCTGTTCGGGAACCTCCTGCGGCTCGACCGGCTCGACCGGGAGTCAGGCCGGGCTGCGATCCTCGGTCCGCTCGCCCGCTTCAGCGAGCTCAGCGGTGAGCAGTTCACGGCGGAGGACTCGCTCGTCGACGCGGTGCTGGAGGAGGCGGCAACCGATGCGGGAGTCGAGGCGCCCTATCTCCAGCTCGTGCTCGAGCGGCTGTGGGGACGCGAACGCGCGCTCGGCTCCCGCGAGCTTCGGCTCTCGACCTTTCGCGAGATCGGCGGTGCCGGGGCCGTCGTGCGGGAGCACGTCAGGACGGCCTTCGCACGGCTGCCGCTCGCGGAGCAGGAGGCCGCCGCGCGTGTCGTGCGACAGCTCGTCACACCCTCGGGAAGAAAGGTCTCACACGAGCCTGCCGACCTGGCCGAATACGCCGACGTCGAGGACGAGCAGCTTCGCCGCCTACTCGACACGCTCGGTCGCGAGCGCATCGTCCGCGGCGTCAACGGCACGCACGGGTCGCCGACTCGATACGAGATCTTCCACGACGTCCTCGGCCCCCCGATTCTCGCGTGGCAGACGGAGCACCAGGTTCGACGCGTGCGCCTTCGGGCACGCCGCCAGCGGCGCCGGCTCCTGGCGCTCACGGGCGCCGCCTTCGTCGCGCTCGCGATCGTCGCGGCGATCGCGGCGTACGCGCTCGTACAGAGGAGCGACGCGCGCACCCAGACACGGCACGCCCATGGGCGAGAGCTCGCCGCACGTGCCCTCGCCGAGATCGCTGTCAATCCACAGGTCAGCGTCGAGCTCGCGCTGCGCGGGGCGAAGCTCGCTCCCGGCCAGGACACGGCCGACGTCCTTCGCTCGAGCCTCGCCGCGATGCGCGAGACCGGCGTGCTGCGCCTCGGCGGGAGCATCGTCACAGCGGCGTTCGCACCCCGGGGCGACCGCCTGCTCGTCGCGAGCAACGACGGGCGACTCGGGCTCTACGACAACGCCGGACACCAGATCACGGCGCTGCCGCGACAGCATCGGTTGAGCGCGGCCGCCTGGAGCTCCGACGGGCGCCTGTTCGCGACCGGAACCGAGAATGGCAGCGTCGCGCTCTGGCGGGCCGGCAGCACGACGCCGGTCCGCACGATCTCGACGGGATCTCCCGTCGTTGCGCTCTCGTTCGACCGGGACACGCTGCTTGTCGGGAGTGGGACGCACGTCCGCCTCGTCGACCTCGAGAGCGGTACGACGGAGGCGATCCGCTTCCACAGCGGCGTCCTGGCGGCCGCACTCGACCCCACGGGCCGGGTCTTCGCCGCCGCTAACCGCGCCGGGAAAGACACGACCGCGTCGCTTGTCAGCGCGAGCAGCGGTCGGGTCATCGCCCGGCTGGCCGAAGGCGGGATCCACTCGTTCGCATTCAGTCCCGATGGACGCCTCCTTGCCAGCGGGAGTCGCGACAGCACGGCGCGGATCTGGAACGCGCGCACCGGCAAGCTCGTCCATGTCCTGCAGCACCACGGTTACGTCCTCGGCGAGAGCTTTTCGCCCGACGGGCGCTCGCTCGTGACCTCGAGCCAGGACGGAGCGGGTTACGTCTGGAACGTCGCGACCGGGCGGCGCGAGCTCCTGCTCGTCGACGCCGGCGGGAGCGTCGAAGCTGCGGCATTCAGCCCGGACGGGAGCGAGTTCGCGACCGCCTCGGCCGATCGGCTCGCCCGGATCTACTACAGCCAGAACGGCCGTCTCCTCGCTCCGCTCGCCGGTCACGGAGGGCTTGTGACGAGCGTTGCCTTCGACCCGAGCGGACGAAGCATCGTCACCGGGTCGACCGACGGGACTGCACGGCTCTGGGATGCCCTACCACCGGGGACGCTCCGGACGATCGACACGCGCAAGACCGCGGTGCAGACGCTCTTCGCTGGAAGGAACCCGGTCAGCATCGCCGGGAGCACGGTGCGGATACTGACCCCCTCCGGCCGGGTCGTGAATTCCTGGACGGTCGGTTCTCCGATCGTGTCTGCTGCGGCCCGCTGGACGGTCGGTTCTCCGATCGTGTCTGCTGCGGCCCGCCGGGGCGAGGTCGCGTTTGCAACGCAGAACGGCAACGCCTATGCCATCCGCGAGGCGCACTACACGGTGCCGGACGGTGACGGCGTCAAGGCGATCGCTCTTACGAACCGAGGCGTCGTCCTCGCGGGGGGCGGTCAGACGGTTCGGGCCTACGCCTTTCGCGCGGAACTCGATCCGACCGGTCTCGTCGTCCACACGGGCGGACCCGTCGCGGACATCGCGACGGGCGGCGACCGCTTCGTCGTCAGGCTTGCGCAGCAGGTCAAGGTCTACGACGACGACGGCAAGCTCGTCAGCACGATCGACACCGTCACCGATCACGCGACGCTCTCGCCGGACGGTGGCACGGTGGCGACCACGAAGGGCAAGGTAGTCCAGCTCTGGAATGCCGCGACCGGCCGGCTCCTCCACACCCTCGCCGGCCACCGCTCCCTCGTGACCGACGCCGAGTTCTCGCCCGACAGCCATGAGGTCGTCACCGTCAGCATCGACCACGACGGGCGAATCTGGAGCGTGCAGAGTGGGCGACTCCTCCACCTCCTGCGCGGCCACTTCTTCCCGGTGCGGACGGGGAGCTACAGCCCCGACGGCCGCTGGATCGTGACGGCGAGCCAGTTCACCGCGGGTCTCTGGAACGCCCGTACGGGACAACTCGTCTTCCTCCTCGGTCGCGATACGAAGCCGCTGACGGGAGCCAGCTTCAGCCGCGATGGGAACTGGATCCTCACCGGCTCGAGCGACGGCACGGCCCGCGTCTACCACTGTCTGATCTGCCAGCCGCTGCCCGGCCTCGAGGCGACCGCCGCCGCCCGCCTCCACGCCCTGCGCTGAGCAGGAAGCGGCCGGGCCGCCGGGGAACACCGGTGCGTGGACGAGATGATCCGCCGCCGCGCGGACGAGATCGCGTTGGGGTCGGAGGCAGGGACGCCCGAGGAGAACTGGCTCCGCGCCGAGCGAGAGTTCACCGTGGCGCACGACTACGACACCGCCGACCGCGATCTCGAGCGAATCGGCATGACGCTCTCACGGCTCCCGTCGGAGGCGGGCGTCGAGTGGCGCTTGACTCTCCCTCGCGGCGAGCGGGTCGAGGCGTGGGAGCCCGGGACGAACGGGCTGTCGCCGCCGGAGGAGATTGTCCATCTGATCGGCGCCGTCACGGCCGGCAAACGGCTCGTTCCGGGGCCGCCGCTGAGCCGCGAGCCGGGGGCGCGCCGGTTGCGGGCGATGCTCGAGGAGCAACGGGTCGCCCTGGTGACCCATGACCCCGGCGTCCGGGTGGGGCAGGACCCGGAGAACCTCCACCGGCACAGCGCCGCGGCGAAGCGGACGCGTGCGCTCCTCCGCGCTGCGCGCGCTTACATCGACCCGGGTTGGCGCCGTCCGCTCAGCGCCGCGCTCCAGCGCCTCGGTGAGACGACCCGACCGGTGCGCGACCTCGACGCGGCGCTCGCACATCTGCGGCCAGAGCTCGAGGGCCTCGACGAGACCGACCACCTCGCGAAGAGCATGCTTCTCGAGCGGCTCGAGGAAGAGTGGGCACGCCGTCGCCTGCCGCTACTCGAGACGTTAGACAGCGCCGAGTACCGCTTTCTGCTGGCGCGCCTACGGCTCCCACCGCAGCTGGCCGACGGCGTCGAGGGCTTGCCGCTCGACTTCCTCACCGGCAAGGAGTTTCGCCGCCTCGCCAGAGTGGTCTCCCGGCTCGGCGAGAAACCCGACGAGGCTGCGCTGAGTCGGCTCCGGACCGCCTTCGAACGCGTTCGACATGTCGCGGAGCTTGCGGCACCCGTGGAGGCCGGGCGCAAGCGATTTCTCGCCGACGCCCACGTTCTTCAGGATCTCGTCGCCAGGCACGACGTGTCTCTCGTGACCGAGCAGGGACTGCGAGGCGCGGCGGTCGAGGACGTGCGAACGGCAGCCGCGTTCGCCGCCGGCCGCCTCGCCGAACGGCAACGCCTGCACCGCGAGCGCGTGCAGGAGCGGTTGGGCTCCGCCTGGACCCGGCTACGAGAGAGCGGCTCGGGCCTCGTCTGACGCGTTCCGCTAGGAGAGCGGGGCGCAGCGCGGTTCGTGCCGTGCCGCCAGCTCGAGCAAAAGCGAGTGCAGCGCTTCCCGCTGCCCCGCGTCGAGGGGCGCGAGGAAGTCGTCCTCCAGGCGCTTGTTCAGCGTGCGGAGCCGGGCGAGCGTGCGCTTGCCGTCGGCCGTCAGGCGGACGATGTGCCGGCGCCGGTCGTCCGGATCGCGCTTGCGCTCGACGAGCGCCTTCTCCTCGAGCTCGTCGAGCAGGCCGACGAGCGTGCCCCGGTCGTATCCGAGCGCGTCCGCGATTGCGGCCTGCGCCTCGGGCAACCCCTCGTCGAGCAGCGCGAGGATCGCGTAGTGGTAGGGATTGAGGCCCTCCTGCTCGTAAATCTCGAGCGAGCGGCTCTTGGCGCTGAAGCCGAGACGCTTGAGGAGGAAGAGGTTCGAGGCGACGAGCTCGGCGGGGAGCCGGGGGCCCGCCTTCGTATCGATCTTGGTGTCGATGCTCATTCTTTACGTTCTCCTGGAATAGGGTAGCGCGACCAAGCGTTCCTGCCATGTATAGTTGGTCATTCCAACGATTGGAGGAACTGCTTGATTCCCATGCTTCATCCTGTTTCACCGCGGCGTCGCTGGAGTGCTCTTGCCCTCATCGTCACCGCTCAATTCATGGTCATCCTCGACGTTGCCATCGTGAACGTCGCCCTCCCGTCGATCAAGACCGACCTCGGTTTCTCGCAGACGGGGCTGCAGTGGGTCATCACCGCCTACGCCATCCTTTTCGGCGGGACGCTGCTGCTCGGCGGCCGGCTCGCCGACCTCCTTGGCCGCAGACGGATGTTCGTCGCGGGCCTCGCGCTCTTCGCGCTGAGCTCACTGCTGTGCGGCTTCGCATGGTCGTCCGGCTCCCTCGTCGGCTTCCGGGCCCTCCAGGGTCTCGGCGGCGCGCTGCTCGCTCCCGCCGCGCTCTCGCTGCTGATGACGACCTTCGCCGAGGGTCGCGAGCGCAACCTCGCGCTCGGGATCTACGGCGCCGCCTCGGGGAGCGGCGCGGCCGCGGGCGTTCTGCTCGGCGGTGTGCTCACCTCGTATTTCGGCTGGTCGTGGATCTTCTTCGTGAACGTTCCGGTTGGCCTCGCCGCGATGGCGCTTGCGCCGGTTCTGCTCCGCGAGAGCCGCGCGGACCACCTGGCGCATCGGCACTTCGACCTCGCGGGAGCCGCCTCGGTCACCGCCGGACTGATGCTGCTCGTGTACGGCCTGACGCGGGCGACGTCCGACGGCTGGAGCTCCCCTGTCACCGTCGGCCTTCTCGGCGCGGCAGCCGCGCTCGTTGCCGCGTTCGTCGCCATCGAGTCGCGCTCGCGTTCGCCGCTCCTGCCGCTGCGGATCTTCCGGCTCCGCGCACTGTCCGCGGCGAACGCGACCATGGCGCTCGTCGGAGCGGTCACCTTCTCGGAGTTCTTCGTCCTCACGCTCTACGTCCAGGACGTCCTGCACTACTCGGCCGTCCAGAGTGGCGTCGCGTTCAGCGCCTTCGCGTTGTCGGTCGTCGTCGCGTCGAACCTCGCGCAGCTGGTTGTCGGGCGCGTCGGTGTGCGGGCGACGCTCACCTCCGGCCTCGTGCTCGCGACGATCTCGCTCGGTCTCCTGACCCGGCTGCCGGTCGACGGGCACTACTTCTGGAACCTGTTCCCCGCATTCGTGCTCGGTGGAACGGGCCTGGGCTTCTCCTTCGTGCCGGTCACGATCGCGAGCCTCGCGGGAGTCGACCGCGCAGACGCCGGCGTCGCTTCGGGGCTCGTGAACACGAGCCGCCAGATCGGCGGCGCGATCGGCCTCGCCGCCGTCAGCACGATCGCCGCGAGTGCCGCGTCGAGCTACGCGCACGTGCATGCAGTTGCGGTGTCGAGCGCCCCGGCCACCGTGAACGGCTTCCAGACGTCGTTCGACGTGCTCGGCGGGCTCCTCGTCGCAGCGATCGTGATCGCCGGGGTCTTCCTCCGGCCGGCGCGCGAGCGCGCGGTCGAGGCCGAGCCGGCTGAGCTTCAGGAGGCCGCGTGATCGGTCGTGACGACCGGCTCCTGCACCGACAACGGGTCGACGAGCTACTCGGTCAGATCGACGCTCAGCGACGGCAGCAGCTCCTTCTCGAGGCCGCGGGCGCCTATGCGCCGAGCCTCGAGCGGGAGGCCGAGCAGACGCGGCAGCAGCTCGCAGAGCTCGTGAGCTAGCCGTATCGTCTCCGCATGGCGAGTGTCGTCGTCCGCCACGCGTCCGCCGGCGAGCGCGACGATTGGGACGGAGACGACCGGCTCCGTCCCTTGGACGCGTATGGGCGCCGTCAAGCCGCCGAGCTCGTCGTCCTCCTCGATCAGCTCGAGGTGCGACGGATCGTCTCGAGCCCGTTCACCCGTTGCGTGCAGACGGTCGAGCCGCTCGGTGAAGCGCTCGGCTTGTCGGTGGAGCTCGACGACCGGCTCGCCGAGGGTGCGGGTCAGGCCGCGTACGCCCTGGTTCAGGAAGCCGGGATCGTCTGCTGCACCCATGGTGACGTCGTCGGCGATCTGCTCGGCCGCGGCCTGAAGGCGGGCGCCGCGGTCGAGCTCCGTGCCGGAGCAGTGGTGCGCGAGATTTCCTGAGTACTGCCGGCCCTAGCCGACAGTCGCAAGACAGCTGGACGAAGCTGATTCAAAACGGGATGTGGAGAGCCGCGGGGCCGGCGGCTCTCCAGCGTCAGTCCGCCAAGTTCTTGGCTCGCAGCTCGTCGAGCACAGACTCCGACTTGCCGAGCTCGAGGCTCATCCCCTTCAGCACGCGATCCGTTTTCGTGAACTGGATCTGGTCGTACTGCACGACCTGTATCAGGTTGCCGCTCGGATCGCGAAAGTCGAGGCGCGGGCCGAGCACCTCCACGCCTGCCTTCTTCAGCGCAGCCCTGACGGCCTCCTTGTCGTCGACGACGAGCCCGAAGTGCGGTTCTTCGGTCCGTGGTCCGCGTTCGAAGAGGGCGAGGAACTGGTCACCGATCTCCAGGAAGGCGGCGTGCGGCAGGCCGCGGTTCACGGCCGTTGGGTGGAACAGGTCGGTGTAGAAGGCGACCGCCTCCTCGATGTCCTCGACCTGCAGCGCGACGTGATTGATCCCAACCAGACGTGGCTTCATGCAGGAGTTCTAGCCGCGGGCGACACAGACCGACGGCGCAGAGTTACGCTCGCCCGGTGTCGTGCACGCATCTCGACGAGGTTCAGGTGCGCCAGCTGCCGGCCGAGGTGGACGGCTGCGAGGACTGCCTCCGTACGGGCGGCAGATGGCTCCACCTGCGGATCTGCCTGACCTGCGGCCACGTCGGCTGCTGTGACAGCTCACCGAACCGGCATGCGACCGCCCATTTCCACGAGACGACCCACCCGCTCATCCGCTCGCTCGAGCCCGGTGAGGACTGGAGCTGGTGCTACGACGACGAGGTGGTACTCGCAATCGACGAGGTCAGCGGCGAGACGCGGATCCCTCCCTCGCCGCTCGGGTAGTGACTGAGGTTCGCTACACCGGGCACTGCATGTGCGGCGGCGTGCGCTTCGAGCTGACCGAGGAGCCGCTCAGCGCCGGCTACTGCCATTGCACGCGTTGCCAGCGCCGCACCGGCACGGCCGCGTCCGCCCAGGCGCGGATCACGCCGGGCTCGCTGCGCCTGCTCGCCGGGGACGAGCTCGTCCGCGAGTACGCACCTGAGGACGGCTGGCCGAAATGCTTCTGCTCGGCCTGCGGGAGCGCGCTCTGGAGCAAAGACCCGGACACGGGAATGGTCGGGAGCGTCCGGCTGGGGCTCTTCGACCCCGGTCACGGGATCCGGCCGCAGTGGCACACGTACGTCGACTACGCATGCGAATGGGAGCCGCTCCCGGAGGACGGGCTCGAGCGCTATCCCGACAGCAAGGCGCGCTAGACGGAAGGGGAGTCGAGCTCGCGCTGGGCCGGGTGAGAAGGACGGCCGAAGTAGAAGCCCTGCCCCTGGTGGCAGCCGAGCCTCCGCACGATCGAGTGCTGCTGCGAGGTCTCGATCCCCTCGGCGACGAGGTTGAGCTGGAGCGCGTGGCCGAGGTCGATGATGCCCTTGAGCAGAACGAGATCACCGTTCTGGCTCTCGACGTTCGCCGTGAAGCTCCGGTCGATCTTGACCACGTCGATCGGGAACTGCCGTAGATAGGAGAGCGACGCGTAACCCGTCCCGAAGTCGTCGAGGGCGAGGACGACTCCAAGGTCCTTGATCGCCTGGAGCGTTCCGGCGATCCGCTCGTCGGACGTGAGCAGCGTGCTCTCGGTGAGCTCGAGCGTGAGGAACTTCGGCGTCAGCGCCGACGAGTTGAGCGCCTGTTCGACGTGCCGGAGAAAGTCGTGATGGTGAAGCTGGCGAGCCGAGACGTTCACGGCCATCTGCATCGGACGGCCGTGAAGGCGATGGAGACGCGTCGCTTCCCGGCAGGCTTCGCTGAGCACCCACTCTCCGAGGTTGACGATGAGGCCCGTGTCCTCTGCGAGCGGGATGAACTCGCCCGGCGGAAGCTCGCCGAGGGTCGGATGCTCCCAGCGAACGAGAGCCTCGTAGCCGATGATCTCGTTGCGGTCGAGGTCGACGACTGCCTGGTAGTCGAGCCGGAACTCACCGCGGGTGATCCCGTCGCGCAGTTCGGCGATTCGCTCTGAGCGCTCGACGGCTACGCGGTCGAGCTGGGCGTCGAAGAATGCGTAGCCGCTGTCGGAGTGGCCTTTCGCGCGGTACATCGCGATGTCGGCCTCCTTCAGCAATGTCTCGTCGTCGTTACCGAACGCGATGCCGATGCTTGCGCTCGTGGAGAGGAACCCGTTGCGGCTTTCCAACGGCTTGGCGATCTCGGCGAGCAACCGCTCGGCCACTCCGACCGCGTCGTCTGCGGTGAGCGGCTCTGTCAGGACGACCGCGAACTCATCGCCGCCCAAACGGGCGGCGGTGTCGCCGGGGCGGATGGACCTCTCGATCCGCCTGCCGATCTCGTGCAGCACCTCGTCGCCGAGATCGTGGCCCCAGCGGTCGTTGATCCCCTTGAACTCGTCGAGGTCGATGTACAGCAGCGCCGTCTGGCGCTCCTCCTCGTGGCGGAGCCTCGTCGCCTGCCGGAGCTGCTCGTGGAAGAGTGCCCGGTTCGCCAGTCCCGTGAGCGAGTCGTGGAGCGCGAGCTGCCGGAGCTGCTGCTCGGCCTCGCGCTCGCGGGTGATGTCGAGGAGGTAACCCTGCAGGTAGAGCGGGCGGCCGTCGTCGTCCAGCACGATCACGCCCTCGTCCCGGAGCCACTTCACGCGGCCGTCGCGGGCGATGAGGCGATACTCGATGCTCAGCGGCTCGTGGGTCTCGTGCGTGAGCGCGTGTGCGG
>DATFHC010000007.1:0-8681 GCA_035248765.1 Gaiellaceae bacterium
GGTCTCGCCCGTGTCGCGCGTGAGCGAGCCGCTGAACACCGAGTTGGTGTCGTTGTTGTACAGCGTGCCGTGCGTGTAGGTCAGGGTCGGGTCGTTGGTGCCGTACACCTTCGACTGGCCCGAGTCCGGGGTCACGGTCAACGACGCCGGGTTCACGGTCACGTTCGCGGACCCGTTGCTTCCGTTGTGCGTGCTGTCGCTGGGATATGTGGCTGTGACCTTGTGGGTGCCCGTGCCGACGGAGTTCGGCGTATAGGTGATGCTGCACGAGCCAGCGGAAAGGCTGCACGTGCCGCTGTTGCTGAAGCTGCCACTGCCGTCCGTCGACCAGCTAATCGTCCCGGTAGTGGCGCCAGTAACCGTCGCGGTGCAAGAGGTGTTGCCGCCGTACGTGACCGTGCTCGGCGTGCAAGTAACCGCCGTCGTCGTGTTCTGCACGCCGCTCGCGTGGAACTCGTTGTTCGAGCTGTACGTCCCCGTGGCGCCGAGGGTGACCTGAATGCAGTCATTGCCCTGCGCGACCGCACTCGAGAGGTTGCCGGTGCCGGCGACCGCGCTAGTCGAGGTGTAGCCAGTCGGATTCGACCGCAGAACGTGGTACGCCGTATTGATGGTCACACCCGTGCCCGAGAAGGACCAGTTGCCCGTAGCGTCGGTGGTGATCACGGAGCCGACTTGTGAGCCGCCCGAGCAGTTGGTGGTCGTGAAGAGTCGGACGCTCGCCCCCGCAAGCCCGCCGCTCGTGCCGTCGTCGATGACGCTCCCCGAGATCGATGGAACCTTGACAGTGGTCGTGACCTGGCTCTGGTTGTTGTTGATGTTCGGGTCCTGAACCGCGCTGTCGATCCGCGCGTTGTTAATGAGTTGGGTTCCGTCAGTGTCGCTCGGGTTGACGGTGACCTGGTACGTCTTCGTGCCTGAGCCTCCCGATGCGAGCGTGCCGATCGGCCAGGAAATCTCGCGACTAAGCGGGTCGTAGCTGCACGTCCCGGAGCAGCTGGCCGGCACCAACGTGACTCCTGCCGGAAGCACGTCCGTGACCTGAGTACCTGACGCGGTGCTCGTTCCACCGTTGCTGTAAGCGACGTTGTAAGTAAGCACCTGACCTGGGCTGACAGCCGTGAGCGCTGTCTTCGTAATTGAGAGATCCGCGGTGCCGCCGGCGGCGGTCGGCTTCGTGAAGCCGATCGTCCCGGCGCCCTTGATCTGCAAAGAGGTGCCGGTGAACTGGTGCGACCCGGCGAGGAGCTGGGTAAAGAAGTCAATCTCGCAAGCGGTGCTGCTGTTGTCAGTGACGGTGAAGGTGTAAGTCCAGGTCGTCGCACCACTGCCGTTGGTGCTACTCGCGAAAGTTACGCCGTTCGTTGGTACACCGCCGCTGATTGTGATCCCAGAGAGGCTGCAACTCGTCGACCAGTTGGTCAGGCCGTCGAGCCCCTGCGTCCTACCGTCGGAGTGATCGACGCTGATTGAAAACGAATTTGACAACCCGCTCTGGCCAGCCGCGAAGAGCAGACGCAGCGGCACTGTCTGTAGTTCGCCCCAGCCCGTCGGGTTAGTCGTCTGCCACGGGCAGATGCCGCCGCTCGAGCATGCCGGATTATTCTGAGTCTGTAGCTGGCCGCTCAGCTGCGCCGCAATCGTGTATGGCCCAACGAAGGGGCCGCCGCCTGGAGCTCCAGCCGGCTCGGTCGATGCGGCGTTTGTGTCGCTGATCGCGCGCTCGAGGTTCAGGCGCCCGTTGCCCGTCTGGTCCGGAGTCCCTGCAGCGTCCGCCGACTCCGCGAGCCGGTTCACGATCACGCCGTTGCCCGCCATCGGCGAGTTCGCCTTCAGAAGCGCGGCCGCGCCCGCGACCTCCGCGGCCGAGGCCGACGTCCCGCTGATCGACGAGTAGCCGCCCGACGTGTCGGTCGTGAGGATGTCCTCGCCCGGGGCCGCGAGGAATACGTCCGGGCCCGTGTTAGAGAACATCGACGGCGCGTCGCCGATGCCGGTGCTGCCGACGCCGACAACGCCGGTGTCGCCTGCCGGGTAGTTGATCGTGCTCGAGCCGTCGTTGCCAACCGCGGCCACGAGCACGACGCCGTGACTCCAGGCGTAGTTGACGGCCGCCTGCAGCGCCGGCGAGTAGCCCGGGTTGGAGAAGGACATGAGGATCACGTTCGCGCCGTGCTGTGTCGCCCACACAACGCCGTTGATCACGTCCGAGTCGAGGCCCGTGCCGTCGGCGCCGAGCACCGTGACCGGCATGACCTTGACGCCGCTGTAGCCGACGCCGGCGATGCCGACGTTGTTGTCGGTCGAGGCCGCGACGATTCCGGCCATCTCGGTGCCGTGTCCGTTCGGGTCGCTCGTTCCGTCACCGCTGCCGTCGACAATGTCCGTCCCGGGGACGACCGCGCCCTGCAGGTCCGGCTGCGACGCGTCGACGCCGGTGTCCAGGACGGCAACGGTCGCGCCCGAGCCCGGGTCGACCGAGCCGAAGACGTTGTCCCACCCGATCTGCGGCAGCGACCACTGGTCGGAGTACCGCGGGTCGTTAGGAGCCGTGGCCGTGTCGCGCGAAAGGTCGGGCGTCACCGAGGCGACGTCGGCATTCGCCGCGAGCGTCTGGGCGTCCGCCGAATCCTCGCCGGCGGGGAAGGTGAGAGAGTACATATGAAGAGGCACGATCGAATCGCCGGCGGTGCCGTTCGCAGCTGCCATGTCGTCCTGCTGCTGCGCGTCCGAGACGCCGCTCTTGAATGTGGCGATGTAGGGAACGGTCCCGGCAGCAGGGGCGGAGCTGTCGGTCGAGGTCGAGCTGGAAGAGGTGTCGGTCGAAGAGGTGTCGGTCGAAGAGGTAGCGCTAGAGGGCGCACTGGTGGTGTCGGTTGTGGCGGCGCTGCTGGCGGGGGTGGTGTCAGTGCTGGTGGTTAGTACAGAGAACGTGTCGCCGAAGGCGCCTGATGCCATCAGCCCGAACGTGAACAGAACTGTCAGTCCGATCCCGATCCGCAGGGATCGGTTCCGGAGTGTTCGCTGAACCTTCTGTGTCCCGTGCTTTGCCTTATCCCTCATTAACCCCTCGCCACCTCTCTCGTTAAGACCTCTCGAGCCTCACCAGACCGCAGACACACCAAGGCCGGGCAGCGCGCCCGGCGGTCGGGTCAAGCTCGAAATGATCAGTTAGCCGCAGAAATCCCCCTTCGAAAGCCAGCCTAAGGTGTCGCTACTTGCCTTAGGTGTAGAGCACTTCCTGTATCGTCCGTTAGGCACGGGGCGAAGGGAACTAGCCGAAGGGACTGACTCTCCTTGGCGGAATGGTCACTACTGACGAACCATGCTCGGCTCCTGCTCGCGATCGAACATGAGCCGGAGTTGCGCGTTCGCGACATAGCCGAGCGGCTCGATCTCTCCGAGCGGGGCGTCCACCTCATCCTGCGCGACCTGCGCAAAGCGGGCTACGTCAAGGCCCACCGCGACCCCAGCCGGGACGGCAGACGCATCTATCTCAGCGTCGTTCCGACCAAGCCATTTCGGCACGATCCGTTCCGCCACCAGACCGTTGGCCAGCTGCTCGAGCTCCTCGCGGAGTCCGAAAGCGCTCGACGTGGAAACGGCAGCGCCGGCGCGGAAGAGTGAGTGAGTGGGGGCGGGAGGATTCGAACCTCCGTAGGCTGAGCCGACGGGTTTACAGCCCGTTCCCTTTGGCCGCTCGGGCACACCCCCGACGAGGGGCGCCATTGTAGCTTTGGGTCGTGGCGAGCTACGACGTGGCGATTCTCGGCGGCGGGCCGGCCGGCTCGACGGCCGCGTACCGGCTGGCGACCGCGGGCGCGCGTGTTCTCCTAATAGATAAGGCCAGGTTCCCGCGCGACAAGCCTTGCGGCGGGGGCGTCACCGGCCGCGCCGAACGTCTGCTGCCCTTCTCGATCGAGCCCGTGGTCGAGGACGTCGTCGACCGCCTGGAGTGCGGGCTCCGCTACCGGCACCGCTTCACGCGCCGGGCACGCGCTCCGCTCGCGTACATGACCCAGAGGAAGCGGCTCGACCACTTCCTCCTCCGCAAGGCGGCCGAGGCCGGCGCCGAGGTGCGAGAGGGGGAGACCGCCGACGCTCGGGAGCTCGACGCCCGGATCGTGATCGGCGCCGACGGCTGCAACGGCACGTCGGCGAAGCAGCTCGGACTCGCGGACGGCGTCGTGCACGGCGTCGCGCTCGAGGCGAACTACCCGTACGACCCGCGGTACGCGCGGGCGATGGTGCTCGAGATCGCGGTGATCCGCGGCGGCTACGGCTGGATCTTCGCCAAGGGAGACCACATCAACGTCGGCGTCGGCGGGAACGGGGAGGAGGGGCCGAAGCTTCGCGCCGAGCTGCAGCGGATGTGCGAGGCGTACGGCATCGACCCGGCCGCGGCGCGAGACACCCGCGGCTACCGGCTGCCGATGCGGCTGACCGCCACACGGCTCGCTCGTGGAACGACCGCCGTGATCGGAGACGCCGCCGGACTCGTCGACCCGCTGTCCGGAGACGGGATGTACGAGGCGTTTCTCTCCGCGCAGCTCGTCGCTGAGGCGGCACTCGACGTGCTCGCGGGCCGCGCCGAGACGCTCGAGCCCTACCAGGCGGCGGTGGAACGCCGCATCACACCGCTGACGCGGGCCGGGTGGCAGGCCAAGCGCGCGTTCGAGCATTTCCCGGGCACGACCTACGCCCTCGCGCGGATACCGGTGACATTCCGCGCTCTCGAGAAGATGCTGCAGGGCGACATGCCCGATCCGGCTCGTGCGCGCGGCCTTGAGCGCGCCGCGATTCGTGCCGTCTATGCCGTCTCGTGCGCCGGGCTCAGCCGGAGTTACCGATCAGCTGCATCATCTTGAACATCGGCAGGTACATCGCGATGATGATGACGCCGACCATCATCCCGACCCCGATCATCATGATCGGCTCGATGATGGAGGTCAGGGACTGGATCGCGCTGTCGACCTCGTCCTCGTAGAAGTCGGCGATCTTGCTGAGCATCTTTTCGAGCTCTCCCGTCTCCTCGCCGATCTTGACCATCTGACTGACCATGGGCGGGAAGAGCGGGTCGTTCGTCAGCGGTTCGGCGATCGGGACGCCCTCCTGCACCTTGATGCGGGCATCCGTCAGCGCTTTCTCGACAAGCCAGTTGCCCGCCGTCGAGCCCGAGATCTCGAGTGCCTTGATGATGTCGACGCCGGCGGCAACGAGTGTGGCAAGTGTGCGCAGCAGCCGCGCCATCGTGATCTTGAGCACGACCTCGCCGATCTTGAGCGGGATCCGGAGCTTGATCTGATCCCACTTCCGGCGGCCCGACTCCGACTTCTTGTAGCGGAGCGTGCCCCAGACGAGACAAATGGCGAGCGGGAAGATGATGTACCACCGCGCTCGAAGGAGGTCGGAGGCGTTCACGACGACCCGAGTCAGGAGCGGCAGCTGGCCGTGCAGCTCGGTGAAGATCCTCGCGAAGATCGGGACGATGAACATCAACATGGCCACGAGAACGAGCGTGGCGAAGGTGAAGACCACCGTCGGGTAGATCATGGCGCCCTTCACGCGGCGCTTGAGCTTGGTCTCCTTCTCGATTTGATCCGCGACGCGGTCTAGGACGTTGTCGAGCATGCCCGAGGCCTCGCCGGCCTGGACCATCGAGACATAGAGCTCGTTGAAGACCTTCGGGTGCCGTGCCATCGCCTGCGAGAGGAGAAGGCCTCCCTCGACGTCGGCTCGCAGCTCCGAGATGATCTCGGCCAGGTAGACGTCATCGGTCTGCTCCTCGAGGATCACGAGCGACGCGACGATGTTGAGGCCGGCCTCGATCATGGTCGCGAACTGCCGCGAGAAGATCTGCATCGAGCGGGGCTTGATCTTCTTGAACGCCGTCCGCAGGCCTTCCTCGCCGCTGGCGGGAAGCTCGCGGAGCGTGTGCGCGAGCAGGCCGCGAATACGAAGCTGCTCGCGTGCGGCCTCGAGGTCGGGCGCGTGGACCTCGCCTACGGTCTCAAGCCCGTCGATGCTGATTGCGCTGTAAGCGAAGCCGGCCATCAGCTCTGACAGGGCGTCTGCCCTGAATCTCCTTGGAGGCCCGACTGAGTGCACCGGGAGAGGGTTGTGATGCTCGTCACCTTCGCCAGGGGGTCGGCCTGGCTCGTCACGGTCACTGTCGCCTGCGCGAGGTTTGCGCTCCCGCCGGTCACCTGTCCAGGGGTCACCACGACCTGATACGTGTAGCTCCCGCCGTCGGGCGCGTTCGGCCACGTCGCGGGGCCTACGTTGGCGATATTGCTGTACTTCATGTTGTGCAAGGCCTCGATCTCCTGATCTGCGATGGCTGCGGCGGTAGAGATTCGACTCGAACGCTTCAGGGTCGACGCCGCCGAGGTGAATGCGCCGAGCGTCGCGAAGATGCCGACGTTCAGGACGAGAAGCGCGATCAGGAGCTCGATCAGCCCGATCCCGTCTTCGTCGCGCATCCTCGCGGCGAGCCCGCTCAGGCGGCTCCAGCGCGGGTCGATGACCAGAGCAGCGGTCACGACGCGGAGAGCAACCTGATCCGGTAGCGAACGCCGTCAGCCGTGTCGACGAGGGTCAGCGTGCGGCCGGAGACGAGCGAGACGGTCTGCGCCCCGCTCTGGTATGAGCCGCTTGCGATGCCGATCCTCACCAGTCCGTGCGAGACCGAGACGAGCTTGAAGAGCGGGTTCGAGCTCGGGAAGCTCCCGCCGAGCCGGACGGCCTGAGTCTTGCCGTTGACCTGGAGCGTCACGACACCGGTCCGGGCGAGCATCCGCGCGGACGTCGTGTGCACGGATGGTGCAGCTCCGCCGGTGATGACACCGCTGCTACCACTGCTCGCGCCCGAGTTCCCGGACGGCGAGCCCGTTATGTCGGAGGCAGAGACCTGCTGGACGAAGGGGTCCTTGCCCGCGAAATGACTGAACGAGTAGAGCTCCGACTTCGACCGCCTCGGTGCAAGGTCCGAGCTCGTCAGCTTCGTGCTCGTTGCAGGGAAGACGGCTGGGGTTCCAGTCGCGACGGGCGTGCTTGCGGGCGTCGTCGAAGCGCCGACCCCGGGGGTGGTGGTCGTCGCGGCCGGAGGTGTCGAGCTGCTGCTCCCTCCGTGGCCCTTGAGGACCTTGGGCACCTCGAAGGCGAGGACTGCGACGAGCAGGACCGCGCCGCCGATGGCCATCCGCTTCGCGCGGCGATCCTTCGCTTCGCGGACGTCCTTCATTCTGCTCTTGCGGCTCATGAGGCTCCTCCGCTCGTGCTCGGCGCCGCCGACGTCGGGTTAGACGTCGTGGTGGTGCCGGTCGTGGTCGTCGATGTCGTGTCGGTCGAGCCTGGGGCCGCCGTGGTCGAGGCCGGCGCCTGGGGCACGAAGGCGTTGACGGTAAGCGTGGCCTGAATCTGCGGGAAGCCTTTCGATCCGGCAGCGAACGCGACGTCGCTCACGTCGAAGAGGCGTCCGGCGGTGAAGAGGTTTCCGTTCTCCACGCGGACGAGGTTGCGCAGCCGCTGGAGGAACGCCAGGAGGTTGTAGAAGTTGCCGGTGAACTGAACCTGGATCGGCTCGGTCGCGAACGGGTCCGTGGTGACCGCGGCGGCGCTCGAATTCCCAGCGCCCGGCTCGATCTGATCGAACGACAGGCCCGAGTCGTCGGCGAGCTGGTTCAGCTGCAGGATCACGTCAGGCGTGTCGAGCTGGCTGGGCATCGCCTGCGTCAACTTGAAGATGCTGGCCGCGCGCACTGCGGGCAGCGCCTTGGTGAACGCACTCGACCTGTTCTGGTCGATCTGCTTCTGGATCGCCGCCGTCTGCTTTTTCAAATCCGCGGCAGTAGAGCGCTTCGGCGAGATCACGACGAAGTAGCCGAGCAGGAGGACGACGAGGAGCACACCGGCGATGACCGCGCCCTGGGCTCTCGGCGAGAGGCTTGCGAGACGGGCGGTCACGAGGCTCCCCTTCCTTTGCGGATGTCCGAGACGATCGTGAAGTTGATGACTCGCTGGCTCCCGATCACGGTTGCCGTGCTGCTCTGGAGCTGGACATTCTGGAGGTCCGGGACGACCTGGAGGCGCGCGAGGAGCCGCGCAACCCCCGCCTGGCTGTAGGTGCTCCCCTGCAGCGTGAACGCGGTCGGCGTAGCCGGGAGGGCGCTGGACGTCGGGATTGTCAACGGCGCCGCGGTCTCGAGGGGCATCGTGCCCGACACGTTCGTGAGCCAGACATCGTCGGGCAGCACGAGCGCCATCCGGCGCAGGATGCGGTCCCAGGCCACCCGCTTGCCGATTGCCGCTGCAAGGGCGAGCGACCGCTGCTCACGCTGGCTGAGGATCGAGGAGCGGAAGGCGTTCGTCTGCGCCGACACGTGATGCGAGGGCGTGGCGGCCAGCACGGCCCGGGCGGTGGAGAGGGCATCACGCTGCCGATTGACGCTCCGGTTCGCGAGCAGGAAGCCTGCAGCGAGCACGAGCACGACCACGGCTCCGCCGATTCCGGCTCCGAGCGCGACCGTGTTCGTGCGTTCTCGCTTCTGCTGGACCTGCTGGCGGGGGAGTAGGTTGACGGCGCGCATCAGTCCTCGATTCCCAGTCCGATTGCGACGGCGAGCGAGCCGTCCTGGCCACCGGAGCTGATGCCGTGTCCCGAGCCGACGCGTGCGAACGGG
>DATFHC010000008.1:0-46820 GCA_035248765.1 Gaiellaceae bacterium
GAGGCTCGTCGCGGCCCGGCTCGTGTCCCTCGGCGTGATCTTCGTCGCCGCGACGGTCATCACACTTGCCTTGTCACTCGTGGCACATGCCCTACGCACGCCGTAGACACCGCCGGTCGTTCAGGCGGCGGGTCCTGGCCATTCGGGCCGTTCGCAACCTTGGGCCTGCGGGTAGATAAAGAGGTATGGACGCCCGCCTGACTCAGCGGCGCCTCCTCCTTTGCGCCCTGGCGATCGTCGCCCTCGCGTCGGTGACGAGCGCGTGCGGAGGCGGCAGCGATGCACAGGCGGCGCCGAAGGATCCGCCGCTCGCGACGTACACGGGCGCCGGCCTCAGCTTCAGCTACCCGTCCGCGTGGACGCAGTACAAGCCGGCGCTGCCGACCGTCTCGCTGCATTTCAACCCGCTCGTCTACCTGAGCACACAGCCGGTGCACGCTCCCTGCTCGACGACCGGGAACACGACGAGCTGCGACTTCCCGGTCGACCACCTCCAGCCCGGCGGCGTGCTCGTCACGTGGGAGACGAACGGCCTGCTCGCCATGGGACTGGGGCCGGGCACGCAGATCCAGGTCGGAGGCCACCCCGCGGCGCGCCAGGAGAAGACGGGCGGAGAGTGCCGCAGGATCGGCGCCGACCGGACGATCGATGTCGCGGTCGCGACGCATCCGCTGCCGTCGGCCCTGACCTATTTCACCGCGTGCCTGCGGGGGCCGGGCCTCGCTCAGTCCGAGAAGAACGTCGACGCGCTGCTCGCGTCGACGAAATTCACCTCGCAGTAGCTACGTCGGCATCGCCGGCGGCTGCGACGGGTCGGCACCCGGGGTGTCGTTCGAGCTGGCAGTCGCTGACGACGGCTCTGCGATCTTGGCGTTGAGCTCGCGGATCTTCGCCGCTCCCGCCTCGAGGCCCGCGTGCGAGATCTCGCCCGATTCGAGCAGCGCGAACGCGGTCTTGCCGAGCTCGCCGTAGGCCTGGCTCAGCTCGCGCTTCTGCTGGACGTCCTCGACGCCTTCCTGCACCTTCGCCGCGGCCTGCTCGGCCGCCTGCTTCGCCTTGTTGAAGAAACTCACGGGTCGGTACCTCCTATTCGATGATCTTGCCCAGCAGCCCAGCGACCCCGGACTCGCCCTGGCCGCCGCCGGCCGCGGCCAGCACACGGCGCGCCGTGCGGGTGAAGGGCAGCGTCTGCAGAGTCACGTGCCCCGGCCCGGTCATGTGCACGAGGAACAATCCCTCGCCGCCGAACAGGCTTTTCGCCACTCCGCCCTGCAGCTTCACTTCGTACCTCACGGTCGGCTCGATCATGACCGTGCACCCGGTGTCCACGACCAGTCCCTGGCCCGCGGCTAGATCGAAATCGAGGAAGTCGCCACCGCCGTGCAGCCAGACTGTGCCGTTCCCCTTCACCCGCTGGAGGAAGAACCCCTCGCCTCCTCCGTGGAAGCCCATGCCGAGCTTCTGGGCGAAGGCGCTCTCGATCTCGATGTCGCCGAAATGACCGAGGTACGCGTGCTTCTCGCAGATGATCTCGCCGTCGAGCTCGTGCTGGCGAATGGAGCCCGGGAACGGCCCGGTGAGCCCCACCGAACCCGCCCCGTTTGCCTTGTAGTGGGTCACGAAGAGGCTCTCGCCGGCGAGCAGCTTGCGCTTCAACCCGCCGCCGAAACCGCCCGGCATCTCCACCTCCATGGCGATGTCCCCCGAGACGAACGTCATCGCTCCGGCCTCCGACGTGAGCTGCTCGCCTGCCTGGAGCGCCACGATCACCGCCGGCGCCTGCCCCTCGCGGATCTGGGCTTCCACGCCTCGATCCTACGCTCCCGCGATGGCTGACGCCCTCGTCGTCGGCTCAGGCCCGAACGGGCTCGCAGCGGCCGTCGAGCTGGCGCGGGCGGGACTGTCGGTGCGCGTTCTCGAAGCCGCCGAGACCATCGGCGGCGGCACCCGCTCGGCCGAGCTGACGCTGCCGGGGTTCGTCCACGATGTCTGTTCTGCGATCCATCCACTCGGTGTCGCGTCACCGTTCCTCCGCACGCTGCCCCTCGAAGCTCACGGCCTCGAGTGGGTCCAGCCTCTGGCAGCGCTCGCGCATCCGTTCGACGATGGAAGCGCAGTCCTCCTCGGGCGGTCACCGGAGGCGGCGGCGCCGATGCTCGGGGAGGACGACGTGCGCTGGAGGCGGCTCTTCGCGCCGCTCGCCCGCGACGCCGACTCGCTTCTCGAGGAGATCCTCGCTCCACTGCACGTTCCGGCGCACCCGGTCACGCTGGCCCGGTTCGGCCTGCGCGCCCTGCTGCCGGCGACGACGGTCGCCCGACGCTCGTTTCGTGGCGCGAAAGCGCGCGGCGTCTTCGCAGGGCTCGCCGCGCACTCGATGCTGCCGCTCGAACGGCCGCCGAGCGCGGCGTTCGGGCTCATGCTCGGGCTGCTCGGTCATGCGGTCGGCTGGCCGTTCCCGCGCGGGGGGTCGCAGGCCATCGCCGACGCGCTCGCCTCCTACCTCCGCTCGCTCGGCGGAGAGATCGAGACCGGCCGGCGCGTCGAGTCGCTCGCCGAGCTGGGCGAGCCTCGTCTCGTCCTGCTCGACGTGACGCCCCGCGCGCTGCTGGCGCTCGCCCGCGACCGGCTTCCCGACAGCTACCGCCGCCGGCTCGAGCGCTACCGCTACGGGCCGGGCGTCTTCAAGCTCGACTGGGCGCTCGACGGGCCGATCCCCTGGCGTGCCGAGGACTGCGCTCACGCGGCAACCGTTCATCTGGGCGCCACCCTCGAGGAGATCGCCGCGTCCGAGGCGGCGCCTGCGCAGGGTCGAATCCCAGGGCGCCCCTACGTCCTCCTCGCCCAGCAGAGCCTCTTCGACCCCACACGCGCGCCGGACGGACGGCACACGGCATGGGCGTACTGCCACGTCCCGAACGGCTCGGGCCTCGACATGACGGAACGCATCGAGGCGCAGGTCGAGCGCTTCGCCCCGGGCTTCCGCGACCGGATCCTCGCGCGCTCGGCGCGCGGTCCGGCCGACCTCGAACGCGAGAACCCGAACTGTGTCGGCGGCGACATCAACGGCGGGCTCGCCGACCTGCGCCAGCTGCTCACGCGGCCCGTCGCGCGCTGGTCGCCGTACTCGACCCCGCTGCCGGGCGTCTTCCTCTGCTCCGCCTCCACGCCCCCGGGCGGCGGCGTGCACGGGATGTGCGGCTACCACGCCGCCCGCGCGGCCCTTCGGCACCTCAACTAGCCGGCCGGCTGTCCTCTCGAACCGCCTGTACGGCTTCAGTCTCGAACTCATCCAACGCGACCTTCGTCCCAGCGCGGCTAGACCACGCAAGAGCCGGGCGAAGCTTGTGCGCAGCAGAGATCGCTCCGCGTTGTCGCGCGCGCTCCAGGAGCGTCTCGTAGAGCGTCCGCGCCTCGCGGTCGGAGAGTTCGAGCATCTCGCCGTCAGCCAGTTCTATCCGCATTCCGCCGCTGGATGACATTTCCCGGGAGCGCGCTCCTTACTCGGTGGGGTCAGGAGCCTCTGCGAGAACGAAGGGAATGATCTGGCAGAAGATTGCCTCGGAGCTTTTGTTGCTTCCGTAGACCTGCACCCTGACTTTCTTTCCGCGCCAGGCCTGAAGGCTTGGACTGTCCGTACTGGCGATGGTGCGAGTGATGGAACAGACCTCTTGTCGGCGGTGATGGCGAACCCGCGGCGGGAGGAAGGCGCCGCGGCCGAACGTCTCGAAAGCGCTCGCCTTTAGACGGCTCACGATGTAATCGACCACGCCTGTTGGTCCGGCCACCCTGACGTAGAGATCCGCGGAGAGCAGGTTCACCGATCTCAGAACCTCGCGCTTCGGCTTGTTGCCTGACCCGCAGCCACAGATGGAGAGGGCGAGCACCGCGACGAGCAGCGGGACGACAACTCGCCCCATCTTGAAGCGGCTCGTCCGAGGCGGTCGACCTGCTGGCAGGTGCACACAGAAGAGATTTGCACTCGAGCGCGGTCACAACAACCGCGGGTGTGGCTCCCTCGAGCGAGGGACTTGTGCATAGCTCTCCGAACCATTAGCTTCCGTGAGCTTCTGTCGTCCAGTAAGGAGGCGTGATGAGTAGGCGCTATCTCAGCGTCGCCATCGTGGGGGTCCTTGCCGCAGTCGCGGCGCTTTCTGCCACGGGAGGCGCGGCTTCGAGTATCCGGCACGCTCCGAACCACAAGATCACCAACTCGACGAGCACGAACTGGTCGGGGTATGCAGTCACTGGCGGTCGCTACACGCAGGTGTCTTCATCGTGGACTGTGCCGTCGGTGTCTTGCGCGGGAACGGCCTATTCGAGCTTCTGGGTCGGACTCGACGGCGACACATCGGGCACGGTCGAGCAGACCGGCACGGACTCGGACTGCTCTGGTTCGACGCCCCAGTACTACGCCTGGTACGAGATGTATCCGAAGTTCCCGAGCAACTTCAGCAATCCCGTACGCCCCGGGGACAAAATGTCCGCATCGGTGACGACCAATGGCTCGGGCAGCTTCACCTTGACGATCTCGGACGGAACGGCGTGGAGCAGGACGGTCACGGCGAGGCTCAAGTCCGCCAAGCTCGCGTCGGCTGAGGTTATCGCCGAGGCTCCCTCGAGCAGCGGTGGCGTACTGCCGCTCGCGAACTTCGGCAGCGTGAACTTCTCCGGCGCCACAGCCAACGGCGCCTTGCTTACCGCATCGACCCCCGGCATCGATCCGATCACGATGCAGTCGGGCTCGACGGTGAAAGCTCAGCCCAGCAACTTCACCTCGGCCGGCAGCTTCTCCGTCGCCTGGAAGCACTCCTAGGCACGGCCGGTGGAGGATCCCCGCCGCGGCGCGGATCCTCCACCTCCCTCCCCGCCCTCGGGCGAGGACTTGTGCGCAGCCGCCCGAACTTCTAGCCTCCGGGACTCTCTTAGTCGTCCAGCAAGGAGGCGTAATGAGGAGGCGCTATCTCTGCGCCGCCATCGTTGGGGTGCTCGCCGCGGCCGGAGTCTTGACGGCCGGTCTCTCGGCGTCGGCAGCCCATTCGAATCAGGCACCCGCCAAGCGGTCGATCATGCGTCCGCTCGGCTTCAAACCCGCGAAGCCGGCAAGACCGAGGCGCACGAACAACCTGCAGTACGGCGGCGGCGTCGCAGGAATCGGCGTCGAGACCGCGCCCAAGCTCTACCTCGTCCTCTGGGGCTCGCAATGGACGGATAACGATCCGCAGGGTGAGGAAGCGCTCCTCGCGAGCTTCTTCGGCAATGTCGGTGGAAGTTCCTGGCTCAGGAGCGTCACGCAGTACTGCCAGGGCGTCGCCCCCGGCACGACCTTCTGCAACGGAGGCGGCACGGCGGCCGGCGGTGGAGTCTCCTTCGATTCGACCGCATCGGTCTGGTACGACAGCGGCTCTGCCGCACCGGTGCAGCCCACCCAGTCGCAGCTCGCGGGTGAGGCGATCAGAGCTGCTCAGCATTTCGGCAACACCGCGAGCGGCTCGAACAACACCACGCAGTACGTCATCGCGACCGCGACGCACAACAGCGCCTCGGGCTTCGGCACGCAGTACTGCGCGTGGCACAGCTCGACCTCGTCCTCGTACGGCTACATCGCGTACACGAACCTGCCGTACATCACCGATGCGGGCAGCTCGTGCGGGGCGAACTTCAACGGCCTCGGCCCGAAGGCCGGCATCACGATCGTCGAGGGCCACGAGATGGCCGAGACGATCACCGACCAGTATCCGAACGGAGGCTGGCTCGACGGAAGCGGCGCCGAGAACGGGGACAAGTGCGCCTGGATCACGAGCGGCAACCAGGGCGCGTCGGCCAACGTCTCTCTGAACGGCAACTCCTTCCCGGTCCAGTCCCTCTGGAGCAACGCCTTCAACAGCAACAACGGGGGTTGCGTCCTCTCCTACTGAGTAATGAGCTGGGCGTCGGGAACTGCCGGCGCCCAGACTCTCCTCCGGCGTAAAGTTTCTGACGTGGAAGTAGCCACCGACCTCCCCACTCGCAGCCGCAAGATCGCCCGGCTCCTGGGCGAGATCGAGGCGCTGATCGCCGACGACGAGGCCGCCGACAGGCAGGTCACCGGCGGCTGGAAGACGTTCGGCGACATCCTCGCCGCTGCCCACGTCCACACCTGGGACGCGTACAGCGTCGACCTCTCGACCGACACCGAGAGCTTCCGTCAGCTTCCCAGCCGCCAACAGGAGGCGGTGAAGCGGATCTTCGGGACGATCTACCGCGCGGAAGGGATCGTCGACGACTGGATGGACCGGATCGTCGCCGCCGTGCCGCAGCGGCCCGACTACGAGGGGATGCGCGCTGCGCTCATGACGCAGGAGCACGACGAGCGGATGCATCGCGGCAGCCTGCTCCGGGTCGCGACCGAGGTGCTCGGGATCCCCGCTGCTGAGGTCGACCAGATGGCTAAGAAGTACAACAACTTCGTGGCCGAAATCCTCTTCGACCGGTTCGAGGACGAGATGCGGCACCTCCTCCGCCCGAACCGTCCTCTCGAAGACCTCTACACGGCGATCTTCATCTACGGCGTGCTCAGCGAGGACGTCGTCGCGAACAGCGACGTCGTGATCCGCCGCGCCAAGGGCAATGCGCTCTACGACGCCTACGACCTGCCGGGAATGAAGGAGGGACAGACGAACGTCCGCCGCGACGAGGGCCGTCACGTCCGCA
The DNA here is from genome assembly GCA_035248765.1 of Gaiellaceae bacterium. Lineage (GTDB taxonomy): Bacteria > Actinomycetota > Thermoleophilia > Gaiellales > Gaiellaceae > Palsa-739. The sequence goes on from DATFHC010000008.1 coordinate 6,694, forward strand.
TCGCCGTCCTCGCGACGCACCGCTTTCTCGAGGAGTTCGAAGGCGCCGCCGAACGGCTCGTCGGCGTGTGCAGCGAGTACATGGACCTCGCCGACCGAATGGTGCGGCGCGCCAAGGCGTCGCACGGCCTCATCGACGCGCATCTCGCAGAGTCGTACGGCCCGGACGTCGACTCTCTCTACTACTACGTGATGAACATGAAGCGCCTCGCCGTCCGGCTGGACGAGCTGGGGCTCCGTGAGGGCGTGCTCGAGGTGAAGCGTCGCGTTGACGCGACGATCGCGGAGCTGAGCGGCGAGGACGGCGAGCCGATCGTCGAGACGCCGAACCGGTTCCTGCGGCTCGTAGGTCCGCGGGTTTTGCGCATTGCCGGCGCCTCGCGCCTAGCCGGCTAGAACGCGCTCATAGCAGTCCTCGAGCCGCCTGGCGAGCAGCGGCCACGCATATTCGCGCTCTGCGCGCTCCCGGGCCGCACGGCCGAGCTCCAGCCGCGCGGGCTCGTCGGCGAGCAAGCCTAGGACCGCGCCGGCTAGAGCCTCGGGATCTTCAGGCGGAACGAGGGCTCCGGTCTCCGGCCTGAGGATCTCGCGATAGCCGGGGATATCGGAGGCAACGACCGGAGTAGCGCAGGCGAAGGCCCGCGTGATGACCATCCCGAAGCTCTCGTTGCCGAGCGAGGGCGCGACGAGGAGCTTGGCCGCGGCGAGCTCCGCGGTGAGCTCGTTGTCCGAGACGAAGCCGAGGACGTCGATCCCTTCGTCCGAGACGCGAAGGCGGGTGAGGAGCAGGCGCACGGCGAGCGGGTCGGCGCCGATCAGCCGCAGCCGGACGCCGGCATCCCGGAGCCGCGGCCACGCGCGGAGCAGGACGGGGAGGCCCTTGCGCGGGTCGTGGCGTCCGACGAAGGCGATCCGGTCGGCGCGGCCGGCCGGATCGATCCGCTCGGGGATGTCGACGCCGTTCGGGATCACCTCGTACTCGCCGGCGTGAGAGGTACGGGCAGTGAGCCGAGCCTGTTCCGAGACGGCGATGCGCAGATCGATCCGCTCGAGCAGGAACCCCCACAGCGCATCCGCGATCGGGCGCCAGGCCGAGTCGCCGGCTGCGTGGAATGTCCCGACCGCCGGCCCGTCCCAGAGGGCGAGCGCCGCGGTGCTGAGCATCGGGGCGAGCGGCTCGTGTACGTGCAGCAGGTCGAACTGCTCCCGCGCCAGGGCGCGGCGGAACTGCGGTACGGCATGCGGGCTCAGGACGAGGTTCGAGAGTGCACCGTTCCCCGGGACGATCACCGACCGGCCGAGCGGAATCACGTTCGGCGGAGGCGGCCCAGGTCTGCCCTGGCGCGGGTGGAGGATCCGGCTGAACGACCCGGGCGGGTCGTTGCCGATCAGGAGGCGCGTCTCGATTCCGAGCGTCTCGAGCGCGCGAGCTTGCGCGTCGGCGTGGTCGACGACGCCGCCGCCGAACGACCACGAATACGGGACGACGATCCCGACCTTCACGCGGGCGAGGCTACCGGCGCCGCGCGAGCAGCCAGCCGACAGTGGCACCTGCCAGCAAGAGCTGCGTCTCCACCGCGATGCCGACCCCGTGGCGTCCGCGTCCGCGGTGGAAGAGCATCTCGCCGCGCGGACGAAGCCACGGCACGAGGTGCTCGAGGTCCGGCATCGACGCCGCAGCAGCGCCGAGCACAGCGGCGTCGAACGGACCGCGCCGAGCCGCGAGAAGCCCGAGCGCGACCAGGCCGCTGCCGACCTCGAAGCTCCGATCGGGGATGTCTTCGTGCGGGATCCGGTCGCCGGCGAGGTGGAGCGGTGGCCCGAGCAGGAGCGCGAGCGGACGTGAGCGAAGGAGCGCGCCGGCCGCGCCACCGACCGCGACGTGCAACGAGACGATCACAACCGGATGATCGCTTATGCTCCCGAGAGATGAGCTTCCTCGACCGTCTTCGCAACTTGCTCTCCGGTCCGCCGCGCGTCGATGCCGGCGATGCGGAAGGCGCGGCAGATCTGAAGGAGGAGTTCGGCGCTCCCGACGAGGGGCAGCAGGACATCGACCGCATGACGCACGGCTACACCGGTGGCGGGCCTGTGCCGGGTCTGGCGGGCAGGGACGCGGCCGAGATCGCGGAGTCGGAGATCGAGTCCGAAGAAGCTCCCCCCTCAGACCTCTGATCCTCCTGCGCTAGCGTTCCGAGCGGTGTGCCGGGAAGGCTGGTCGGCGAAAGCCGATGACGCCCCCACTTGCCGCCCCCGTCTTCGTCGCCTCCATCGTCCTGATGCTGGTTGCGGCCGCGCAGTTCGCGCGGCATCTCGACCACATCGGGCTCAGGCTCGGCCTGCCGGAGGCGCTGCTGGGGCTCCTGACCGCCCTCGCTGCCGATGCGCCAGAGATCTCATCGGCGATCACTGCACTCGTCCAGCACCAGCATGCGGAGGCCGTGGGCGTCGTCGTGGGCGCAAGCACGTTCAACGTCGCAGCGATGCTCGGCCTGAGCGCCGTCGTCACCGGGGTCGTGCAGGGGCGCCACGAGGCGCTCGAGATCGAGGCGTTCGTCGGGCTCTGGCTCGTAGCCGTCGCGCTTGCGGTCGCCGCCGGCGGCGTCGGCCCGACGTCCGGCAGCCTGCTCGCCGCCGCCGCCGCGGTGCCGTACGTCGCACTACTCGCTGCCGGCCCGCACCTCGCACGTCTGCTCCGGCTCCGGCCCGCCCAGTCGCGCTTCCTCCGTCGGAGCCTCGGAGAAGGCCACCGCCCCACGCGGCCGCTCGACTCACGGCGGGAGGCGGCCAGGTTGACGACCATTCTCGTCGCCGCGCTCATCCTGATCATCGGAGGCAGCGTCGGCGCGGTGCGGGGGGCAACCGATCTCGCCCATGCTTGGTCGGTCCCCCAGACCATCGTCGGTGTGCTCGTGCTCGGCATCCTCGCCGCGCTTCCGAACGCCTGGACGGGCGTCCGTTTCGGGCTCCAACGACGAGGCTCAGCCCTGGTCAGCGAGACGCTGAACTCCAACTCGATCAACGTAGTCGCCGGGATCGCCCTGCCGGCCGCGCTTGGCAGCTTGACTGACTTCTCCGGTCTCGCAGTGTTCGACCTTGCGTGGCTACTCGGGATGACCGCGGTTGCCCTCGTCCTCTTCGGGCGTCAGAGCGGCGCGGGCCGAAGCGCAGGTGCCTTCCTGATCGTCCTCTACGCCGTCTTCTTCGCCGTGCAGACCGTGCGCGCCTAGTCGACCGCCTGCTCGAGTGCGTGCTCCTCGGGCCGCACGACGCGTCCGCCGCGCGACCAGGATGCGAGCGCCGCCACGAGGCACGCGGCGATCGCGAAGCCGAACGCCTCGCGGAGCCCGGCGTGGAACGGCGTCGCGATCAGGTGCGGGAAGAAGCCGCGCCCGCGGATCGCCGCCGCGTCGTGCGCGGGTAGGTGCGCAAGAACATGCGGGCCGATCAGCTCCTTCGCGGGGTTGTAGCCGAGGAAGGCGGCGAAGAGCACCGACACCGGCGGTAGGTGGCTCACGTGTGTCGCAACCCCCGGGGGGACGCCGTGGACTCGCAGTCCAGTCGCGAGGGAGTGCGGCAGCGTGGCAGAGAGGCCGACGATCATCAGCGTGAAGAAAATCCCGATCGAAAGCACCTGCGCGGAGTTCTGGCACGTCTGGTTCATCCCGCCGCCGGCTCCCCGGTGCTGCGCCGGCAGGCTGTTCATCACCCCAGCCCGGTTCGGGGCCGCGAAGGCGCCCATCGAGAGCCCCATCAGGAGAAGGATCGCGGCGAAGAGGGGATACGAGAAGTCGACCGGCAGCATCTCGAGCAGGACGAAGCTCAACGCCGAGACGAGCATCCCTCCGGTCGCGAACGGCCGCGGCCCGTAGCGGTCGGAGAGGATCCCGGAGAGCGGCCCGGCAAGGAGGAACCCGACAGTCAGCGGGAGCATCCGGATTCCAGCCCAGAGCGGCGTCGAGGCGAAGTCGTAGCCGTGCGAGGGGAGCCAGATCCCCTGGAGCCAGATGATCAGCATGAACATCAGGCCTCCGCGCGAGACGGCCGAGAGGAAGCTCGAAAGCACGCCGAAGGTGAAAGCCCGGATCCGGAAGAGGCCGAGCCGGAACATCGGTGCCGCAGAGCGCACCTCGACGAGCGCGAAGAGAGCGAGCAGAGCTCCTCCGCCGGCGAGGCACGCGTCCACGAGCGGCGACGTCCAGCCCATCGGGTGGCTCCCGTACGGCCGGATCCCGTACGTGATCCCGACCATCACGAGCACGAGCCCGGCCGCGAACGTGAGATTCCCCGCCCAGTCGACAGGCTCGCGGGTGCGGACGCCGATCTCGCGCAGGCTCCGGTACGACCAGATCGTCCCGGCGATGCCCGTCGGAACGGAGACGAGGAACACGAGCCGCCAGGAGATCGGCGCGAGCACACCGCCGAGCACGAGTCCGATGAACATGCCGCTGATGCCGACGACGTTGTTGATCCCGAGTGCGAGGCCGCGCTGGTTCGCCGGAAACGCGTCGGTGAGGATCGCGACCGAGTTCGCGACGAGGAACGCTGCGCCGATCCCTTGCACGATCCGGAAGGCGATCAGCCAGTCGGCGCCGGCCCTGCCGTGCAGCCAGTCGATCGTGAGGAGCAGCGACGCCAGCGTGTAGACGACGAAGCCGACGTTGTACATCCGCACGCGCCCGAACTGGTCGCCGAGCCGCCCGAGGCTGACCACGAGCACGCTCGAGACGACGAGGAAGCCGAGGATCATCCACAACAGGTAGAAGCTGTTGCCCGGCTGCAGCGGATCGAGGCGGATGCCGCGGAAGATGTCCGGCATCGCGATCAGCACGATCGACCCGTCGATCGTGGCGAGCAACACTCCCAGCGTCGTGTTCGACAGTGCAACCCACTTGTAGTTGGTGCGATCCACAGGCAGGCTGTTCAGGCTACCTGTCTAAACTCTCCGCGTGACCCGCCCCTCACCCAAGGTCACCGCCGCCGCACACGAGCTCCGGATCGTGCTCGGACAGCTCGTGAGAAGGCTCCGTGCCGAGTACTCGTTCCCGGTGGCGCAGGCCAGCGTGCTCAGCCGGCTCGACCGTGAAGGCCCACGTACGGCGAGCAGCCTCGCGACCGGCGAGCGCGTGCGACCACAGTCGATGGCGCAGACGCTCGGCGAGCTCGAGACCGCCGGGCTGATCGAGCGGCGGCCCGATCCCGCTGACGGCAGGCGCATCCAGATCGAGCTCACCGACCGGGGCCGCGAACGGGTGCTCGAGGAGCGAGGCAAAAGGGAGGGATGGCTCGCCGCCGCGATCGCGGCCGAACTGAGCGCCGAGGAGCAGCAAACGCTGCTCGCAGCGGTGCCACTGTTACGACGACTGTCCGGACACTGAGGAGGAACCTAGATGCAGATCCGTTGGTACGGCCAATCCGCGTTCCTGCTCAGCGGAGAGCAGCACCGCGTGTTCATCGACCCGTTTGGCGACCTCGCAAATGCGTCGCCGGCCCGAAGTGGCTGGAGCTGGCCCTTCCCGCTCATCGAAGGCGTGGAGGCCGACCTCCTGCTCGTCACGCACGATCACCTCGACCACAACGGCGTCGAGGCGATCGGTGGAGACCCGCTCGTGCTCGCGAAGGCAGGCAAGCACGAGTCTCCGCTCGGCGAGGTCGTGGGGATCGCGTCGGAACACGACGGCGTTGCCGGCACCGAACGCGGCCCGAACACGATCTTCCGCTTCGTCCTCGACGGGCAGGCGATGGCGCACTTCGGCGACTTCGGCCAGCCGGCGCTACGGCCAGAGCAGAGGGAGGCGCTCGGGGAGGTCGACGTCCTGCTCCTCCCCATCGGCGGCGGGCCGACGATCGCGCCGGACGCTGCAGCCGCGCTCGTGCGCGAGCTCAAGCCGCTGGTCGTGGTGGCGATGCACTACCGGACGCCGAACGGGCTGGAGTTTCTCGACCCGCCCGACGCCTTCCTCGAGGCCATGGGCGCCCGCGTCGAGCGGCTCGAGACGAGCGAGGCCGAAGTCGAGACCCTGCTCGGCAGTCGCGAGGATCCGGTGGTGGCGCTGCTCGCGCCGCCGGCTACTTCTTGATGACCTTGCCCGAAGCCGAGAGGACGTACCAGAGGCCGCCGCTGTTGTTGACGCCCTGTCCCGTCGCCTGGCCCGGCTTGTGGTCGGTGATGTACGTATAGAGCGGCCAGTGGTTGTACGTGACCACGCGCCCACCGCTCGGGTTCGGATCCGTCCCCAGCAGCGACTTCTTCGCCGCGCCGCCGGCCGTCGGCTTCTGCCCGGCCTTGATCTTCAACGGGGGCCAGATGACCGCGCACGAACCCTTGCAGGTCACCTTCTTCTGCTTGTCCGGCACGAACATGTAGAGCGTGCGGCCAGCGCCGTTGACGAGGATGACGCCGAGCTTCCCGACCTTCCGCGTCGTGACCGTCGGCGCCTTCGTCGAATGACGAGCGCTCGCTGCGCCCGTTCCGCTCCAGACCGCCGCGGAGACGGCAACGGCCGCCGCGACGGCCGCGATGACGCCAATCCGGAGCGATTTCCTGCGCGCAACCACTGCCATCACTCTAGACAAGGAACGGCAGATGCGCCGGATTCTTATCGTTCTCTTCGGCTTGGGTCGTGGCCAAGGCAAGCCAGGACCACCAGGCCGACGCGCTCGAGAATAAGGCCAAGAAGGGGCGGCTGATCCACAGGTTTTCCACAAGCTTCCGCAGATCCCCCAAAAGGGGGAGGCCCAGGGATGTCACCGCGCGCGAATATCTCCTTGACTCCCGCTCGGGGCTGACGGCAACAACTCTGCGGCGGAGTTTTTGAAGCGGCGGGCCTTCCCGCCGCTTCGCCGTTTCTAGAACGCGAATACGATCGGTCAGCCGTGAGTTCCGTCCTCGACTCTGCGCCGCCCCGCTTCACGGGCGACGAGGCCGCCGACATCGCGTCGGAGCTCTTCGGCGTCCACGCGGGCGCCTCCGACCTCGGCAGCGAGCGAGACCAGGCGTTCCTGCTCGATGACGGCGGAGCCGGCGCCGTCCTCAAGATCTCGAACAGCGGCGAGGACGCGGCCTCGCTCGATCTCGAGGAGGCCGCGATCGCACATGTAGCGGCGGTCGACGCGGATCTACCGGTTGCCCGGCAGCTTGCGCCGCGAGCAACGTTCGACGGCCACCACGTGCGGCTGTTCGAGCGCCGGCCGGGCTACAAGGGCGGGCCGGAGCTCGACGACGGAGCGGTGTACGCCGTCGCGGCTGCTCATGCCCGGCTCTGCCTCGCACTCCGCGCGTTCTTCCATCCGGCGGCCGGCAGGGAGCTGCTCTGGAACGTCCGCGCGACCCCGCGGTTGCGGCCGCTGCTCGAGGAGATCGAGAGCCCGGAACGTCGTGCGCTCGTCGCGCGGGCGCTCGACCGTTTCGAGGAGCGGGTGCTGCCGGAATGGCCACGTCTGCGGGCCCAGGTCGTCCACGGCGACTTCAACCTCGACAACCTCGTGCTGGACGAGCAAGGCCGGCTCGCCGGGATCCTCGACTTCGGCGACTGCTGCCACACCGCGCTCGCGGCCGACCTCGCGGTTGCACTCGCGTCCTATCTGAGGGGGCGGCCGCTCGACGACGTCTTCCGGGTCGCCCGGCTCGCTCTCGACGGGTTCGGCTCGCGCCTTCCGCTCGAGCCGCTCGAGCTCGAGCTCGTCGGCGACCTCGTCGTCGCCCGGCTCGCCGCGATCGTCTCGATCAGCACCTGGCGCACGAGCCGCTTCCCCGAGAACGCCGAGTACATCGAAGCCTGGGACGACGACTCCTGGCAGCTGCTCGAGCTGTTCGACGGTCTCGCTCCGGAGGACGTCGCCCGCGAGCTCGGCGGCCAGCGCCCGGCGACCGCGAGCGGCGAGCTGGTCCGGCGCCGGAACGATGCCTTTGGCGGCCTCCTGACCCCGCTCACGTACGGCCGCCCTGTCCACGCGGTTCGCGCGGAGGCCGTCTGGATCCACGAGCCCGACGGCGGCCGGCTCCTCGACGCCTACAACAACGTTCCGGTCGTGGGCCATTGCCACCCGCGCGTGACCGAGGCGGTCGTCCGCCAGACACGGCTGGGCGCGACGAACGCGCGGTACCTCGCGGCGCCGCTCGTCGAGCTCGCGGAACGGTTACTCGCGACGTTCCCACCCGATGCGGGCCTGGACACCGTGTTGCTCGTGAACTCCGGCAGCGAGGCGAACGACCTCGCGTGGCGGCTCGCCGCCGGCGTGACCGGCCACGCCGGCGCGGTCGTGACGGAGCACGCGTACCACGGCGTCACCGTGGGAGCGGCGATGCTCTCGCCGGAGGACTGGCCGCCGGAAGAAAGGCCGCCGACGGTCGCCCGGATTCCGGCTCCCGGCAGCGGCGCCGACCTCGGACCCGCCCTGGCCACAGCGCTCGCAAAGCTCGACGGCGGCCTCGCGGCGACATTCCTCGACGGGTCGCTCATGAGCGACGGGGTCTACACGCCCGAGAGCTCCGAACTGCGACTGCTCCTCGCGCGAACACACGCAGCCGGCGGCCTCTACGTCGCCGACGAGGTGCAGGCGGGGCACGGCCGGCTCGGTGCCGGCCTCTGGTCCTTCGCCCCCCACGGAATCGCTCCGGACGTCGTAACACTCGGCAAGCCGATGGGCAATGGGTACCCCGTCGCAGCCGTCGTGACGAGAAGGGAGCTCGCCGAGCGGTTCCCCTACGCCGGCAGGACGTTCTCCACCTTCGGCGGCAACCCCGTCGCCGCGAGCGCCGCCCTCGCCGTGCTCGACGTCCTCGAGGACGAGCGCTTGCCTGAGCGCAGCGCAGCCGTCGGCGAACGATTGCGTGCGGCCATCTCGAGCCTCGGCAAGGCGGAGATCGTCGAGGTGCGTGGCACCGGTCTCCTCGCGGGCGTCCAGCTCTCGAGCGGGGAGCTGGCCGAGCGTGTCGCCGACGAACTGCGGGAACAGGGGATCCTCGTGGGGCTCACCGGCAAGCACGAAGACGTGCTCAAGATCCGGCCGCCCCTTGTCTTCTCGGACGAGCACACGGACCTGCTGGTCTCGGCGCTAGACCGGGTGCTCTCCTAGCCGTATCGTCCGGTAATGGCGGTCGAGCAAAGCGATGCGCAGCTCGTCTCCCGCTGCCGGGAGGGCGACGCAGCCGCGTGGAACGAGTTCGTGGAGCGGTTCTCGCGCTACGTGTATGCGATCTGCGGTCGCGGATTCCGGCTCGCGCAACCCGACGCCGAGGACGTCTTCCAGGAGGTCTTCGCGCGCGCATTCGAGAGGCTGCCGGAGTTGCGAAGCGACGATGCGGTGCGCCCCTGGCTCGCTCAACTGACACGTCGGCTCTGCATCGACAAGCTCCGCCTGCTCGCGCGTGACACGCCTTCCGAGGGAGACGTGGACGAGCAGGCGATCGACGACGTTCTCGCCGAGCTCGACGAAGCGATGACCGTCCGCGCTGCGCTCGACAAGGTCGGCGACCCGTGCCGCGAGATCCTCGAGCGTTTCTTTTGCCGAGACGAGAGCTATCGCACGATCGGCGACACGCTCGAGATCCCGGCGGGAACGATCGCGAGCCGGATCTCGCGCTGCCTCGAAAAAGTTCGTTTCGAACTCGATGGAAGGAGTCGGGGCTCTCAGCCGTCATGAGAAGTGAGATGAACGAAATCGACGAGGAACGAATCGGCCGGTTGCTACGCCTCCTGCCGCCCGCACCCGAGGGCTGGGTACGTGCTGCGCAGGAGCTGCCCGCTGCGCGTGCGGTGCTCGACGAGCTCGTCGCGCGTGCCGAGCAGGACGCCGCGTTCCGGCTTCAGCTCCAGGCCGACCTCGAGCGTGCAGTTGCCGCCGCCGGTTATGCCCCCTCGCCGTTCGTCGTCTCCAGGCTGCGCCAGCTCCTCAGGACGGACTGATACGCGCGGGACGTGCGCCGGCTGAGACACTGCCGCGGTGCTCACCGGTCACTCCCTCCCCGCGCTCCTCGAGGAGCTGGCAGCGCCGCACGAGGTTCCGGGCGCCGGCTCGGCTCTTGCCGTAGCGCTCGCAACTGCCGCGGCCGTCGTGCAGATGGCCGCACGGCTCTCGCCCGACAGCTGGCCGGACGCCGTCGGGGTAGCCGCGCAGGCGGAGTCGCTGCGCGAGAGGGCGGCGAGACTCGTCGACGACGACGCGGAGGCGTACCGAAAGGCGCTCGAGGCGCGGGCTGAAGCGGACACGACCGCAAGGCCGGAGCAACGCGACTGGTCGCTCGGGCAGGCCACCGCCGCCGCGGCCGAGCCGCCGCTCGCGCTCGCCCGGCTCGCCGCCGATCTGGCCGAGCTCTGCGCCGCGGCCGGCGACCGGGTCGAGCTGCGCGTCCGGGCAGACGTCGTGGCTGCGGCTGCGCTGGCTGCGGCCGTGGCACGAGGCGCGCGAGAGCTCGTGGCGGTGAACCTCACCGCGCTGCAGGACGATCCTCGCGTCGCGGAGGCGACGAAGCTCGCCGACGCCGCCGAAGCCGCGGCTCGATTGCTCTAGAAGCAACAAAAAGGCCCGGTCGGAGCCAGGCCTTTTTGCATGACGCGGTCGGAACCTAGTCCTTCCGCATGACCTCCAGCCGCAGGCTGTGCGCCTCGACCTCGTCCTCTTCGGCCTCGTCGCTCGGCTCTTCGGTGCCCTGAAAACGCCTGCGATGGGCCTCGACCTCGAGCTCTTCGTCCTTCCGCAGCTCCTCTGACATTGTTCCTCCTTCGAAACTCTCTACGCCCGGTGTGGGTGCGCCGTCACCTCACCAGACGAGCCGTCGCTTTGCAATCTTCCACCGGAGCACGAAAAAGCCCGGCCGGAACCGGGCTCTTTCGCGTGACGGTCAGACCTAGTCCTTCCGCATCGTGTCCTTGCGCAGGGTATGCGCCTCGAAGTCGTCCTCGGACCCGGCGTCGTCGCTCGGCTCGTCGGTCGCCATGTGCTTCTTGTGGGCCTCGACCTCGTTCTCGTCGCTGGGCTCGTCGTTCCTGAGCAGCTCCTCCGACATTGCTCCTCCTTCGGAATCTCTGCGCCCCGGCCGGGCGCTGTTACCTCACTGGACGGACTGCTGCACTGCAATCTTCCATAGCCCGGCGAATCTGGCAATCCCCCGGCCGAAGGGCAACAGGACCACGAAAAAGCCCGGCCGGAGCCGGGCCTCCTCGCGAAACGGTCGAACCTAGTCCTTCTTCATGTGGTCTTTGCGCAGGGTATGCGCCTCGACCTCGTCCTCTTCGCCCTCGTCGCTCGGCTCGTCAGTGCCCTGAAAACGCCGGCGGTGGGCCTCGACCTCGGACTCTTCGTCCTTGCGCTGCTCGTCCGACATTGCTCCTCCTTCGGAATCTCTACGCCCGGGTCGGGCGCTGTCATTTCACCAGACGTGGGTGCGCGCCCAAATCTTCCCACCGGCCCTTCAAATCCGCAACCGAGCCTGCGATCCTCCGCCGCGTGAGCAGGTACGCCGCTTCCCTACGCGCCTTTGCCAAGGTGTTCGCGAACCCTGGAGTGCGCAATCTCCAGCTCGCGGGGGCAGGGTCGACGCTCGGCACGTGGGCGTACGGGGTCGCGCTGCCCGTCTACGCGTACCACTCGGGTGGCGCGCGCACCGTGGGGCTCCTGTTCTTCGCGCGGTTCGTGTTCGCAGCTCTCGCGGCGCCCTGGCTCGGCGTCCTCGCCGACCGCTGGTCTCGGCGGCAGCTCATGCTCGGCGGGGATCTCGTCCGCTTCGGGATCTTCGCCGGGATGACCGCGGTCGCGAGCAGCGGCGGCAGCCCGTACATCGTGTACGTGCTCGCGGTCACGTCGACGGTCGTCTCGGGCTCGTACGGGCCTGCACAGGCGGCGCTCCTCCCGTCACTCGTCGAGACGCCCGACGAGCTGACCGCCGCGAACCTCGTCGGCAACACAATCTCGACCGTGGGCATGTTCGCCGGCCCGGCCCTCGGCGGGATCCTCCTCGTCGTCAGTAGCCCCTCCGCCGTGTTCGCCCTCAACGGGGCGCTCTTCCTGTGGTCAGCGTTCTTCGTCGTCCAGGTCCCGCGCGACCAGCCGCCGGAACGGGCGGAGCGGCCGAAGTTCCTCCCGGAGCTGACCGCGGGTTTCACGACCATGTGGCGCACTCCCGCGCTACGAGTCGTCATCGGCCTGACGACAGCGCATTCCGCCGTCTATGGAGCGCTCGAGGTCCTCCTCGTCGTCCTCGCGCTGCGGATCCTTCACGCCGGCAACGCAGGCTACGGCTGGCTCAACACGGCAATGGGTGTCGGGAGTGTGGTCGGCGCGTTCGCTGTCGCGGCCATAGCGGCCCGACGCCGGCTGGCAGGCGGCTTCGCACTCGGGATCTTCCTCTTCGGCGTGATGCTCTCCATCGCCGCGGCCCTGTCGACGCTTGCACCGGCACTCCTCCTCCTCGGGGTCATCGGGGCGGCCGCGATCCTCGTCGAAGTCACGAGCGTCACCCTCCTGCAGCGCTCGACGGAGAACGATGTCCTCGGCCGCGTCTTTGCCGTTTTCGAGAGCCTCTCGCTCGCCGGGATCGCCATCGGCTCGGTGACCGCGCCGGCACTCGTGAGCTGGCTCGGCCCGCGGGATGCGCTGATCGCGACCGGGGCCTTCCTCCCCGTCCTGGCGGTTCCGCTCTGGCCCACGCTGCAGCGCATCGACTCGGAGGCGCGAATCGCGGAGGAGCCTCTCGAGCTGCTGCGGCGGATCGCGATCTTCGCGCAGCTTCCAGAGCCGGTGCTCGAGCGCCTCGCGGCGGGCGCAACCGCCGTCTCCGTCACGCCGGAACAGGTCGTGGTCTCGCGCGGCGAAGCCGGCAATCACTTCTATGTCATCGCTACGGGACGAGCAACCGTCGAGCTGGACGACGGCACGACTCGGGAGCTGGGCCCCGGAGACTTCTTCGGGGAGATCGCCCTGCTCCGCGACGTGCCTCGCACGGCCACGGTGCGGGCACTCGAGGCGCTCCAGCTCTACGCCCTCGAGAGAGACGAGTTCATCGCCGCGGTCACGGGCCACGCGCAGACGCTCGCCGCCGCCGAAGGCGTCGTCGCCTCGAGGATGGGCGCGCTGGGCTAGCCGGCGCTCTCCGCGAGCACCCGCTCGAGGGCACGAAGCAGCTCGAACGCCGCGTCGCGCTCCCCTTCCTCGAGCCGGGCCGCCACGCGCGCGAGCGGCGCGAGCCGTCCCTCGCCCTCGAGCACCTGGCGCGCGCGCCGCGCGCGTTGCAGGAGATCGAGCGCGATCGCAGCCTGGTTCGCGAACAAGCCGAGGAGATCGACCTCGGCCAGCTTCAGCTTCGACTCCGCAGGCCGATCGAGCACCTGGAGCACGCCCAGTGCGCGCTCCTCGACGAGCAGAGGCACGGACATCATGTTCGTCGGGACGTAGCCGGTCGACTCCGCCTGGGTGCGCGACCAGCGCGTGTCGGCACTCAAGTCGTCGACGACCAGCGGCTGGCGCGTCGTGAGCACCCAGCCGGCGATTCCGTTCCCGGCAGGGAAGCGCATGCCGATCAGCTCGCCCTCTCCCTCGCCGGCGACTGCCTCGAAGACGAGCTCTTCGGCCTCCTCGTCGAGGAGGAAGACGGACGATGCCTTGGCATGGAAGATCGCCCGCGCGACCTCGACCGTGGCCTGCAGAAGCGAACGGTGTGCCTCGTCGGCACCAATCACGCCCGCGGCGACGGCGGCCTCGAGGTCGCTCACGTCGCGCCCTTCGCGTTCGACGCCGTCTGGTAGAGGACGCTCTTGAGCTGGAACGGCGTCAGGTCCGGATGCTTCGACATGACGAGGGCGCAGATCGCCGCAATGTGCGGCGTTGCGAAGCTGTTGCCGGTACAGCGAAGCGTGCCGCCGCCGAGCCACGCGACGTCGAGATCTAGACCGCGGCCGAAGAACTCAACCGGCGGCGTGGGGTTGTAGTAGAAGGTCAGCGGATCCGACTCCTCGTGGCTTCCGACGGAGATGACGCTGGCGAATCGCCAGGGGAAGCTCTCGACGGGCATGTTGTGGGCCGACGCGACGAGGAGGACGCGCCGGAAATAAGCGCGGTCGGCGAGCTCGTGCAACCGCTCCACGTACTTCGTGCGGGTCGTGGAGAGGCTCATGTTCACGATCGGGAAGCCTTCCTCGATCGCCCAGGCGAGCCCGCGCAGCATGATCTCGCCGCCGCCGGTGTAGCCGGCGCCGAGGACGCGGACACTCGTCAGCTCCACGTCCGGCGCCACCGCTCGGATGATCCCCGCGCAGGCGGTGCCGTGACCGCAGAGATCGCCTTCCTCGTCCTCGATCACCTGCGGCTCGCCGTCCTCGCCCTTGACGACGGCGACCGACCGATCGACACGTCCGACGAGCGGATGGTCGCGCTCGATGCCGCTGTCGAGGACGCACACCCGCACTCCCGCGCCGGTGGAGCCGCCAAGCGCCCAGTCCCGCGTCACCTGGTCCGGCAGCGTCGCCGGCACGCGAATCCGATCTACCGCCTCGGCCGGCAGGCTCCAGGCCGGTAGCTCCTCCTCTTCCTCGTACTCGTGCAGCTCGATCGCGCTCATGGCGCGCCGATCATCGCACGCTCACGAAGAAATCTGAACCGCGGTCCCGAGGGGAACGGTGCGCATGAGGTAACGCATCGCGGCTGTCGTCGCATGCAGGCAACCGGCCGAGACCGCCGAGCCCCGACCCGAGCCGGCATGGATGGCGACGTAGTACGTGACGCTTCGGTTCCAGCCCGCCGGCAGGTGCGACTGTTGCGCGGTGAGCACGATGATGCGCGGGCCGAAGGCGGCCCCGAACGGGCCCGTGAGCTTCTCGGCGACGGCGAAATGGCCAACCGGGGTCGGCGAGCCGGGAGCTCCGATCGCAACGCGGATCGTGCGGACGACCCGGCCGTCTTGCAGGACGTAGAGCACGCGCCGCGAGAGGGAGGCACGAAGCGTCCACTGGATCGGATGGACGGCGACGTCCCGTCCGAACTCGACCCAGGCGGACTGCCCGTTCCGAAGCGCCTCGGCCGTCACCTCCACCCAGCGGCCGCGAACGCCCACGACGCCGAGCACAAGCGGGCCGCCGAGCGGGCCACGTGGCCCGATGCGCATCAGCGCCTTCCCGCCCGGGTGCAAGCGGAGGACGACCGAACCGTGCAACGGCCTCGCGACGAGCGCCGCTGTCGCTCCGTTGGGCGGCGCACCGGCATGGGAGGCGGCCGCGACCGCGGCGGCGAGGTATGCGATCAGCGTTTGGCCCATCCGTTTGAAATTGTGCCGGAGTGCGCGTCCGCGATCTGAACTGGTTCCAAATCGAGAAGTACCTGCGAGGCGACGACCGGATCGTGCTGCCCATCGGTTCGACCGAGCAGCACGCGTACCTCTCTCTCGAGACGGACAACATCCTCGCGGAGCGGGTGGCGGTCGAGGCCGCCGAGCCGCTCGGCATCCCCGTCCTGCCCGTGCTCGCCTACGGCCTGACGCCGAGCTTCGGCGCCTATCCCGGCTCGCCGACGCTCCGCGTCGCCACTCTCGTCGCGGTCGTCCAGGACCTGCTCGACTCGCTACGCGACCAGGGCTTCCGGAGGATCCTGATCGTCAACGGCCACGGAGGAAATGCGCCTGCAGACGCCGCTCGCCGCGAATGGGGAGCAGCCCACCCCGACGCCGAGGTGCTGTTCCACAACTGGTGGGTCGGCCCGCTGGTATGGCAGCTCGTGCAGCAGCTCGACCCGGGCGCGAGCCACGCGTCGTGGATGGAGAACTTCGCGTGGACGCGCCTCGAGGGGGTCGAGCTCCCGGCCGAACGAAAGGAGCCGCTGACGCAACCGCTTCCCGCTGCGCCGGGGGCGATGCGCGAGGCGGCCGGCGACGGCCAGTACGGCGGCTTCTACGCGCTACCGGACGAGGACGTCCTCCGCGTCTGGGCAGCCGGCGTCGAGGAGACGCGAGAACTACTCGAGCGAGGCTGGGCTAGTCGAGAATCGTGATCGGCGTGCCGAGGGGCAAGAGGTGGGCGAGGCGGACGATGTCTCGGTTGCGGAGACGGATGCAGCCGTGGCTCACGCTTTGCCCGATGCTCGAGTGGTCGTCGGTCCCGTGGATGCCGATCTGGCCGGGGCCGCCGCCGAAGTGGTAGAGCACCTTCGAGAAGGCCGAGGTTCCGAAGGCGTACGGGCCGTAAGCGCCGTTCGGGTCGGGCTGCTTGAGCAGCTCGACGAGGAAGTAGCGGCCTGTTGGGGTCGGTAGGACCGAGCGGCCTACCGCGGCAGGGAAGCGAGCGGTGACCCGCCCGTTCTTGCGCAAGACCAGCTGGTGCCTGCTCAGCCGTGCAAGCAGGCTGTAGGGATTCCAGGCGAGCGAGACGTCACTGTCCCTTACCCAGCCCGTCGCTCCGTCGGGCCTGATCGGCAGGTAGACGTGTTCCCAGCCCCGGCCACGTGACTTGACGAGGAAGACGAGCGGTGCGCCGATGCTCGTCGGATTCGAGAGCCGCTTGAACGGATGCCCTGCAGCCGGAGTGCGGTAGATCGGGACCGAGCGCGTAACCGCGGTGGCGACGATGGTTTCCCCGGGATGCTGCTGCACGTGTCGCGCGACCCCTTGCGGGTGCGGCTTCAGCGAGACCGTGGATCTGGTGGTCGGCGAGCCACCACTGCTCCCGCACCCACTCGCGAGCAGCGTGCCTGCAGACAGGAGAAGGAGGAGCCGTCGTGGGACGGCCCCTCCGATTCGTGTCGTGGTGAAGGTCCTGGTCAACCGGTGAAGTTGGCGGCGCCGAGCACAGGGTGCGCGGCGTGGGCCGTACCGGCCACTGCTCCCTGTGAGCTGGTTCCGCCGTTCCGGGTCGTGCTCGGAGGCGTGAACGCGCCCTGCGAGCCTTTACCACCACCGGAAGCCTTGGCTCCGACGCCAGCGTTCCCGCTCGAGGAGACGCTCGCCGACGCAGATCCGCTGACGGAGCCGCCCGAACTGACGGAAGCCGAGGCGCAGCCAGGGGCTGTGCCGTGAGCCTTCAACGCGTGTACGTCGAACGTGGCCTTGCCGCCCGGACACACGGGCTTGTGCGGCTGGCTGTTGCCGGGGCCGTACAGGTTGGTCGCCGCGCCGGCGCCACTCTGCATTGCGATCTGCCCCGCCGTCTTGCCGTTTCCGTAGAGCTTCGTCTTCGTCGATGCGGCCAGCGCGTTCGTGTTGTGCCCGGAGGCGCTGGTAGTCGCACTGGGCTTGACGCCCGCCGACACCGACGCCGTTGCGCTCACGGACGCCGAGACGCTCGCCTGCTTCTTCGCCTGCCCGGGAGGAGTCCCGTGCGGGTTTCCGGCCAGTGCGGCTCCAGTGATGATCGCCGCTGCGCACACCGAGCCGCCGAGCGCAGTCACGTAGCGCTTGTTCGTTTTCATCGATCTCCCCCTATTGCGTCTTTGTCCGTTACGCGTTCGCAACGACACATGGAGAGAGAGCGATGTGGCTTGAAAGCTGGCCTTACACGCTCTTAAAACAAGATTCACCCGCTGTGTTGCCGCAGCCAGGCGGCCAGAGCTTGCGCCTGCTCGACGGCGTTGGCGCCGGGCGCGGGAGGGGTGACTCCGCGCGGAGATGGCGGGTGAGACGCGTGGCCACCGCTGTTGAGCGCGATTGCGACCGCAAGGCCGGCCACTGCCACGGCGACGAGCGCCGCTACCCCTGCCAGCCGCCGCGCTTTCCACCGTCGCGGCCGCCGGCCGGGAGGCGCCGCGAGGATCTCGGTCGCGCGCTGCGCGGGGTCGGCGGGCATCGACAAGGTGTCCGCCTCCGACGCCACCGGAGCGAGGAGGCGCGCGAGTGCCGCCGCCGAGGCCGGCCTGTCCTCAGGTCTCAGGGACAGGCAGGCCGTCACCGCCGCGACGAGCTCGACCGGAACGCCCTGTAGGCGGGCGGCGAGCTTCGGCGGGTGGAAGCCGTCCATGGCTCCGAGCTCGAAGAGCGATCCTGCGGGTCGCGCGGGGTCTCCCGTGAGCAGCTCGTAGAGCACCGCGCCGACGGCGTAGATGTCAGCCGCTGCGGTGACCTGTTCGCCCCGGGCCTGCTCCGGCGCGAGGTAGCCGGCAGTCCCCAGAATGGTGCCGGCGAGGGTGAGCTGCGTTCCCTCGTGGCCCACGGCGATCCCGAAGTCGCCGAGCCGGAGGACGCCGTCCCTGCCGAGGATGAGGTTCTGAGGCTTGACGTCCCGGTGCACGAGACCCGCGGCGTGGGCTGCGGCCAGCGCGGCGCAGATCTGCACGCCGAGCCTTGCCACCTCGGCAGCGGGCAGCCGGCCTCGTCGCGCGAGGAGCTCGGCGAGCGTCTCGCCCTCCACGTACTCCATCGCGATGAAGGGGCGGCCGTCGTCCTCGCCCACGTCGAAGACACGCACCACGTTCGGGTGTGAGAGCCTCGCGGCGAGGCGGGCCTCACGAACGAAGCGCCGCCGCAGGTCATCGTCTCGGGCAAGGTTCTCGGCCAGCCGCTTCAGCGCCACCGGCCGATCGAGCTCGAGGTCGTGCGTCAGGTCGACGGTCGCCATCGCCCCGTGACCCAGTGGACGGACGAGCTCGTAGCGTCCATCGATGCGCGTCGCAGCACTCATCCGTCGTTTCCCTGTTTGTCGCCGGGCTTGTGATGATCGTGATGGTCGTGCTTGTCCGGGGGTTTGGGCGGAGGCGGCTTCGCGGGCGGGACCGTCACCGTCTGCGGGGGCGCCTTGCAGACGATGCGATCGGCGAGCGCGTTCACGCCCGCGAGGAGGGCCGGTTGCAGGCGAGCCGGCACCCGAGACTCCTTCTCGATGACGTCGGTGCGGAGCGTCGCCGCGAGCTGAGCCGCCTGGCAGTCGTCCCCGGCGGCCACGGCACTTGCCACCGCAGACGCCTGATTCGCCCACTCGCTCGCGAGCATGCGCGGCACCCCGCGAGTCGCCGATCGATCCGGTCTGGATGAGCCTCCGCAGCCGGCCACGAGGAGCGCGACGACTGCGGCGGCCGGGATGATTCTCAGCACGTTGCGGCTTTTACCCGCCACCGGGTCCAACGTAGCCTCACAATCCCCGCCTGGAACGGTTAAGCTCTTGTTAATGCCGATGCTGCACGGCTGTGCGTTTCCGGGGTGCTCGACCTTCACGCTAAGTACCTACTGCGTCGAGCATGAACTCCTGGTCCGGGCTCTGAAAGAGTCCGAACGCGCGCACCATGTCGACGGCGAGCGCGCCGAGGATGCGCCGCTGACGGCGGAAACACACAGCGAAGCAACGGAGCCGGCGGCGATCTAGCGCCGCCAGAGTAGCCCTTTTTCCTGCTGGTACGCTCGTTGCATGCGGGTCGTTCCTTCGTCGCCGAGAGCACGGCGGCGCCTTTTCCGAGTCGGAATCGTGCTCACTGCCGCCGGCGCCATCGCCGGTATCGCCGTGGGCTTGCACAGCCCAAAACAGCCGAACGCGGCTCCGTCGAAGAACGCCCCACCGGCGCAGCACCTCGCCAAGCAGACACGCGTCACGGCGAAGGAGCGGCGCCAGATCAACGCGACCCTCGACAAGTTTCTCAACGCATCCCTCGACCGCAGTTCGCCGGCCACAGCGTGGCGCCTCGCCGGACCCGAGATGAAATCTGGCTCCACCCTGCGCGAGTGGCGGTCGGGCACCAGCCCCGTTCCCTACTTCCCCACCCGTGAGAACTCGTTCGGGGGCTGGGAGACGGTCGACGCGGGCCCGAACTACGTGACTTTCGACCATCTTCTCGTGCATCCGAAGCACGGCTCGAACACCTCGGCATCGATCTTCGCCGGCGAGGTCGTGAAGAGTGGCTCGCACTGGCTCGTCAATCGCCTCTACACGATCGCTGTCATGAAGCGGCCGACGAAGACCGGCACGCACCAGGTCGGACCCCAGGACTACGCTGCGCCGTCGGCGTCCAGCCAGGGGGCCTCGCAGACGAGCGGGACAACGCTGGGCAAGCAGTGGCTGCTCATCGCGGTCGGGCTGGTCGGTCTCGCGCTCCTCTTCCCGCTCGGCTTCGGGATCGCCTCGGTTGTTCGCTCCCGGCGCCGCCAGAAGCAGTACCTGGAGCACCGCAACCGCAGCCGCGACCTGCCGCCGCTGCCCGGCTCCGCGTCAAAACAGCCCTAACTTTCCTCTGGTACTTTGGTCTAAGTCCTTATGGAGTCCTCTTCTTCTTCGCCCCGCACGGTCGGCGGCATCCTCTCTTCCCCTCGCGCGCAACGCCGGATGATCATCTTCAGCGGCGCGGTGCTCGTCATCGGGTTCATCGCCTTTCTCTCCGCCTTCCTCTTGCGCGGCACGAGCGGGATCCATTCGCCGCTCTCTACCCTGCCTGCGCAGACGCATGTGAAGCTCATCAAGGCGCCGCCTTCCAAGGAAGCGCTCCGGGTGGCACGAAAGTTCCTCGAGACGGCGGTCCTCCGCAAGAACCTCGCTGCGGCCTACGACATCACGGGATCTGCACTCAAGGGGAATATGACGCGGAAGGAGTTCGAGAAGGGCAACTTCGGAGTAGACCCGTATCCCGCGAGGAACACGAAGACGGCGGCGTTCACCGTCGACTGGTCGTACAAGACGCAGATCATGCTCGAGGTCGACCTCGTGGCGAAGAAGGGATCGGGCTCGAACATCCGTCCGCACCTTCCCTTCTTCCTGGGACTCGAGCGCAAGGGCGACAAGCCCAATGGAGCATGGCAGGTCAATACCTGGATCTCGACCTGGCATCCTCCGATCCCGATGGCGGGTGGCGGCGGCTAACAGCCGCGGCCAAGGCCCGCACTCATTCCTTTAGTCGACCCGATTGACTGACCGGTCGGCCGCGCGTTAGGGCGTGTCGATCAGTTGTCGACGAGGCCGTGCTGCGACGCGTCCTGGAGACCCAGGTTCGGGCGTTCCGGACCCTGAACGGCGGTCGGGTGCCGCAGGCCGTTCAAACGCACCTCGGCCGGCTTGAACGTTGCTGCGGCGGCGTGGCTACCGGCCGGCTTGCCGTAGGACATGACCGAGACGGCCACCAGGGCTGCCGCTGCAGTCGATGCAACCGCGGCTCCGACGCGCACCGAGAAGCGCCTCGCCGTAGCCCATTGCGGGACGGCAAACGGCGGCGGCTGCTCCAGAGGGGCAGTGCGGAGCAGGCCCGTCTGGTGCCGCACGTCGTCGGCAAAGCGCACGCAGTCGGCGCATTGGCTCAAGTGGCGCTCGAGCAGCACGGACTCGTGCGGCGACAGCTCGCCGTCGAGCTCGAGCGAGATCCGCTCGCGCGTTTTATGGCACTCAGTGCGTCCCATTGTGAGTTGTGACGACGATCGACGGCAGAGAGTTAGGACTTTTCGCTGATTCAGGCCTAAAAAGCACGTCTCGAAGGATCGACCAGCGCGCCGAGCAGCACGAGCGCCACGCCCAGCAGGAACAGGCCAACTGACCCGCGCTTGCTCTCCGCGCGTTCCTCGGCTGTCGCCTTGCGCCGCCTGCGTCTCGACCGGGCGCGGAAGGTCGCTGGCTGGCCGGTCACGATCTCGGTGTTCACGTCCTCCACTTCGGACCGCCAGGGCCCACGGCTGCCGAGCACGAAGCTCCCGATCAGGACTGCCGCGCCGACCACGTAGTAGCCGACGGCGAGCGAGTGCAGGATGCTCTTCCCGGACACTGCCCCGAGCACCGCCGCAAGCGCCGTCGTGCCCCCGAGCACGATGGCAATAAGCGCGAGGATGCGCCGGAATGCGGCCCGGAGCTGGTCCAGCACGGGCCGTCTGCCGCTAGCCGGTGGTTTCGGCGAGCGTCGGCCGGCGGCGGAAATCGTCCTCGTCCATCGGCCAGCGCTCGAGCGGGAAGTGGCAGGCGAACTCGTGCTCCTGTGCGCCGGCAACCGGCGTCAGCAGCGGTTCGTCGACGTTGCACTTGCCGTCGACGAAGCGGGGACAGCGCGGATGGAAGCGGCACGCCGCCGGTGGGTTCAGCGGGCTCGGGACGTCGCCGGTGAGCACGATCTGCTTTCGCGCACGCCCGAGCGTCGGATCGGCGATCGGCGCTGCCGACAACAGCGCGCCTGTGTAGGGATGCTTCGGCTCTGCGTAGAGCTCTTGCTTGGTGCCCGTCTCGACCGGCTTTCCGAGATACATCACCATGACCCGGTCCGACACGTGGCGCACCACGTGGAGGTCGTGCGCAATGAAGACATAGGTCAGCTGGAAGTCCTGCTGCAGGTCCTTGAGCAGGTTGAGGATCTGCGCCTGCACCGAAACATCGAGCGCAGAGACCGGCTCGTCGCAGATGATCAGCTTCGGGTTGATCGCCAGGGCGCGCGCGATGCCGATGCGCTGACGCTGGCCGCCCGAGAACTCGTGCGGGAAGCGGTTGTAGTGCTCGGGGTTCAAGCCGACGATCTCGAGCAGCTCCTGCACGCGACGCTTGCGGTCGGCATCCGTACCGATCCCGTGCACTTCGAGCGGCTCGGCGACGATCGCGCCGACGCGCATTCGTGCGTTCAGCGACGCGTAGGGATCCTGGAAAACCATCATCATGTCGCGGCGCACCGGCCGCATCTCGCTCCGGTCGAGGTGCGTGATGTCGCGACCGTCGAAGATGATCTTGCCGCCCGTCGGCTCGAGCAGTCGGGCGATGCAGCGCGCCATCGTCGACTTGCCGCAGCCCGACTCGCCGACGACGCCGAGCGTCTCGCCGGCGTTGAGCGTGAAGTTGACGCCATCGACCGCCTTCACCTGGGCGACCTCTTTCTGGAAGATCAGGCCCCGAGTGACGGGGAAGTACTTCTGCAGTTCCTCGACCACGAGCAGTTCGCTCAAGCGGCACTCCCTTCGGTGGCCGCCTCGAGGCTGGCCTTCTTCGCAGTCCAGATGCGAGTGCGGTCCTCATCCCCGAGATGGCAGCGGAAGCGGTGCTCCGCCCCGACGGGCGACGGGCGCAGCTCGGGCAACTCAGCCCGGCAGCGGTCGAAGACATATGGGCAGCGAGGATTGAACGCGCAGCCCTGCGGGGGATGGAGCAGCGAGGGAGGCTGCCCCGGAATCTGCTCCAGCCGATCCGTGACGACGTCGAGGCGCGGCAGCGACCCGAGCAGGCCCCATGTGTACGGCATCTCGGGCTTCTCGAACAGGTTGTCGACGTGAGCCTGCTCGACCACGCGGCCGCCGTACATGACGATCACCTCGTCCGCGAGCTCGGCGACGACACCGAGATCGTGCGTGATCATCACGATTGCCGTCCCGGTGTCGCTCTGCAACTTCTGCATGAGGCGCAGGATCTGCGCCTGCGTTGTCACGTCGAGCGCGGTCGTCGGCTCGTCGGCGATGATCACTTCGGGCTTGTTGATCAGGGCCATCGCGATCATCACGCGCTGGCGCATGCCGCCCGAGAATTGGTGCGGGTAGTCGTCGATCCGCGAGTCGGCCCGCGGGATCTCGACCTCTTTCAGCGCCTCGACCGCGCGTCGCCGCGCCTCGTCGCGCGTGACATCGTTGTGCAACATCACGGCCTCTTCGAGCTGCCAGCCGATCCGCTTGACCGGATTGAGCGAGGTCATCGGGTCCTGGAAGATCATCCCGATCCGGCGACCACGGATCTTCTGCAGGCGCTGCCCGCTAGCGCCGAGAATCTCCTGTCCGTCGAAGAGGACGGAGCCGCTGACCTGGGCATGACGCGAGTCGACCAGGCCCATCAGCGTGAGGAACGTGACGCTCTTCCCCGAGCCGGACTCGCCGACGACTCCGAGTGTCTGCCCGCGATCGAGCGAAAAGGTCACGCCGGTGACGGCCTTGACGATGCCGTCGTCGGTCCGGAACCGCGTGGTCAGGTCTGTTACTTCGAGTAGCGCCACGTCAGGTGGAGAGACGGATGCGCGGATCCAGCCACGCGTACACGATGTCGACGATGAAGTTGAAGACGATCACCGCCAGCGTGGCGAAGACGGTGATGCCGACCACAACGGGCAGATCGTCGTTGGTCGCAGCGCTGATCAGATCCTGGCCGAGCCCGTGCAGGTTGAACACCGTCTCGGTGAAGACTGCCCCGCCGAGGCTGAGGCTGATGTCCATGCCCAGCATCGTCACGACGGGAAGCAGGCTGTTGCGCAGCACATGCCGGACGAGCACGCGTGAAGGCGATGCTCCCTTTGCGCGCGCAGTGCGGATGTAGTCCTCGGACGACGTCTCCATCACGCTCGCGCGAACGAATCGGGTGTAGATCGCTGCGAAGAGGAACATGAACGTCATCCAGGGCAGGATCAGGTGGTAGGCCCAGCGCACCGGGCCGGAGCAGACGCCGGTCTGGTGGCTCGGGAAGAAGTTGCAGTAGTCGGCGATCGGCGTCCAGCCGAGCTTGAAGCCGAAGATGTAGGCGAGGATCAGGCCGATCCAGACCGCCGGCGCCGAGACGCCGATGAGGACGATGACCATCGTCGTCCGGTCGAGGACCGAGCGCGGCCGCAGCGCCGAGATGATGCCCGTCGGGATCGCGGCCAAAAGCCAGAAGAAGGCGCCGCCGAACACGAGCGACGCGGTGACCGGCGCGTCCTGCGCGACCACCCAGCGGACCGACGTCCCGAAGCGGAACGAATGGCCGAGCGAGGCGTGTCGCAGGATGTTCCAGAGGAAGAGCCAGTACTGCTGGTAGATCGGCAGGTCGAGATGGAGGTTGTGGGCGATGTGGGCCACGATGGCCGGCTTCGCCGCCTTGCCTGCCGCGAGCTCCGCGGGGTTCGTCGGGATGACGAAGAAGATGATGTAGGTGACCACCGTCGCGACCAGGAAGAGGAAGAACGCCCAGAAGAGACGGCGGATGATGAAATAACCCACGGCTCAGGAATCCTATTGCTGTTCGGGGTGTTTTGGGGAAGTCAAATCGAGATTCTGGAGGGGCGCCCAGGGGGCGCCCCTCCAGCATTCCTGCCTGATCCGACCTAGCCGACCGAGAGGGCCTGGAGGATCGGGTAGTTGAAGTACGAGCTGTAGATCCAGTTCTTGACCCGCGACGAGGAGAGGAAGCGGTTGTTCGAAACCTCGTACGGAATGAACGGGACGTACTTCGTCATCAGCTCCTTGTCGAGGGCCTGGTACGCAGCCGCACGCTTGGCACCGAACTGCGCCGCCGCGTGAGCAAGGCCCGCGTTGAACTTGCTGCTGTTGAAGTAGAAGTAGTTCACGTTTCCGGTGTCGCCGATCGTGTTCCCGTCGAGGTTCACGTTCATGTAGTCGAACCCGTCGAGGTAGTCGGCGCACCAGCCGCCGCCGGCCACGTTGTAGCCGTCGGAGCCCAGAGCGATGCTCTTCGTCTGCAGCGGGTGGTAGTAGCCCGTGGGGTCAGACGTCTGGAGCTTCGTCTGGAACCCGAGCTGACCGAATTGCCGCTGCTCGAACTGAACCAGGTTCGACTGGAATGTGCTCGAAGGCCGGTAGTAGAGGTTGAGCGTGCCGTGCAGCGCGCTGCCGCCGACCGCCTTGGCCTTCGGGAAGTCCGGGAAGTTCGGGTAGATGTGGAGCTTCTTGTACCCGGGGATCCCCGGCACGAGGAACTGGTCAGCCGGCGTACCGGAGTACGGGCCGCCCAGCCGGATCACCGATGTGCGACTGAACGCGTAGCTCAGCGCCTTCCGGACGGCCGCGCTGTCGGTCGGCGCCCTTCCGGTGTTGAGCGATGCCCAGCTGACGCAGGTCGTCGGGCCGACGTGGAACTGGCTCTTGTTCGGGCCGCCGTACTTCTGGGACACGGAAGCGACCTGGTCGGACGGCACCTGACCGAAGTCGGTGTCGATCTGCCCCTTCTCGATCTGGAGCACCTGAGCCTCGCCACTGCCGTTGTTCTCGTTGATCACGATCTGGTTCGGGTTGGCTTCCTGGAAGCCCTTGTAGTACTTGTTCCGCTTGAACACCGCGAGGCGCTGCGGCGAATTCGTCGCGATGTAGTACGGCCCGGCCGACGGATAGGTCAGGACGCCGTTCGGGTTGTTCGAGTACTTCATGTTCGGCTTGACCGCGCCGAACCACTGCATGCCGAGGATCGACAGGAACGTCGGGTTCGGCTTGGTCAGGTGGAAGGTCAGAGTGAGACCCTTCGCGCTGATCCCCGAGATGTGATTCGACGTCTTGACGCCCTTAGTGCCGGCGCAGTTGGCGAACTTCGTCCCGCCGACGATCATCTGATCGATTGCGAGGAAGCAGCCGTTCTGCACGTACATCTTCGGGCTCAGGTCACGCTCGAACGCGCGCTGGAACGCAGCCGCGGTCACCGGCGAGCCGTCGCTGAATCGCATGCCCTTTCGAAGGTGGAAGGTGTAGACCTTTCCGCTCTTCGAAATCGTCGGCATAGCAGCCGCGGCATCGGGCTGCAGGACCGAGCCTGCCTTCCCGACCTTGTTCGGGAAGTTCAAGAGCAGTCTCTGCGTCGCGTACAGGGCGGCCCAGTCGTTCGCCACGTACGCGATCTGCGGGTCGAGTGTGTCGAATCCACCGCCCGAGTGGGCCACCTTCAGCACGCCGCCGCGCAGCGCACCCGCGTGACCCGCCTTCTGCGTTGCCGATGAGGCGACACCAACCGTCGTCGCCGCAATGAGCAACGCAATCCCCATGCTCAACATGAGCAAGGAGAGCACATGCTTCCTGCGCATATGACTCCTTCCATCGCACCGCACGCCCTCACGCGCGGCCCGTTTGAGGTGAGTGAGAGACACCAGCGTTTACTTAAGACGCCTCCGAGACGCCAGAGTTAGCTACAGGGTGGAGCGTGGGTCGAACGCGTCGCGCAAACCGTCGCCGAGCAGGTTGAAGGCCATCGTTGTGATCAGGATGGCGAGGCCCGGGAAGATCAGGATCCACACCTGCGTCCGGTAGTAGTCGGGTGCCGTCGAGAGCAGGTTCCCCCAACTCGGCGTCGGCAGGTCGATGCCCAGGCCGAGGAACGAGAGCCCGGCCTCGGCCAGGATGTTCGTCGCGATGATCAGGGTCGAATAGACGATGATCGGCGCCACGAGATGCGGCAGTAGGTGGGAGCGCATGATGCGCCAGTCGCTCGCTCCCGTCATCCGTGCAGCCTCGACGAACTCCTTCTCGCGGAGCGAGAACACGACCCCGCGCATGATCCGGGCGGGATAGAACCAGCCGAAGACAGAGAAGATCAGCGCGAGCGTGAAGACCCCGTGCGGGAGGAACCCGAGCGTGACGTTGTTCAGGGCGGGCCCGGCGACGATCTTGAGCGCGATGATGAAGAGCAGATACGGGAAGACCATCACGATCTCGATCAGCCGCGAGATGACCGTGTCGATCCAGCCGCGGAAGTAGCCGGCCATCAGACCCATCAAGACGCCCAGCACGACCGAGCCGAAGGTGGCAAACACGCCGACCTCGAGCGAGACCTGCGCGCCGTAGAGGATGCGCAAGAAGAGGTCGCGGCCGAGTTGTCCGTCGGCGCCGAGAATGAGGAGCGTGTGGCCGGCGTGCGCCGGGTTCTCACCGAACTGCGCGGACGAGATGTGCGACCACGGGCCGACCGGAACGAACGTTGTCGCGTTGGTGCCGTAATCGAAGATGCTGTTCGGCCCGTGTCCGAGCAGGTGCGCTGCGAGCGGGGCGCCGCCGAACGCGCCGGCGAAGAGAATGACGATTACGCCGAAGCTGAGAAGCGCGATCTTGTCGCGGCGGAAACGGATCCAGACGAGCTCCCAGTAACCGCGCGCCTTGACCGCTTCGGCCTCCATCGGTGCATCGACCGAGAGTCCGAGCGCATCAGGTGTGTCGACGCGAACGCTCACGAACGCGGGGACGGTATCTCATCGCACGCCAAACTGCCACCCATTCGTACCATTCGACGCCTTCCGCCCCCGGAAGTTAGTTCGCGAAACGCGCAAACCAGTCGAGAGCATGCGGGTTTGCGAGGGAGTCGCGGCTTGCAACCTCGTCCACGCGCGAGCCCATCAAGAGCCGTTTCACCGGCACCTCGAGGATCTTTCCCGACAGCGTGCGCGGGATCTCGGGTGCCGCGACCACCTCGTCCGGCACGTGGCGCGGCGAGCAGTCCTCGCGGATCCGGCGGCGGACCTCCGCTTCGATCCCGTCGCCGAGCGAGGATCCGTCGCGCAGGACGACGAACAGCGTCATCTTGCTGCCCTCCCCGGCGGGAATGTCCACGACGAGCGCGTCGAGCACGTCGTCGAGCGCGAGGACGCTCCGGTACAGCTCGCTCGTCCCCATGCGGACGCCGCCGCGGTTGATCGTCGCGTCGGAGCGGCCGGTGATGATCGCCGTGCCCCGCTCGGTGATCTCGATCCAATCGCCGTGGCGCCAGACGCCCGGAAACGTGGAGAAGTAGCTCTCGCGATAGCGCGATCCGTCCTCGTCGCCCCAGAGATAGAGAGGCATCGACGGCATCGGCGCGGTGAGCACGAGCTCCCCGACCTCGCCGACGAGCGAGCGGCCGTCCTCGCTCCAGGCCTCGACTTTCGCGCCGAGCGCGCGGGCCTGCAGCTCGCCGCGGTAGACCGGCAGCGTCGGCACGCCACCGACGAAGGCGGTACAGACGTCGGTGCCGCCCGAGGTGGAGAAGAGCCAGACGTCCTCGCCGAGGGCTTCGCCTACCCAGTCGAAGCCCTCGGGGGCGAGCGGAGAGCCGGTCGAGCCGACGCTGTCGAGTCGCGAGAGATCGCGACCCGCGCGGGGCTCGACTCCGGCCTTCTGGCAGGCGGCGATGTAGCCCGCGCTCGTGCCGAACGACGTGATACCGGCGGCGTCGGCGAGATCCCAGAGCGTGCTGAGGTCGGGATGAGCCGGGTTCCCGTCGAAGAGGACGATCGAGGCGTCGGAGAGCAGGCCGCCGACGAGGAAGTTCCACATCATCCAGCCGGTGGTCGTGAACCAGAAGAGCCGGTCGCCGGCGCGCGCGTCGAGATGGAGGCGGAGCTTCTTCAGGTGCTCGAGGAGGATTCCGCCCTGGCCGTGCACGATCGCCTTGGGCAGACCGGTGGTGCCCGAGCTGTAGAGCACCCAGAGCGGGTGGTCGAAGGGGAGCTGTGCGAACTCGAGCGTGGCGGGCGGCAG
The DNA here is from genome assembly GCA_035248765.1 of Gaiellaceae bacterium. Classification (GTDB taxonomy): domain Bacteria; phylum Actinomycetota; class Thermoleophilia; order Gaiellales; family Gaiellaceae; genus Palsa-739. The sequence goes on from DATFHC010000008.1 coordinate 35,728, forward strand.
CTCCCAGTCGCTGCCGGCAAGGTACGGGACCACGAACGTCTGCTCGAGCGTCGGCAGCTCACGCTGCAGCGCGGCGATCGCGTCGCCCCGGTCGAAGTCCTTGCCGCCGTAGCGGTAGCCGTCGACCGCGAGCAGCACCTTCGGCTCGATCTGGGCGAAGCGGTCGACGACGCTGCGGACGCCGAACTCCGGCGCGCAGCTCGACCAGATCGCGCCGATGCTCGCGCAGCCGAGAAAGGCGGCGATCGTCTCGGGGATGTTCGGGAGGTAGGCGGCGACGCGATCGCCGGGACCGACGCCCGCGTCGCGTAGCGCTCCGGCGACGGCGCCTGCGCGCGAGCGCAACTCTCCCCACCTCCATTCGCCCAGCGGTCGCAGCTCCGAGGCGTGGTGGATGGCGACCTCTGTGTCGTCGCGGCCACGGAAGATGTGCTCGGCGTAGCTGAGCTGCGCGCCCGGGAACCACTCCGCGCCGGGCATCTCTCGGCGGGTGAGCACGCGCTCGTACGGCCGGCTCGCCTCGACCTCGAAGAAATCCCAGATCGAGGCCCAGAAGTCCTCGATTCCGTCGACCGACCACTGCCAGAGGTCGTGGTAGCCCTCGAGGCTCAGCCCGCGCGTCTCGTTCAGCCATTCGCAGTAGCGGGTGATCGCTGCGGACGCGATCCGCTTCGAGCTCGGCGTCCAGACGATTGGCGGCGCAGGCACGCTGCGATCGTAGTCCGCTAGCGACGAGCGGATTGGAGCGGCGGCGTCGGTTCGCCTGCGGCGTCCGCGATGCCGGAGAGGAGGTCTCGGATCGCCTCGACGGAACTGTGGCGCGGGTCCCAGCCGAGCACCTCTCGCGCGCGGGTCGTGTCCATGATCGGGACGGAGAGCCCCATGTCGAGCCAGCCCGGCGGCGTCGGCTGCAGACGGAACTGCCACGTCGCAGCCATTCCTCCGCGAACGAGCCGTGCTGGTAGCGGCAGCTTCCGGGCACCGAGCGCCCTGGCGAGCGTGTCGGGGTCGAGGACCGGTTCCGCCGCGATGTTGAAGGCGCCACGGGCATCGCCGACGACCGCGAGCCGGTAGGCCTCGCCGACGTCGAGCGAGTGGACGGCCTGGAAGCGGAGGCCTTCGATGTCCGGAACGAACGCGATTGCGCCGTCCCGCGCAAGCAGGCGCGGGAACAGCGGCCCGAGGAAGTAGCGCCGCTGCTCCTCTGCCGAGCCGCGCTTGAAGATCAGGCCGGGCCGGAGCCGGACGACGCGAGTCTCTGGACGCTCGGCCTGAAAGTGATCGAGCAAAGCCTCCACCTCCGCCTTGTGGCGGGAGTAGAAGCTCGTTGGCGTGCCCTCGGTCGGCCAGCTCTCGTCCACCGGCCGGCCCTTCGGCCCCGGCGAGTAGGCACCGACCGACGAGGCATAGACGAGCGCCGGCACGCCGACCTCCGCGACCGCCCGGAAGACACGCTCGCTTCCGTCGACGTTCGTGCGGCGCAGGCCAGCGAGGTCGTGCGAGGGCTGGATCGCCCACGCGAGGTGGACGACGCAGTCGGCGTCGCGGAAGATCGTCTCAAGATCGTTGCGCTCGACGTCGGCGCTCCGCCACTCCGTCTTGGGAACCTCGCGGCTCGGGCGCCGCCGGGCCAACCCGACGATCTCGTCGACTCGGTCGTCGTCTGCAAGCGCGCGCAGGAGACTCGTGCCGGCGTTGCCGCTCGCTCCGGTGACGACGACTCGCATCTCGCGCCTATTGCCTCCGCGCGATCGCCCGCGCAAGGTCGTGCTTCGACATCTTCGAACGCCCTTCCACGCCGAGCCGGCGCGCGCGGTCGTACAGCTCCTGTTTGGAGTTCTGCTCGACGTCGACGCCGCCGAACGCCTCGCCCACTCCGCGCCTCTTCTGCGCCGTCGTCTTCTTCGAGCGCGGGTCGCTCGGACCGCTTTTGTCCTTCGGCAGCCAGCGGTCGCCGCGCTTCTCGTGCGTGTGCTTGAGGGCGGCCATCGCCGTGCGGTGCGCCCGCTCACCCTCGCCGTACTGCTCGACGGCGGCGTCGTGCGCCTTCGCGAACGTGCGTTGCGCCTTGGCGCCTGACCGCTTCAACGTGTCCGGAAGCTCGGACTGCTTTGCCGCGCCGCTCTTCGTCGTCTTCGGCATCAGGGAGTCAGCACAACCTTGAAGCAGCCGTTCTCTTTCTTCTGGAACTGCTCGTACGCGCCCGGAGCCTGGTCGAGCGGGACGTGGTGCGACGCGAACGACTCGGCGCCGAGCGGATCGCCGTCCATAAGGAGAGGCCAGATCTCGGGCACCCAGCGCAGGACGTTCGCCTGCCCCATGCGCAGCTGGATCTGCTTGTCGAACAGCGTCATCATCGGCAGCGGATCCGCCATGCCGCCGTAGACGCCGGAGAGCGAGATCGTCCCTCCGCGGCGAACGAGCTCGATCGCGAGGAAGAGCGCGTGCAGCCGGTCCATCCCGGCCGTCTCGATCAGCTTCCTCTGCACCGGGTTCGGCAGGTATCCGGCCAGCGTCTGCATCAGCTTCCCGATCGGTGACCCGTGCGCCTCCATCCCCACGGCGTCGATCACCGAATCCGGGCCGCGTCCGTCGGTCATGCCGCGGACGACGTCGACGAGATCGTCCTCGTGCTCGTTCAGGTCGAGCACCTCGACGCCGTGCGAGAGCGCCCGCTCGAGCCGGTCCGGGACGAGGTCGACGCCGAGCACCCGGTAGCCGCGGTGCTGGGCGATACGCGTGGCCATCTCGCCGATCGGGCCGAGCCCAAGCACGAGAACCGATCCTCCGTCCGGTACGGACGCGTATTCGACTGCTTGCCATGCCGTCGGCAGCACGTCGGAGAGGAAGAGGAAGCGGTCGTCAGGCGGGCCTTCCGGCACCTTGATTGGGAGCGTGTTCCCGAAGGGGACGCGGAGGTATTCGGCCTGGCCGCCCGGAACCTCGCCGTACAGCTTCGTGTAGCCGAACAGCGCAGCACCCGTCCCCTGCTCTCGCTGCTGGGTCGTCTCGCACTGCGAGTGGAGACCCTGGGAGCACATCCAGCAGTGGCCGCAGCAGATGTTGAACGGGACGACGACTCGGTCGCCGGCCGAGACCTCACGCACCTCGGGCCCGACCTCCTCCACGACGCCCATCGACTCGTGGCCGAGGATGTCGCCTTTCTCCATGAAGGCCCCCATGACCTCGTAGAGGTGAAGGTCGGACCCACAGACCCCCGAGGACGTGATCCGGATGATCACGTCCTCGGGCTCGCGGATGCCCGGGTCGGGGACGTCCTCGACCCGGACATCGCGCTTGCCGTGCCAGGTGAGAGCTCGCAAGAGCTAGCTCGCCGCCTGCTGGTTGAGCCCGGCCTTGAACATGCCGCCGGTGGCGATCTTCGTCAGGAGCTTGTCCGCCTGCGACTCCTCGTCGAGCGTCTGGTCCATCAGGTCCCTGACGGCGTCGTAGCCGCAGTCGTCGGCGAGTTGCCTCGCGGTGCCGTAGGCGGCGATCTCGTAGTGCTCGACGCGCTGCGCAGCAGCGATCAGCGCTGCGTCGAGGGCCAGCGGGTCGCCACCCATCTGGATCATCTCCTCGCCCTCGGCGATGAGGCCCTGCATCCCCTTGCAGACCTCGGTCGGCATCGTGATGCCGAGCTCGCCGAGTGCTTCCTCGATGCGATTCACGTGACCGCGCGTCTCCTCGAGGTGGGTCTGGAAGGCGTCGCGAAGCTGCTCGCTGTGCGCAGCCTGGGCCATCTTCGGCAGCGCGCCGACGAGCTGCGTCTCGGCGCTGTACAGATCTTCGAGCTGCTCCTGCAGGACGTCCTTGAGCGAATTGAACCTCATGTGCTTTCTCCTTTTCGAGTCGGATTCCGACTACGCGTTCCGCGCCTGCCAAACAGCAAACCGGGCAACCGGAGCTCCGGGCTCGCCGCTAGGCGAGCGGTCTTCCGCTGCGCACCGGCGGCTCAGCCGCCGGTGCTCGCGGCTAAGGTCCTCGGGTGGCCGAGGACACGCTGAGCATCCGGGACAACCGCACCGGAACCGAGGTCGAGGTCCCGATTTCGGACGGCACGATCCGCGCGACCGACCTCCGCCAGCTCGGGCTCATGTCGTACGACCCGGCGTTCCTGAACACCGCCTCGACCCGCAGCGGGATCACGTACATCGACGGCGACGCGGGCATCCTGCGCTACCGCGGCTATCCGATCGAGCAGCTCGCCGAGCACGCGAGCTTCCTCGAGACGGCGTGGCTCCTGTTCGAGGGGGAGCTGCCGACACGCGAGCAGCTCGGGGCGTGGGAGGAGGAGGTTCGCGTGCACACCTACGTGCACACGAACGTGACGCAGTTCCTCGACGGCTTCCGCCACGACGCGCACCCGATGGGGATGCTGCTCGGCGCCGTCGCCGCGCTCTCGACCTTCTATCCCGACGCGAAGGAGATCGGCGACGTCGAGAGCCGGCGCCTCCAGCGCGTGCGGCTGATCGCGAAGTTCCCGACCATCGCCGCCTGGGTGTTCCGCCACAGCCGCGGCTTGCCGTACGTCTTCCCGCGAAACGACCTCGACTACATCGGCAACTTCGTCAACATGACGTTCGAGATCGGCGGGCAGCACGAGCCGAATCCGGTGCTGCAACGGGCGCTCGAGATCCTTCTCGTCCTCCACGCGGACCACGAGCAAAACGCCTCGACGAACGCGGTGCGCGGAGTCGGCTCGACACAGGTCGATCCGTTTTCCGCGGTCTCCGCGGGAATCGCGGCGCTCTACGGGCCGCTACACGGCGGCGCGAACGAGGCGGTGCTGCGGATGCTCGACGAGATCGGCACGGTCGAGCGGGTCCCTGAGTTCATCGAGTCGGTGAAGGCGGGCCACGGCCGGCTGATGGGCTTCGGCCATCGCGTCTACAAGAGTTACGACCCGCGCGCGAAGCTGATCAAGCGCGTCGCCGACGACGTGTTCGCGCAGACCGGCCTGAACCCGAAGCTCGAGATCGCGCTTGAGCTCGAGCGGATCGCGCTCGAGGACGACTACTTCGTCTCGCGCAAGCTCTATCCGAACGTCGACTTCTACTCGGGGCTCATCTACCAGGCGATGGGCTACCCGTCCGACTACTTCACCGTGCTATTCGCGCTCGGCCGCCTGCCCGGTTGGCTCGCGCAGTGGGAGGAGATGCTCTCCGACTCCGAGCAGAAGATCGCGCGCCCGCGTCAGATCTACACGGGCTACGACGAGCGAGAGTTCGTGCCGCTGGCGAACCGCTAGCGGCGGAGCTGCACCTTTCCCTCGTCGCCCGCCGGAGCGGACGTATGCTCGTGCGCGATCTTCCATGAGCCGTCGCCGTCCTTGCGGAGCACCCACGTCAGCCGGTTGTTCATCGAGCGCAGCTCCTCGCCCTCAGCCGACAGCCCGCGAAATATGAGGAATGCGCTCAGCCCGGCCACGTCCTCACCGGGCTGCGTGCGGAGCTCGTCCCACTCGACCGCGACGACGTCGTCGCCGAGCGATCCGAACCACTCCGCCACCATCCCACGGAGCGCGTCCTTGCTGTCGTACGACCACACGCTCCAGAGATCGAACGTCCGGACGTCGTCGGCATAGAGACCGACGAACGCATCGACGTCCTTCGCGCGCACGGCGGCGGCGTACCTGGCGAGCATCTCTTCCATCGTCACTCCTCGGTCGTTGTCGTCCTCAAGACCCGGGAACGAGCCGGAACTCATCGGAGAGCGCCTGCCGTTCGGCCGGCGCCAGCGGCGCTGCGAGCGCGGCGAGTGCCGGTTCGAGCTGGGCAGGTCGGCGCGGGCCGATGACGACCGAGATGCGGTCGTCGCCGAACAGCCAGGCGAGAGCGAGCGTGGCCGGATCGCCGCGGGCCTCGAGCGCCTCGAGTGCGTCGTAGACGCGGTCGTCGCGCAGGTACTCGTACGGCCCCGAACGAAGCGTCATGCGCGAGCCCTCGGGCGCCGGCACACCGCGGCGGTACTTCCCGGTCAGCCAGCCGCCCATGAGCGGGGAGTGCACCTGGAACCAGATCCCGTGCTCCGCGCAGAGCGGCAGCACCTGCTCCTCCACCTCGCGATCGAGCAGCGAATAGGAGTTCTGGACGGCCGCGAAAGAACCGGCGGCGAGCGCTTCCGAGAGCTGCGTCCCCTCGACGTTGCTCAACCCGTAGGCGGCGATCTTTCCCGCCGCGACCAGCTCCTCGAAGACGCCCGCGAGCTCGGCGACAGGCACGTCCTCGTCCCACGCGTGCGCAAGGTAGAAGTCGATGCGATCGACGCCGAGACGCCGGAGGCTCGCGTCGATCTGGCGTCGCACGCGCGCGGGAGCGAGTCCCCGATCCTCGCCCTCGTCCATCGGGTTGAACGTCTTCGTCGTGATGCGCAGGCCTTCAGGGCGACGAGAGCGGATCCACTCGCCGATGTAGGTCTCGCTGCGGCCGCCGCCGTACGCGTCGGCCGTGTCGAACCAGTCGATCCCCGCTTCCCAGGCGGCGTCCATGAGCTCCAATGCCTGCTCGAGCGTCTCGCCCTTCTCGAAGAACGCGGGCGCCGAGCCGATGCCGCCGAAGTTGCCACAACCCAGGATAAGGCGCGGGTAGGCTCGCTCCATGGCGGCGACCCTATTGGACGTCGAGGCGGTGCGTGCGCGGTTCTCCTCGCTGCGCAACGATGGCTTCGTCTTCCTCGACGCGCCGGGCGGCTCGCAGGTGCCGGACGAGGTCGGCGATGCGATCGCGCGGACGCTGCGCGAGGCGAGCGCGAACATCGGCGCGAACTACGAGACGAGCAAGCGCGTCGAGCACGTCCTCGCCACGGCGCGCGAGGACGGCGCCCGCTTCCTCGGCTGCTCCTCCGACGACGTCATCTTCGGGACGAACATGACGTGGCTCGACTTCGCCCTCTCGCGTACCGCGTCGCGCGACTGGAAGGAGGGCGATCGGATCCTCGTCTCCCGACTCGACCACGACGGCGGCGTCGCGCCGTGGATCGAGCTCGCCGCCGATCGCGGCTTCCAAATCGAGTGGGTGAACGTGACGGAGGATCTACGGCTCGACTACGACGACCTCGCGCACCGGCTCGACGAGCGCGTGCGCGTCGTCGCGTGCGTCGCGTCGTCGAACGCGGTCGGGACGATCGTCGACGTCGCCCGCGTGTCGGAGCTCGCGCACGAGGCCGGCGCACTCTGCTGGGTCGACGCCGTGCAGTACTCCGCGCACGTACCGACCGACGTGCAGGCGCTCGGCTGCGACGTGTTCATCACGTCGTCGTACAAGTTCTGCGGGCCGCACCTCGGGCTCGCGTACGGCCGCCACGAACTGCTCGAGTCGTGGCGGCCCTACAAGGCGCGCCCCGCCGCGTCGGAGCCGGTCGGCCGCCGCTTCGAGGTCGGAACGGCGCCATACGAGATCCTGGCCGGCTTCTCCGCGACGATTGCGTATCTCGAGTCGATCGGCGGGATGGAGGCGATCGTCGAGTACGAGGCCGAGCTCGGTCAGCGCTTCCTCGACGGGTTGCCTGACGGTGCCGTGGTCTACGGGCTGCAGACGATGGAAGGCCGTGTCCCCACTTTCCTCATGAACCTCGAGGGCGTCGACGCCGCCGACGCGGCGATGCGGCTCGCGGATGAGGGCTTCGGCGTGTGGGCGCACGACAACTGGTACTCCCTCGGGCTACGCGAAAAGCTCCCGTATCCGGACAGCGCAATCCGCGTCGGGCTCATCCACTACAACACGGCGGACGAGATCGACCGGTTCAACGCTGCGCTCGCCGCGCTCTAGGCAAGGTGGTGTCGCCGCCACTCGCGGCGGGCAACTCGGGCGATGTTCAGGCTCAGCACGGGTAGCGAGCCGACCACGACGACCCCGGCAGCTGCGTAGACCCAGCGTCCGACGAACGGGGCGAGGACGACTGCAGCCGCTCCCGCTCCGAAATCCAGAGCCAGCTCGACCACGACGCTCGCTACGACGACGTGCGCGGTGCTGCGCACGGTGGAAACGACACGGTTCAAACGCGCCTCCTCTCTCGATCGGGCGCGTCCTCCGCCTCCTCAGGACTCCGATACGGAGCGCTCTCCAGCGCGGCTGGGTCGGCGGACGCTCTTGCAGAGCCAGTGTATCATCGAACATATGTTCGTGTTGCACGCGGACGCGGACGCGTTCTTCGCGTCGGTCGAGCAGCGGGACGACCCGCGGCTCCGTGGCCGGCCGGTCATCGTCGGCGGCGGTGTCGTGCTGGCGGCGAGCTACGAGGCGAAGGCGTACGGGATCCGCACGGCGATGGGCGGGCGGCAAGCGCGTCGCCTCTGTCCCGACGCGATCGTCGTTCCGCCCCGGTTCTCGGCCTACACGGAGGCGAGCCGTGCGATGTTCGCGGTCTTCGAGGACGCCTCCCCGGTCGTCGAGGGCCTGTCGATCGACGAGGCGTTCCTCGACGTGCGCGGGATGGAGCGAATCGCGGGCACTCCGGCCGAGATCGCCGTGCGGCTGCGCGCCGCGGTGCGCGAGCGCGTGGGGTTGCCCGTCACGGTCGGCGTGGCGCGGACGAAGTTTCTCGCCAAGGTCGCGAGCGGCGTCGCGAAACCGGACGGGTTGCTGGTGGTGCCCGCCGACCGCGAGCTCGCGTTCCTCCACCCGCTGCCGGTCGAGTGCGTCTGGGGCGTCGGCCCGGCAACGGCAACGAAGCTGCAGGCGTGGAACGTGCGCACGGTCGGAGAGCTCGCCGCGCTGTCCGAGCCGACGCTCGTCGCGATGCTCGGCGGCGCGGCCGGGCGTCAGCTGAACGCGCTCGCGCACAACCGCGACTTCCGGCGGGTCGAGCCGGGACGCCGGCGCGGCTCGATCGGATCGCAGCGTGCGCTCGGACGCGGGCGGCATTCGCCGGAAAAGATCGACGCGACGCTCGTGGGCATCGTCGACCGGATCTCCCGCCGCCTGCGAGCTGCCGGGCGCGTCGGCCGGACCGTCGTGCTCCGGCTGCGCTTCGGCGACTTCGAGCGCGCGACTCGCTCGCACTCGCTGCCGTTCGCCACTGCGAGCACGCAGGCGATCCTCGTGACCGCACGGGCGCTGCTGGCGACGGCGACGCCGCTGATCGAGCGGCGCGGGATCACGCTGGTGGGCTGCTCGGTCGCGACGCTCGAGGAGGACCGCACGCGCCAGCTCCTGCTCGGTCCGGAGGAGGCGCTCGACGCGGCGGTCGACGCGGTGCGGGATCGATTCGGCACCACGGCGATCACACGCGCCGTCCTGCTCGGCCGCGACGCCGGTTGGTCTATGCCGCTGCTGCCGGACTGACGATCCGGGCGAAGACGGGGAGGTCGATGTTCCCGCCGCTGACGATGCAGACGCAGCGATCCTCGCGACGCAGCGCCGCCGCGAGCGCGAGCGCTCCGGCCCCTTCCGCGACGATGTGGGCCCGTGAGGCAAGCAGCCGCACCGCTTCCTCGACCTCCGCCAGCGGCACTGCGACCGCTTCGTCCACGAGTTCCCGAGCGTGCTCCCACATCCCCGGGAGCAAGGCGCGGCCGCCGGCGCCGTCGACCCACGAGGGTTCGAACGCGATCTCGCGCGGCCCGCCCGCCTCGAACGCCGCGGCGAGCGGAGCGCCGGTTTCCGGCTCGGCGGTCACGACGCGGACTTCAGGTCGCAGGGCCTTGATCGCGCCGGCGATGCCCGTCGTCAGCCCACCCCCGCCCCAGGGGATGACCACCGCGTCGAACTCCGGAGCGTCCTCTGCGAGCTCGAGCCCGATCGTGCCGTTCCCGGCCATCACGGCCTCGTCGGCTACCGGGTGGACGAAGAAACCCTCGACGCCCGCGCGTCCCCTTTCGACCATCGCCTGCCACCACTCCTCGTGCGTGACGGGGACGAGCTGGGCGCCGAGCGCCTCGATCCGGTCGAGCTTCGCGCGCGGAGCCTCGGCCGGCACGATCACGCGAGCGGGCACGCCGACTTCGCGCGCGGCCCAGGCGACGCCCTGCCCCATGTTCCCGGCACTCGCAGTGACGAGTCCTGCTTCGATCTCCGCCGGCGAGGCCCCCCGCACCGCGGACAGGGCCCCGCGCAGCTTGAAGCATCCGATCGGCTGCAAGCACTCGAGCTTGAGCCAGATGCGCCCGTCGGTTCCGAACGGAACGAGCGGCGTGCGCATCACGTCGTCGCCGATGCGCTCGCGCGCCCGGCGGATCTCCGCGAGCGGGATCAACGGCCGGTAGCAGCCACTGTCACGAGAGCGTGACGCGAATCGGCCGCTTCGCTTCTGGCACGAGCGCAGATCCGTGACGAAGGCGAAGCTGTTTCGTCGCGGTAGCTGCTACCGGCCGTCAGTCTGACTCCTTGGCAAGTTCGGTCAGCTCGGTGCGAACCGTCCAGAGCTCCGGAAACATCTTGTGCTTGATCAACCCGGCGAGCAGCTCGACCGGCGTGCCCTGCGTGCCCACCACGTCCTCGCCGATCACGCGGCCCACCATCTTCACGTGTCGGAAGCGCCAGACGCCGACCTGCTCGTCCCAGTCGATCAGCGCCTCGGCGAGCTGGTACAGGTCCTCGTGCTCGCGGCCCTGCGTGTAGACCTCGAGCAGCGACAGTCCGCACTCGCGCCGCAGCGCGTCGAACGCGACGTAGAGGCCGGGCGAGACTTCCCGGATGCCGCGGAACCCGGGCGAGTCGAACCCCGAACCGTGGCCGAGCACCCGGCGCACTTCCTGGTACTCCCACGGCGACATCAGCTCGAGGTGCTCGAGGAACGAGACCACGTAGCGGATCGCGTGGTTCGCCCGCCCGAGCAGCCGTAGCGCGCCGGCCACGTCACGCGCCTCGATCAGCCGCGTCGCCTCCTCCACCTCCATCCACGCGTGCTTGAGGAAGAGCTCGGACGACTGGTGGACGGTCTGGAAGAGAAGCTCGTCGCGGTGGACCCACTCGTCGGCGGTCTTCTGCAGCGCGAGGAGCTCGTCGGTGCGGAGGTAGCGCTCGTAGTCGCTCGCGCCCTCCCCCGGCAGGATCGGCGTGAATTCGTCGGCGTTCGGCGCGCTCACCAGATCCGCATCTCCAATCCGGCGAGCGGAACGCCGCCATCCTCCGTCACGAGCCAGGTGTCCTGCA
>DATFHC010000009.1:0-33073 GCA_035248765.1 Gaiellaceae bacterium
CGGCCACGGGAGAAATCTACGGCGTCTGCTCGAGCAAAGCGACGCATTCGACGTGCGGCGTGTGCGGAAACATGTCCACGGGCGTCACCCGCCGCAGCTCGTAGCCGTAGTCGTCGCGGAGCGCCTTCGAGTCGCCGGCGAGCGTCGTCGGGTTGCAGGAGACGTAGACGAGCCGCGGCGCGCCGATGCGGCCGAGACGGCGGAGCGCCTTCCCCGCGAGACCCGCGCGCGGCGGATCGACCACGACGACGTCCGGCGGGCCGGAGCGCTCGAGCAGCTCCTCCACCACCTCGCCGACGTTGCCGGCGAAGAACGCTGCGTTCGTAATCCCGTTCAGCTCGGCGTTCTCGAGCGCGCACGCGACCGACTCCTCCGAGACCTCGATGCCCCAGACCGTCAGCGCACCGCGCGCCAGCGAGAGCCCGATCGTGCCGATCCCGCAGTAGAGATCCCAGACCGTCTCGCCGCCGGTCAGCCCCGCGGCCTCGGCCGCGAGCGCGTAGAGCCGCTCGGCCATCGCGGTGTTCGTCTGGAGGAAGGCATTCAGGCGGACGCGGAACCGAAGTCCGCAGAGCTCCTCCTCGATCCACTCCTCACCCCAGAGCAGGCGCGCCTGGAGGTTGGTGATCTCGGCCGGCGTGTCGTTGATCGACCAGTGGATCGAGCGCACCTCGGGAAAGCGGCGGAGTACGTCGACGAAATAGCCGGTCTCGAATCGCTCGCCCGGTGCGGTCACGAGCTGGACGAGCGCCTGCCCGGTGTTGCGTCCCTGCCGGACGACGAGGTGGCGGAGGTAACCGCTGTCGTCCGCCTGCGAGTACGGCTCGAGTCCCTCTTCGCGCGCCCAGCCGCGGACAGCGTCGCGAACGGCATTGCCGAGCTCGTCGGTCAGCCAGCAGCGCTCGATCTCCAGCACCTCGTCCCAGCGCCCCGCACGATGGAAGCCGAGCGCTGGACCGTCGGACGTCGCGGTGAAGGAGTACTCGAGCTTGTTCCGGTAGTGGAAGATCTCGGGCTCGCACGGGAGGATCCGCTCGAGCGGCGGCTCGGCGATGCCCGCCAGCCGCTGTAGCGCGTCGCGCACCTGCATCTGTTTCTGCCCGAGCTGCGCCCCGTAAGCGAGATCCTGGAAGCGACAGCCTCCGCAGGCGGGAAAATGCGCGCACGGTGCGTCGACCCGCTCGGGCCCCGGCCGCAGCACCTCGGTCGCGAGCGCCTCTGCGTGGCTCCGCTTGACCTTCGTGACGCGTGCGCGAACGCGATCGCCGGGAAGCCCGCGACGCACGAAGACGACGAAGCCGTCGAGTCGCGCCACGCCGTTGCCGCCGTAGGCGAGCGAATCGACGTCGAGCTCGAGCTCCTGTCCCTTCGCGACGGGCGCGGCCATGCGCGCACCGTAGCGTCAGAGGGTCGTGACGTAGATCTTGCGGTCGCGCGGCCCGTCGAACTCGCAGAAGAAGACGCCCTGGTACGTCCCGAGCGCCAGGCTTCCGTCGCGGAGCGGGATCAGTACCTGGGGGCTCGAGGCGAGCGAGGCGCGAGCGTGGGACGGGGCGTTCGGCCCGTCCTGGTCGTCGTGTCGCCACTCCCAGTCGTCGCCGACGACGCGGTGGAAGGCGTTCTCGAGGTCGATCACAAGCTCGGGGTCTATGCGCTCGTTGATCGCGACACCCGCCGTCGTATGCGGAACGTAGACGAGCGCCGCCGACGCGCCGTTCGTCGAAGCGAGTGCGTCGCGGACGAGATCGGTGATGTCGATCAGCTGGGTCTTCCGCTCGGTCTTCAGAGAGATCTCCCGCACGGGTCTATCCTACGAACCCGCATGGCGGAGGCGCTCCAACAAGGGGAGTTCGACGCGCTCAGCGCAGACGCCGACCGCTTCCACGCGGAGCTCGACGAGGAGACCTATCTCCACTTCGCAGGTCTCAAGGAGACGTACGACCTCGCGCCGATCTACGAGCGGCACGAGCGCCTGACGCAGCTCGACACGGCGCTTGCCCTAGGCGCGTCGGTCGACGGCGACCATCGGCGGCGAGAGCTCTGGCAGTTCGCGTGCGAGGGATATCTCGGTAACTTCGTGAGCGAAGAGGAGGAGCGAGTCGCCGAGCTGGAGGCCACGCTCACAGGGACCGTCGACGGCGAGGAGATCCCCTTCCGGATGCTCAAGCCGCGGCTCGGCAACGAAGAGAACCGCGACGTCCGAGAGCGAGTCGAGGCGGCCAGGAACGAGCTCACCGAGGAGCACCTGAATGCGCTCCAGCTTCAGAAGGCGCAGGTCGTCCAGCGTGAGACCCAGCGGCTCGGCGCCGCGAACTACGCAGACCTGTACCGCAGCTTCGGCTTTCCCCTTGACGATCTGGCGGAGCAATGCCGCCGCTTCCTCACCGAGACGGACGACCTCTGGGAGGACGCGGGTGACCGCTTCTTCCGGTCGCGCGTCGGGATCGGGCTAGGCGAGATGAAGCGCTGGGATCTCGGCCGGGCGTGGCGCGGCGCCGACTGGGACGCGGCTTTTCCCGCCGAAGCCATGCTGCCGGCCCTCGATGTCACCCTCGCCGAGCTGGGGATCGATCTTCGCGGGCAGGAGAACGTCGAGCTCGACCTCGAGGAGCGTCCGAACAAGGATCCGCGCGCGTTCTGCTCGCCGATCGAGGTGCCGGGCCGGGTCGTGCTGGTGATGAAGCCGCAGGGTGGGCCTGCCGACTGGCGGACGCTCTTCCACGAGGCCGGTCACACCGAGCACTTCGCGCATACGTCCGCGTCTCTCTCGCCGGAGGAGCGGCGTCTCGGCGACAACGCCGTCACGGAGGGCTGGGCGATGCTGCTCGAGCACCTCACGATCGATCCGGTCTGGCTCGAGCGGCGGCTCGACTTCCCGCGCCCGCACGAGTTCGCGGCGGAGGGAGCGACCGAGCTCCTCTGGCTCGTCCGGCGTTACTCCGCGAAGCTCCTGTACGAGCTCGAGTTCCACACGGCGGACGATCTGACCGTGCTGGGCCCACGTTACGTCGAGCTGCTCACGGACGCGACGAAGGTCGAGCCTGCGCGCGTCGACTACCTCGGCGACATCGATGACGGTTTCTACGCCTCGCAGTACCTCCGTGCGTGGGCGCTCGAGGCACAGCTGCGCGCCTACTTCCGGGAGCGATTCGGCAATGCGTGGTTCTCGAAGCGCGAGGCCGGCTCGCTGCTTCGCGAGCTCTGGGCCGAAGGGCAGAAGCCGACTGCCGACGAGCTGCTCCGCGAGGTCACCGGCGAGGCACTCGAGCTGGCGGCCGTCGCCGATCGCATCCGCGAGTCGCTTGCGGCCGTGTAGATGCTTCCGCTGAAGGACAACGTCCCGACACGGACGGTCCCGTTCGTGACGGTCGGGCTGATCGTCGTGAACTTTCTCGTCTGGTTCTGGGAGCTGAGCCATCCCGGCGTCGACGTGCACGTCTTCCGAGACGGCTTCTATCCGTGCGCGCTCCACGGGCCCTGCCAGCTACCGCCAGGCTTCCACCACCTGCCGTGGTACGAGGGTGTCTTCAGCGGCATGTTCATGCACGCGAGCTGGGAGCACATCCTCGGCAACATGCTCTTCTCCTGGATCTTCGGCAACAACGTCGAGGATGCCCTCGGGCACGTCGGCTTCCTCGCCTGGTACCTAGTCGCCGGCATCGTGGCAATGGCGGTGCAGAGCTTCGTCACGCTGGAGTTCGGTGACGTGGGTTCGGCGAGCATTCCGAACATCGGCGCGAGCGGCGCCATCGCCGGCATCCTTGGCGCGTACTTCGTGCTCCTTCCCCGAGCACGCGTCCTCACGGTGATCTTCTTCGGGATCATCCTCATCCGCGAGATCCCGGCGGTCTGGTTCCTCGGGGTCTGGATCGCCCTGCAGCTCTGGTCGGGCGGGCTCACGTTCCTGCAGCCGCAGTCCGGGGGTGGCACCGCGTTCTTCGCGCACATCGGGGGCTTCGCGTTCGGGCTCGCGACGGGTCTCGTGCTGCTCGCCGCCCGCGGCCGGCCGAGAGTGCCTCCGAGCCGCCCGGCGTGGTGACGTTCTTCCGCTAACGCTGAGGATTCACCCGGAATGTGATGGGCATCCCAGCCGTTGAAAGCGGCATGCGAACCCTTGACGAGATCCACGAGGAGATCGAGCGCCTGAGCAAAGAGCGCACCGAGCTCTGGCACAGGCTCTCTGACCAGCACGACCCAGAGGTCCGCGCGGAGATCCATGAGATCGACTCGCAGCTCGACCGCC
Source organism: Gaiellaceae bacterium (assembly GCA_035248765.1). Classification (GTDB taxonomy): domain Bacteria; phylum Actinomycetota; class Thermoleophilia; order Gaiellales; family Gaiellaceae; genus Palsa-739. The sequence continues at coordinate 4,244 of DATFHC010000009.1, forward strand.
TCTGGGACGAGCACCGAGCCGTCCGCGCCCGTCTGCGGTTCGGCGATCGCGAGAAGATCGTCGCGCGAGCCCGGGTCGAGGAACGGCTCGAGCGCGCGGCCTGATCGATTTTGGGAACCCGCCGGAAACGGCGGGTTCGCCGCGCCTCCACCGACTGGACTACGCGACCGCGGTCGAGCTGGGCGAGGCAGCGGGCGGGTCGAGCAGGAGCTTGTAGAGCTCTCCTGCCGGCGCCGGGCGCGCGAAGAGAAAGCCCTGAGCGGTATCGCAGCCGAACTGTCGCATCCAGTCGAGCTGCGCCTCCGATTCGATCCCCTCGGCCACCGCGACCACGTTCAGGGCGTGAGCGAGGCTGATCAGGTTGGAGGTGATCGTTGCGTCCTTCGCATCGGTCTCGGCGCCTTGCACGAAGGATTGGTCGACCTTGATGGCGTCGATCGGGAAGTGGCGAAGCTGGCCGAGTGAGGAGAAGCCTGTTCCGAAGTCGTCGATCGCAATCCGCACACCGAGCTCATGCAACTCCTCGAGCTCGCGGCGTGCGCGCTCGCCGTTCATGCCGGGCTCCACGATCGCGCTTTCGGTGATCTCGAGGCCGAGCCCGTGCGGCGGCAACCCTGCCTCGGCGAGCGCATCACGAACTGTGTCGCCGAGGCCGCCATGGCTGAGCTGCCGCGGCGAGACGTTGATCCAGGTCACGAGATCCTGCTCGACCGACTCGTCCCGATGCCAAATCGCAGCCTGACGACAACCCTCGCGAAGGACGAATTCGCCGAGCTCGACGATCAGGCCCGTGTTCTCGGCAACCGGGATGAAGCGCGCCGGCGCGACCTCGCCGCGCGTCGGTGACTGCCAGCGCAGTAGCGTCTCAACGCCGATGACCCGCTCGGTGGAAAGCTCGTACATCGGCTGATAGTGGAGCTCGAACTCGCCGCGCTCGAGGCCGAGCCGGAGCTCGTGCTCGATGCCGAGAAGCGCACCGAGCTCACGGGCCATCTCGTCCTGGAACACCTCGTAGCTGGCGCGGCCGTTCTCCTTGGCCGCGTACATCGCTATGTCCGCGTGACGGATCAGGTCTTCTCCTGTTGCGGTGGCGCCGTCCCGCATGACGATGCCGATGCTTGCGCTCAGAACGAGCTCCCGACCCGCGACGCTAACCGGCTCTGCAAGATGCTCGAGCAGCCGGCCGGCAGTGCCGATCGCCTGATGCTCGTCGGATCCTTCGATGAGGACTGCGAACTCGTCGCCGCCGAACCTGGCCACCGTGTCGGCGCCGCGGATCGCCGCAAGGAACCTCAGGGCAACCTCTTGCAGCACCTGGTCGCCCGCATCGTGGCCCAGGCTGTCGTTGATCTGCTTGAAGCCGTCGAGATCGATGAGAAGAACCGTCAGCGGCTCGGCCGAACGGCGGCTCCGGGCGAGTGCGTGGTCGAGGCGATCGCGGAAGAGCGCGCGGTTCGGAAGCTCCGTGAGCGTGTCATGGAACGCCTGCCGCGTCAGCTCCTCCTCGAGCTGCATGCGCTCGGTCACGTCACGCGCGTTCAACACGATCCCGCCTACCTGCCGGTCTTCGCGGAGATCGGAGACGTGAGCTTCCAGCACACGCCAGCCGCCCGACGCGTCGCGCACACGGCACACGAGTTCGTGCGGCTCGGCAAGCTCTGCGGCGGTGCGCACTGCAGCGTGGTCGTCCTCATGGATGATCGAGAAGAGGGCCTCGCCGACGAGCTCCGTCCCCTCCCGTCCCGTCAGGCGCGAGACCGAGGGGCTCACGTAACGGCAACCGTCCGGGCCGAAGACCATCACGAAGTCGGTCGACGCATCGACGACGGAGCGGAAGTGTGCGGTCTGGCGGCGGGTGATCACGATCAGCCCCCAGGCAAGCAGCAGCGAGAGCAGGAGCCCGCCCGCGCCGAGAGCCGCCTGCAGGACGATCAGGTCTTGGATGTTGTGATCGGTCGCCTGCGCGAGCGTCCGCGTCGCGTTGAGCGCCATGTTCGACTCGAGCGCGGCAAGCGCGCGCAGCTTCTCGATCGCGTCGCCCCTGGAGAGATGCTCGCCGGCGGTGAGGTGCACGGTCGAGACCGGGCGGCGGGCGAGGATCGCGGCGCCTGCTGCCGTGAGGTCGTTCGCCAGCCGGCGCTCCTGCTCGAGCTGTGCCCGGGCAGTGGGGTCGCCTTCCGCCGGCAGGGTGGTCTCGTCGTCATCACCCGCGATCGGCGGCGCCGTGCCCCCGTCGAGCAGCGCTCGCCCGCTCTCCCGTAGATCCTTGCCGATTGTCGCAGGGTCGGCCCGTTCGCCCTGGCGTACGAGCACCACCTGCTCGACGTACCGCTCGGCCAGTGTGCGCTGCCGGCCAGCGACCTCGACGACTACGGCCTTGTTCTTCGAACGTGCGGTCGACCAGACCGAGAGACCCACGCTGAGCACCGAGGAGAGTGCGAACGTGCAGAGGATCGCGACGACGACGTGCCTGCCCCTTGACGCCAGCGGCTGGAAAGTGTGGCGGTTCATGGCTAAGTCACGACAAGAAAGGCGTGCATCCCTCCGAGGTAGTGGCCGGCCATGTTGCAGAAGACCTCGTATCGGCCTTTCCGGAGAGTCGCGTCGAGGTGCCTGATCGTTCCGGGCGTGGCCGGCTCGAGCACGCCGACTGTCACCGATTTGAGCGCCTCCTCGTCGACGGTCAGACCGTCGCGACGCAACGGCAGCGGACCATTGAGCGCTCGGATCAAGATCAGTTCGTGGTCGGCCGGACCGATGTCGTCGACCTTGAGGTCCACGCGCCCGGCAGGCACCCGGGCCGGCTTGAGGAGGATCCGGAAATCCTTCTCGCGCACACTGACGGGCGTGCCGGCGCTGCGATGGTTGCCGGAGCCCGACGCGCAAGCCGTGATCGCCACCGTGACCGCGCAAAGCCCAAACCCCAGACGAACGATTGTGGCTAACCGCATGAGCTGGGGTATCGGCCGCAAGCCGCCCCAACTTGAAAATACGCCGCAACCTGGGCCGAGACGCCCTCTACACTGAGGCTCGTTCGGGGCGTTAGCTCAGCTGGGAGAGCGCCGGCTTTGCAAGCCGGAGGTCACCGGTTCGATCCCGGTACGCTCCACCTGAAAACCCGCCTGACGGCGGGTTTTCGCGTCTCGCGAAGCGCTAGTAGCCCGGACCCTGCGGGCCGGATTCTTCTTCCTCGATCACGCGGCGACCCCGATAACCGCGGCGCATCGGATACGCGCCGTAGCCCGGTCGGTCGTCGACATAGGTTCGCCGGCGGAGGTAGCCGGGCCCCCATGACGACCAGAGCACCAGATCGGCGATGAAGCCGAGAAAGCCGACCACGACCAGAATCCAGCCGACGCTGTTCACGTCGACCGGGTGCGGGTTGGTGGGATGCACCGCGAGCGCGAGGATGAAGCCGACAGCAATGAGGATGATGCTGACCAGGAAACCCATGGCCCCCTCTTTGCCCCTGTTCACAAAATTGAACCCCTAGACGTCGCGGGCGAAGAACAGACCCCCTTCCAGTTCGCCCTTCTGCACGAAGCCCAGCCGGTGGGCCAGCCTCAGCGACCGGGAGTTCTCGGGCCGGATGACGAGCGTCGCGACCGTGTGCTGCGTGTGACGACTCAGGTGCCGGAGCAGGAGCTCGACGGCACGGGAGGCGTAGCCCTTCCCGCGCGCGCCCGGGAAGAGGTAGTAGCCGACGTTCACCTCGCCGGGCTCGAGCCAATCGTGCTCGAGGTCGTAGTCGACCCACCCGACCAGTTCGGCGTCGACCCAGATACAGGCGGTGGGGCTAGGCGTGTCGGAGCCCGGCCCGAGCCATCTGAAGAACTCCTCGTCCCTCCCGGCGACGAGTAATTGCGCATCGCCGGCGCGCGGCGGCTTCAGCGTGACCACGCCGTCGCTCACGTCCTGCAGCTCGGGCTCGGCCACCGGCGTCATGATGTACGACCGTTGATGCTTGCGACCAGCCGATTTGAAAGCGACACTTCGTCTTGGTGACTGACGGGTTGGACATGAGGGGCCGCTACGAGCAGGCGCTCGCAGAGGTCGAAGACATCAAGCGGAGGCTGCGCGAACACGCGCAGAACGTCGCCGCCCGCGAGAAGGAGCTCGAGGAACTACGGCTCGAGGTCGCCGGCCGGCAGGGCCGCCGCCGTGCTTCTGCTCCAGTGCCGGCTCCAGCTCCCGCCGGACCCGACCGTTCGGGTGAGCTCGCGAAAAAGATCGCGGAGGCGGAAAAGCGCGAACGGGAGGCGGTGCAGGAGCTCGCGCTCGCGAAGGCGGAGCGAGAGCGGCTCGACGAGCGCGAGCAGTCGATCCGGAAGGTCGAGCGGGAGCTCGCCGGCCTGCGGGTCAAGCTCCAGGAGGAGCGGGCGCGGCTGGCGGGCGATGGTCCGACCGAGCCTGCACCGTCCGGCGAGCCCGAGCCGGAGAGCGAGCCGCCACCTCCGACGCCGTTGCCGCAGCCGCCGAGCGAGCCCGACCTCGAGCCGGCGGCGGGAGCGAAGCCTCGCAGCCGCCGCACGAAGGCCTCCTAGCCCTCGCGGAACGCGGCCGGGCAGCGGCCTGCCGCGCTGGTATCGTCGATTCGCTCGCCGCTCCGGGCTGGGGGCCCGCTGCGAGGGCAGTCTTGCCATGTCTACGTACGCGAATCCCGTCGATCCACCCGACCTCGGCCTGTTGCCGACCTTCCGCAGGCTGCTCCGCCTCTGGCGCGAGCAGTGGCGGCTGGGCGTCTTCGCGCTCAGCTGCTCGCTGGCGTACACGCTGATCTCGACCACGATTCCGATCCTCATCCAGCGAGCGATCGACAACGCAATCGTCCCTCATCACGAGTCGCGGCTCTGGCCGTACCTCGCCGCGATCGTCGGTCTGGCAGCTCTGCGCTGGGGCATCAACTTCAACCGCCGCTTTGCGACTGCACGGATCGGTGTGCGGATCGAGGCGCGGATGCGCGAGCTCCTCTATTCGGCGTACCTCCGCTATCCGCGCGCGTTCTACGACCGGCATGCGACCGGCCAGGTGCTGTCGCGGGCGACGAACGACCTCTACCCCATCCGTTACTTCATCGGCTGGGGGCTCGTGCAGGGCGTCCAGAGCGTGATGATGATCATCGCGGTCGGGATCGTCCTCGCCCTCGTCGACCCACAACTGACCCTCTACGCGGCCATCTCCCTGCCGCCGATCGGATATGTCGCAAATCGCTTCGGGCACCGCGTCTCGCCGATCTCCCGCGAGGTGCAGGCGCGTAAGGGGGACGTGACCGAGGCAGCCGACGAAGCGGTCGTCGGGATCGAGATGGTGCAGGCATTCGGCCGTGAGAACGACGTGCGCGAGCGCTTCGGCGACAGAGCCGAGGGCGTCCGCTCAGCGGCGCTCCGCCAGGCCGGCGTCGAGTCGAGTCATGTGCCGGGCCTCTACTACCTCCCGGCGCTCTCGATCGCTGCCGTCGTGTTCTTCGGCGGCCGCGCCGTCATCGACCACGACATCACCATCGGACAGTTCGTCCTCTTCGAGACGCTTCTCCTGCAGCTCGTCTGGCCCCTCGAGGCGATCGGCTGGATCCTTGATCTCGCGCAGCGGGCGCTCGCCTCTGCCGGCCGCAGCTTCGGCTGGCTGGAAGGCATCGAGCCGCTGCCCGAGCCGGCGAGCCCGCAGCACCTGCCATCCGGCCCGCTCGGCGTCCGCTTCGAGCGCGTCAGCTTCGCGTACGGCGGCGAGGTCGACGTGCTGCGGGAGCTCGACCTCGTCGTGGAGCCGGGCGAGATCGTGGCGGTCTGCGGCTCGACGGGCTCCGGCAAGACATCGCTCCTCAACCTACTCCCGCGCTTCTACGACCCGACCGGCGGGCGCGTTCTCGTCGGAGGTGTCGACACGCGCGACCTGCCGATCGCGGAGCTGCGCCGAGACGTCGCTCTCGTCACGCAGCGTCCCGTCCTCTTCTCCGTGCCGCTGCGCGAGAACCTCACCGCCGGCCGCGAAGACGCCGACTGGGACGAGGTGCTCGCTGCGTGCGAAGCGGCCGGCGTCGACGCGTTCGGACCGAAGCTGCCGGATGGCTACGACACGCTGATCGGCGAGCGGGGAGTCAATCTCTCAGGCGGCCAGCGGCAGCGGGTGGCGCTCGCGCGGGCACTCGTCGCCGGCGCACGCGTCGTCGTGCTCGACGATCCTCTGTCCGCAGTCGACACCCTGACCGAGCGGCGGCTCGTCTCCCGGCTCCGGCCGGCCCTCTCCGGACGCACCGTCCTCGTCGCGACGCAGCGCTTGTCGACCGTTGCGCTCGCCGACCGCGCCGTGGTGCTGTCCGACGGCCGGATCGTCGAGTCGGGAACGCCGGCCGACCTGCTGCGCGCAGGAGGAGACTTCGCGACCCTGTTCGGCGACGAGGTGGTCGCCGCGTGAGACGCCTCTGGAAGTACATGGAGGGCCGCAAGCTCGCGGCCGCTGTGATGGTGCTCGTCGGCGCGGGGAATGCCGCCGCACAGACCGGCGGCTGGCTGCTGGTCCGCAATGCGATCGACAAGGGGATCGTCGTCCGCAACAAGCACGGGTTCATCGTGGGCAACGAGCACCACCTGACGATCGTCGTCGCCATCTACCTCTGCGTCGCCGCGGCGGGTTGGCTGTTGCAGGCCTGGCTTATCCGCGGCCTCGCGAGGATCGGGCAGGCGGTCGTGATCGGCCTGCGGCGGAACCTCTTCGACCACCTGACCGGGCTCTCGCTCCGCTACTTCTCGCAGCAAAAAGCGGGTTGGATCATCGCGCGCCTTACGAGCGACGTCGACGCGGTCTCGGACGTCCTGTCGCAGGGGATGCCGACGCTCGTCTCCAACGTCATCCTCCTGCCGGCCGCAGTGACCGCGCTTCTCATCGCCGACTGGCGCCTCGGGCTCGTCTCGTTCGCCGTGCTGCCGCCGGCGCTCATCCTCTCGCGCTGGTTCCAGCGCACCTCGCACGCGGCGAACGTCGAGCAGCGCAACCGCATCGCGGCCGTCACGGCACAGATCGCGGAGTCAGTGGCCGGAATGGCGGTCGTGCAGGCCTTCAACCGCGAGCGCCGCTTCCAGGCCGAGTTCGATGCGCTGAACGAGGCGAACCGCGCTCAGTCGACGTACGTGCAAAAGATCTTCTCGAGCTTCTTCCCGTCGATCGAGTTCCTCGGCGTGCTCGCGATGGGGACGGTGGTCTACGTCGGCTCGCACCTCTACGAGAGCGACACGCTCACGATCGGCACGCTGATCACGGCGATCTACCTCCTGCAGCTCGTCTTCCAGCCGCTGCAGGAGCTGTCGGACGTCTACGGCCAGCTGCAGTCGGCCGGCGCCGCGATGGTGAAGATCGCGAGCATCCTCGACGAGGAGTCGGAGATCAGCGACCGGCCGGGAGCAGCGCCGCTACCCCGCCTCGACGGCGACCTCGAGATCGACTCGGTCGTGTTCGCGTACGGCAAGGAACCCGTCCTGCACGGGATCTCGTTCCACATGACGCCGGGCAGCTGCTTCGCGCTCGTCGGCGAGTCGGGCCACGGGAAGTCGACGCTCGCGCGGCTGATCGGCCGCCACTACGACCCCGACCAGGGGGCGGTGCGCGTGGACGGACACGACCTGCGTAACGTCGAGCTCCGCTCGTACCGCCGCCAGCTGGGCGTCGTACTGCAGGATCCGTTCCTCTTCAGCGGCACGATCGCCTCGAACATCCGGTTCGCGAAGCCTGACGCGACCGACGAAGAGGTCGAGGCTGCAGCGGCCGCCGTCGGCGTAGACCGGGTCGCCGCTCGGCTCTCGGGAGGGCTGAACCACGCGGTGCGGGAAGGTGGCGCGGGGCTCTCAGCGGGCGAGCGCCAGCTCATCTCGATCGCGCGCGCGCTGCTTGCCGACCCACGAATCCTCGTTCTCGACGAGGCGACCTCGAACATCGACCGGCCCACCGAGGTACTGATCGAGCAGGCGCTCGATCGGCTGCTGAAAGGCCGCACCTCGATCATCATCGCCCACCGCCTCTCCACCGTTCGTCGCGCCGACGAGATCCTCGTGGTCGAGAACGGCAACATCTCGCAGCGGGGCAGCGAGCGCGAACTCCTCGCGGTCGACGGCCCGTTCCGGCGCCTCGCGCATAGGCTCGAGGGCGGCGAGGCCGAACTGGCTGCGGCGGGTTAGGCAGCTTCCGGCGGATCCGGGGCGGCCAGCTCGAGCTCTTCCGCCGGCAGCTCGAGAACGTGGAGCGCCACCTCGACGACGTCGGGATCGAACTGGCTTCCCGACGACTCGGCGAGCCGCCGCACAGCCTCGCGGTGACTGAGGCGCCGCCGGTACGGCCGGTCCGTCGTCATCGCGTGGTACGCGTCGCAGACAAAGATGATCCGCGCCTCGAGCGGGATCTCCTCGCCGGCGATTCCGTCCGGGTAGCCGCGCCCGTCCCACCGCTCGTGGCAGTGGCGGACGATCGGCCGCACGGACTGGAGCCGGTCGATCGGGGCGATGATCCGCTCGCCGAGCTCCGGATGCGTCTGCACAATCTTCCGTTCCGCCGCCGTGAGCCGGCCGGGCTTCGAAAGCACGTCGCTCGGGATGCCGATCTTGCCGATGTCATGAAGGAGAGCGCCGAGCTCGAGGCGCTTGAGGGCGCGCTCGTCGAGGCCGAGCTCGCGGCCGACGCGCAACGAGAGATCCGTGATCCAGCGAGCGTGAGTGGACGTGTACTCGTCGTTCGCCTCGAGGGCGTTGGCGAGAGCCTCGACGGTGGAGACGAACGTCCGCTCGAGGCCTTCGTAGCTCGAGGCATTCGCGATCGCGAGCTTCGCCTGTTGCGCCAGACCGCCGAGGAGTCGTAGCTCGCGCTCGCCGAAATCGTCCCGCTCGACGAGGGCGACGAGACATCCCGCCCGGCCGTCGACGACGAACGGCGCCACCGCGTAGCGACCGCCGGGAACGGGGGCCTCGCCGATCAGGGGCTCGTAGTCCCGCGGCTCGGAAATGTAGGGGTCGCGGCCGGCGTCGAGCGCTTCGAGCGGCAACGGCCGCTCGGCAAGCGCCGCGGCCATCTCGGACGGATGGCCGTGCTCGGCGCGCAAGCGGAGGCTGCCGTCGGTCGCGAAGTAAAAGGACGTGTGGCGACTGTCGATGATCTCTCCGGAGAGCTCGGTCACGCGCCCGGCGATGTCCTCGAGGTCGACCAGGGTGGCGAGCTCGCGGCCGAACTCGAGCAGCGACGTCGCGCTCTCGGCCTCGCGTCGTGCGGACTCGTACAGGCTCGCGTTCTCGACGGCGACGGCCGCGTGCCCTGCGAGAACCTCGAGCAGCCGGACATCGTCCTCGTCGAACTGGTTGAGGCCGAGCTTCGAGACCACGATCACGCCGACGACGCGTGACCCGTAACGGAGCGGCACCGCGAGGAGCGACTCCTCGATCGGATCGGTGCCCTCGATCTGCCGGCCGAACTCGCAGTTCGCGGCGTCGGCGACCACGATCGACTCGCCGAGCTCCGCGCAGCGGCCGGTGATTCCCTCGCCGACGTGGATCCGCAGGAGGTCGAGCGAGAGAGACTCCGTGCTGGAGCTGAGATCGCCGAGAAATGCGACCGGCAGAAGCTCGTCTCCGTCCGCGACGAAGACGCGGCAATTGTGGTAATCGACGAGTGAGCGGAGCTCGGCCGCAATCGCGTCGCCGATCTCCCGCACGTCGTTCAGCCGGTTGAGCTTCCCACTCAGGCTCTGCAGCATCTTGAGGTGAGCGATCGAGCGGACGTCGCGCTCGATGCCGGGCGCGTCGGGCCGCCGCGTCGCGTCCTCGGCATAGAGGACGACCTGGTTCTTCCCCTGAAACTTCGCCGTCATCATCGCCGCCTCGGCGCACGCCGCAAGCTCGCGTGGGTTCATGGCGTGCTCGGGGCCCAGCGCAAGTCCGACCGACACTGTCATCCGCCCGATACCGGGGAAGTCGACTCCGTCGAGGCGCTTCTGCACCCGCTCGGCCACGCGAACGGCGTCCTCCCCGCTGCAGTCCTCCATCACGACCGCAAACTCCTCGCCGCCGAGCCGGCAGATGGCGTCCTCGGGCCGGACGATCGCCCGCAGCGCCTCGGCGAGGAAGCGCAGGAGCTCGTCGCCGACCGCGTGCCCGTGGACGTCGTTGACCTGCTTGAAGTCGTCGATGTCGAGCATGAGCACGGCGAGCGGTGCGTGCGTGCGGCTCGATCCCTGCAGAGACTGCAGGAGCCGCTCGTAGAAGACGCTGTGGTTGAAGAGGCCGGTGAGCGAGTCGGTGCGGGCCTGGTGCTCGAGACGCGCCCGGACTTCGGCGTTGTCGAGGGCGAGGGCGGCGGCGTCGCCGAACCGCTTCGCGATCTCGAACTCCATCTCGCTGAAGGCCACCGCATCGCCCTCCCGGTAGATGTTGAGTGCGCCCTTGATCTGGCCACGCGCGATGAGCGGAACGCAGATCAACGCTTCCGGCTCGAGTGGGGTTCCGGGGACGGTCTGTACCCGCGGGTCCAGATGCGCCTGGTTCGAGAGGACCGCCTCGCGGTTCCGCGCAGCCCAACCGGTGATGCCCTGGGCGAAGCTGATCGTGGTGCTCATGATCTCGTCCGCGTACCGGTCGCGGACGAGGACGGGCTTCAAGAGTTGCTTCGACTCGTCCGCCTCGTAGATCGTCAGCGTGTCGAGCGGAATCAGGTCGCCGACGGCGTCGGCGATGCGCACGAGGAGCGCGTCGAGACTCTGCTCGGCGAGGACCTCGTGGAAGACGTCCGCGAGGCGACGGTACGACTCGACCAGGGTGGGATCGCCGGGCTGGCCGTCGCCGTCGAGCAGGCGGAGATGGTTCGGTCGGATTACCACCGAGTCCCCACTCAATTCACCTTGAAATGCATCGTTAGTCGCCCCCGAAAGAGGTTCCGCAGCGGACGGACGAAGCATCGGTGCGAAGCCTGCTGCGCCTGTCCCTCGGACGGGGGATCGCACGGCCGAGGGTTCGCCCGGAGGCGCGCGGGAAAGCGCTCGAGATGCCAGATTCCGCCCTGGACCTCGTCCCCGCGAAGCCGACACTGCCGAAGCTGCGCGCGGCCGCCAACGACTGTCGCGCCTGCCCGCTCTGGGAACACGCGACGCAGACGGTGTTCGGTGCCGGGAGCCGTGGTGCGGTCGCGATGTTCGTCGGCGAGCAGCCGGGCGACCGCGAGGATCGGGAAGGCGCGCCGTTCGTCGGGCCTGCGGGGCACCTTCTCGACGAGGCTCTCGCCCTTGCCGGTATCGACCGGAGAGGCGCCTACGTCACGAATGCGGTCAAGCACTTCAAATGGGAGCCGCGAGGCAAGCGCCGCATCCACGCCAAGCCCAGCTGGAGCGAGCTGGCCGCCTGCCGCCCGTGGCTCGAAGCGGAGCTCGCGATCGTACGTCCGCGTGTACTCGTCTGCCTGGGAGCGACGGCGGCGCAGTCCCTGCTAGGTCGTCAGTTCCGCGTCACGAAGCAGCGCGGCGAGTGGCTCGAATCCGACCTCGCCGAGCACGTCACGGCAACGATCCACCCGAGCGCGATCCTGCGCCAACGCGACGACGAGTCCCGCCACAAGGAGATGGAGGCGTTCGTGAACGACCTGAAGCTGGTCGCGAGCGTGCTCTAGACCGCGCTTTCGCGAATGCGAAATTCAGTTCATCCGAGCGAAGAGCGGAGCTCTTCGCTCGGCGACTAATCGCCCCAGTCGAAGTCGCGGGCTCCGCCGGTGCCCCAGAATGCGGACTCCTCGATGGCGGGCACAGCGGTTGCCGCTTCCCTCGTCTCGGCCGTGAGCTCCTCGAGCGGCTCATCGCCCGGCCAGGTAACGACGTTCTCGAGGCTTGCCTCGCTGAAGTCCGGCTCGACGCCGTCCATCGTTTCCTCGATTCGCGCCTGCTCCTCACTCTTGAAAAGCGGATGGTTGTCGAATGGATCCTCGCCCTTGTAGCGGTCGATCGGCATTGCGTGACCGAGCCGCGCGTTGCGCTCCTTCAGGTCGAGGTGCTCCCTGATGACCTGCGCGAAAATGGACGGTGTTTCTACCGGCATAAAGCTTCCTCCCGTTGTCGTGCTCGTCCTCCCGCGGGGATGATAACGGGGATTGCGGCACTTTTCTGCTTCGAGAGTGTCAAAACAGCGGCCGGGCGTCGTCCACCCCGGTTGAGATATTTCGCGCCATGACGGTTCCTATCGATGGCCCTACCTCTCTCGGGAGATGTTGCCAGCAGGGGAAGACGGGAGCCTAGGAATCTTCGCGCGCCTGCTCGCAACGGTCATGCTGACCGGCGTTCTCGCCGGTGCCGTGCTCGTTCCTCACGTCCTCGTGGAACCGAAGGCGGGTCTCGGGCTCGATCTCGTCGCGCCACGCGTGACCGCACCGCGCGTCGTGGTGACGGTTCCCAGCCTCAGCCCTGCCCCGCGAAGCCACAGGGCGCAGCAGCCAAGGCCTGTTACGGCGCGGCCTGTCGCACACCTCATCCCCGTGGTGAAGAGGACGATCAGGGTCTCCCGCGCGCCCAGGACGCGGCAGACCCCGCGGCGTCACCACCGGGTTCATCCGCGGATTCGCACACATACGCCGCCTCCGCCGAAGCCGCCGAAGCCGCCGCCGCCTCCTCCTCCGCCGCCGCCTCCTCCTCCGCCACCGCCCCCACCGCCGCCGCCACCACCACCGCCGCCGGTCGTCGCGGTTCTACTCGCGGACGGCACGACGATGTGCGACGGGACCTACGGCGGTATCGGCAAGGACGTGACCGTTCCGAGCGGCGCGACGTGCGTGCTGACCTCCGGTACGACCGTGACGCACGATGTCACGGTGGCCCCAGGCGGGACGCTGATCGACCCGACCGTGACCGTCAGACACGACCTCGTCGCGCAGAACCCGGCCGGCATGGTCATCAGCGGGGACTCGATCGGTCACGATCTCCGGATCGAGGGGCTCAGCGGCTCTGCGACATCGACCGGAAACGAGGTCTGCGGTACGGAGGTCGGGCACGACCTCGTGATTGCCGGAGGGCTCGCGTCCGCCGCTGCACTGCTCGTGGGGAGCTGCCCGAACGGCGGCAATACGGTCGGGCACGACCTCGTGGTCGCCGGTAACGCGAACGCAATCGTGGTGGACGGCAACTCCGTCGGGCACGACCTCGTGGTCACAGGAAATGCGAACACAGTGGTGGGCACTGGGAACTCCGTCGGCCATGACTTGCGGACGGACGGCGATCCGCACCCGAAGCCGAAACCGGACGCGACGCCGAAGACCGTGCCGGCGGATCGGCCGCCTCCGGCGCCTAAGCCGCAGGACGACTGACGCAGGGCGGTTTAGGCCCGGCTGCGATCTGCAAGGATGGTGCGATGCCACGCTTGAGCAAGTTTCGTCCCACGCCCTGGGCGCTGACCGTCGCCGTCTGGGACATCTATCGGCGCCTTCCCCCGGCGCAGCGCAGGCAACTGATGAAGCTCGCGCGAAAGCACGGCCCGAAGCTCGCCGCGCGCGCGGCCAAGGCCGCGAGCAGCCGGCGCCGTAGCAAGCTCTAGACGCCGAGCGCGGCGCGGACGATCCGGTCCTGCTCGCGCAGATGCGCGGTCGGATAGCCCTCGCTCGGGCTCGCTCGCCAGGGCCGTCCGATGTAGAGGAGCGGCACGCTCTCCGGCTTCGTCTCTTCGAGCCGGTGGCGGAGCGCGCGCCACGCGCCCATGTTCTGCGGTTCCTCCTGAGCCCACACGAGCTCGCGGAGATTCGGGTAACGCGCGACGACAGCCTTCACCCGCTCACCCGGGAACGGGTACAGCTGCTCGAGTCGTGCAACTGCCACGCCCGGCGCGTTCGCGCGCTCCTCGTGGCCGCTGATGTCGTAGTAGACCTTTCCCTGGCAGAGCACGAGCCGCTCGACACGCTCGCGGTCTGCGCCCCCATCGTCGAGTACCGGCCGGAACTCGCCGCTCGCCAGATCGTCGAGCGTCGAGCTTGCCTGCTTCAGCCGCAGCAGCCCCTTGGGAGTCATGACCACGAGCGGCCGCGCAGTCGCGTCGAGCGCCTGCCGCCGCAGCAGGTGGAAGTACTGGCCGGCGGTCGTGCAGTTCGCGATCCGGAGGTTCTCCTGCGCGGCGAGCTGGAGGAAGCGCTCGAGGCGGGCGCTCGAGTGCTCCGGGCCGTTCCCTTCGTAGCCGTGCGGCAACAGGAGCGTCAGGCGGGTCGACTCCCGCCACTTCGAGAGACCTGCGGCGATGAACTGGTCGATGATGATCTGCGCGCCGTTGACGAAGTCGCCGAACTGCGCCTCCCAGAGGACGAGGACCTCCGGCGCGGCAGCCGCATAGCCGTACTCGAAGCCGACGCAGGCGTACTCGGAAAGCGGCGAGTTGTAGATCTCGAAGGATGCGCCGGCGTTGTCGAGATGCTGCAGCGGCGTGAACGTGCCTCCGGTGTTCACGTCGTGGAGGACGTCGTGCCGGTGAGAGAACGTGCCGCGTTCGGTGTCCTGCCCCGTGAGCCGTATCGGGATCCCCTCGACGAGAAGCGATGCAAACGCGAGCGCCTCGGCCTGGCCCCAGTCGATCCCGCCCTGCTCGAGCGCCTCGCGCCGCCGCTCGAGCTGGCGCATCAGCTTGGGGTGCGGAGTGAACCCCTCGGGAACGCGCAGCAGCTGCTCGTTCAGAGAACGTAGCCGGTCGGCGGCGACGGCGGTGACGACCTCGTCCCCGGTCGCAGCCGGAACGTGCGTGTCGTCGCGCGGCGGAGCCTCCGGCTGCCCGAACGTCTCCTTGAGCGCCTCGTGCGCGCTACGCAACTCGGTCATGACGTCCGCCTCGAGCTCATCGGCCTGCGCCTGCGTGATGTCGCCCTCGGCCACGAGGCGGGCGGCGAACTGCTCGCGCGCGGTTGCATGGTCTGCGATCGCCGCAGCGAGGATCGGCTGCGTGTAGGCCGCCTCGTCCTGCTCATTGTGGCCGTGACGCCGGTAGCCGACGAGATCGACGACGACGTCGTGGCCGAAGCGGCGGCGGTATGCGAGCGCGAGCCGGATCGACGCGAGCGCCGCCTCCGGGTCGTCCGCATTGACGTGGACGATCGGGATGTCGAAGCCCTTCGCGAGGTCGCTCGAGTAGCGCGTGGAGCGGCCGCTCTCGGGGTCCGTCGTGAAGCCGACCTGGTTGTTCGCGATCAGGTGAAGCGTGCCGCCGGTGGAGTAGCCCGCGAGCGCCTGGAGGTTGAGGGTCTCGGCGACGCTCCCCTGCCCGGCGAACGACGCGTCGCCGTGGATGAGGATCGGCAGCGCCACACTCGGATCGTGGTAGCCCTGCCGCGACGAGCGGTCGGTCTGCTCCGCCCGCGCCCTACCCTCGACCACCGGGTCGACCGCCTCGAGGTGGCTCGGGTTGGAGACGAGCGTGATCGTGATGTCGCCGGAAGGGGTCGAGCGCGTTCCCTGCGCGCCGAGGTGGTACTTGACGTCGCCGCTGCCTCCCTCCTCGCTCGACACGACGGCCTCGATCGTCCGCTCGCCCTCGAATTCGCGCAGGATCGTCTCGTACGGCCGGCCGACGACATGTGCCAGGACATTGAGACGGCCGCGGTGCGCCATCCCGACCACGACCTCGTGCGCGCCTCCACTCGCGGCGAGATCGATCGCCTCGTCAAGCATTGGGATCATCACGTCGAGACCCTCGACAGAGAACTGCTTCTGACCGAGGAAGGCGCGCCGCAGGTAGCGCTCCATCCCCTCTACCTCGCTCAGCCGCCGGAGCAGCCGCACCCGCTCGTCCTGCGAGAGCGGACGCCGGTAGCGGCCGGATTCGATCGCCTGCCGCAGCCAGACGCGCTCCTCGTGATCCGAGATGTGCTCGATCTCGTAGGCGATCGTGCCCGTGTAGGTCTCGAGGAGCCGCGGGTACGCGTCGGCGAGGGTCTCGCCCTCGACGTGGAGGCGCAGGAGCTGCGCGGGAATGCGTGCCTGCAGCTCGGGCGTCAGCTTCGGCGTCAGACGCTCGGGCTCGAGGGCGGGGTCGCCCGGCGGTTCCGTACCGAGCGGATCGAGGTGCGCTGCAAGATGACCGTGCATCCGGATCGCTTTGACGAGCGCCATCGAGGCGGCGATCCCGCCGAGGAGCTCCTTCTCCGGCGGAGCCGGCGCGGGCGGCGGCGGGGGCGGCGCCGCCGCGGCCGGCGGAGCCGTGTGGCCGTCTCCGTCACCGTCGGCCGCGGCGAGCTCGAGCAAGCGCGCGAGCCCCGGCTGCCGCTGCAGTAGAGCTTCCGGCTCGCTCTCGAAGAGGTGTCGCCATTCCTCCGGGACGGCGCTGGGGTTGTCGAGGTACTGCTCGAGGAGCAGCGCCGCGTACCCGGTGTTCAGCCCGTCGACGTCGGGACGTCCCATGACCACGTCTGTTGTAGCAGGGCCGCTGCGACTACCAGAGCGGGTGGCTCGTGGCCACCGCGACGGTGAAGCCGAGGAAGAGGCTGACGGCGCAGATCACCACGGCCGCAAGCGAGAGCTGCTGGCGCTTGCCGGACATCCCCGACGCGATCAGGGCGATTGCGGCCGACGGCAGGATCAGCCGCAGCGGGTGCCACGCGATTCCGACGAGGCTCACGAAGATCGCGAGTGCGGAGAGGTAACCGGCGACCGTCTCGGCAGACGTCCGGCGGGCCGGCTCGTGGAAGGCCTCACTCTCGACGTTCAACGACCGGCGATCCTATCGGCGCGCGCAGCTGCGGCGCGTGCCGTGCGGGCATAGACCCGGGCGGGCCCACCATGCGGCCGCGGAGGTCGCCGCCGCGGCGGCCGGCGAACACGGTCGAAGCTCGGCGACGGCGGCTCCGGCAGGACGCGCACGCCGGCGAGCCCTCCTTTCCCCCGCCGTGGCTCGGCCTTGATCGCGTACCAGACCACGTAGCAGAGATACGCGATGGGGATCTTGAGGATCACCATGAGGAAGACGAGCTCCCAGAGCGTGTCCGGCGCCTTCACCGTTCCTGAGTCTACCCCCGAATGCGGTCCGAAACGCACATGCGTTACCGATCTCCACGACGCGGCAATAGGACCGCCATGAGCCATGACCAGCTACGCGCACTGATGGAGCACGCGCACGATGCCGGCTGCGTGAACCTGTCCGCGTTCACGCAGCTTCTCACCGAGATGGACCTCGACGAAGAGGAGGTTTCCGCGCTTTACGAGCAGCTCGAGGAACAGGGAATCGAGCTCACAGACGACTGCAGCCTCCCGGACGTCGCGGAGACGCACTTCTCGAACGAGACCGTCGCCGCGATGACGACGGACTCGCTGCAGCTGTTCCTCAACGAGGCGGGTCGCTATCGGCTGCTGACCGCGGCCGAGGAGGTCGAGCTCGCGAAGCGCATCGAGCGAGGTGACATGAAGGCGAAGGACCGGATGATCAACTCGAACCTCCGCCTCGTCGTCTCGATCGCGAAGAAGTACCAGGGCCACGGCCTCTCGCTCCTCGACCTGATCCAGGAAGGGATCATCGGGCTGATCCGCGCCGTCGAGAAGTTCGACTGGCGTCGCGGCTACAAGTTCTCGACGTACGCGACCTGGTGGATCCGCCAGGCGGTGCAGCGTGGGGTCGCGAACAAGTCCCGCACGATCCGGATCCCCGTTCACATCGTCGAGCGCGAGCAGAAGATCGCGCGCGCCGAGCGGGAGCTGACCCTGAAGCTCGAACGGCCGCCCACCGACGAGGAGGTCGCGAGGACGGCGAAGCTCTCGCTCAAGCACGTTCGCGAGGTTCGTGCGGCCGCACGCGCGGTCGCGAGCCTCGACAAGCCCCTCGGCGACGAAGGCGACACCGCGTTCGGCGACATCGTCGCCACCGACAAGGGTGACATCGAGGAGGAGGTCGTCGTCGGTCTCAGCGAGCACCTGCTCCGCGCTGCGGTCGGGAAGCTGCCGGAGCGGGAGCAGCTGGTGATCAAGCTCCGCTACGGGCTCAACGGCGACCGCGATCCGATGTCGCTGGAGACGATCGGCCGCGAGATGGGCCTCACCCGCGAGCGGGTGCGCCAGATCGAGACGACGGCTCTCGAACGGCTCGCACGCGAGCGCGAGATCGCCGCGCTGGCGCCTGCTTAGAGCGCCGCCGCGTATGCGTTCAGGGCGGCGACGACGTCGCGGACCCTGCGGCCGGCCTCGGTGAGCCGGTACTCGACGCGCGGGGGCCGCGAGTCGATGACGCGGCGTTCGAGCACGCCTGCCTCCTCCAGCTCGTTCAGGCGCGCGGCGAGCGTGCGGGGAGGGATGCCCTCCAGGGTCTGCTTGAACTCGTTGAAGCGGACGGCACCCGCCTCGGCCGCAGCCCAGAGGATCGCGAGCGCCCAGCGCCGCCCGAGGAGGTCGGCCGCGCGGGCGACCTCCTCGGGAAGCGGCTGGCAGGTGCGGCAGCGCATCGAGCTAGGCGGCGTGCAGGCTCGGCTTCGGCTTGGGCTCGAGCGCCAGGTCGAGCACCTCGCCGAGCGTCATCACCGGGTGGAAGCGCATCGCCTCGCGCACGTCCTCCGGGACGTCGTCGAGATCTGCGCGGTTCCGCTCGGGGATGATCACGTCGGTGAGCCCGGCTGCGTGGGCTGCGAGCACCTTCTGCTTCAGCCCTCCGATCGGCAGCACGCGGCCCTGCAGCGTCACCTCGCCGGTCATGCCCACCGTGTGCTTCACCGGGCGATCGGACAGGAGCGAGGCGAGCGCCGTCGTCATCGTGATTCCCGCGCTCGGGCCGTCCTTCGGGATCGCGCCCGCCGGGACGTGCACGTGGAACGACTTGTCCTTGAACGCGTCGTCGTCGACTCCGAGCTCCTCTGCGTGCGAGTGGACGTAGGAGAGCGCGATGCGCGCCGACTCCTTCATCACGTCGCCGAGCTGGCCGGTCAGGACGAGCTCGTTCCCGTTGCCGCCGTCCATCGACGTCGCCTCGACGAAGAGAACGTCTCCGCCGGTGCCTGTCACGGCAAGGCCGGTCGCGACGCCGGGCACGGCCGTCCGCTCGGCGGCCTCCTGGAAGAACTTCTGGCGGCCGAGCGCATCGCGCACGACGTCCACGTCGACCTCGACCGGCGCCTCTGCCTGGCCGGCGGCGATCCGCGTTGCGGTCTTGCGGAGGATCGTGCCGAGCTCGCGCTCGAGCTGACGGACGCCCGCCTCGCGGGTGTACTCGGAGACGACAAGCTGGATCGTCTCGTCCGAGACGAAGACCTCGTCCTCGCGCAGCCCGTTCCGCTCGACCTGCCGCGGCCAGAGATAGCCACGCGCGATCGCCGTCTTCTCGTCGACCGTGTAGCCGTCGAAGCGGATGACCTCCATCCGGTCGAGCAGCGGGCCGGGAATCGTGTCCGCGACGTTCGCGGTCGCGATGAAGAAGACCTCGGAGAGGTCGAGCTCGACGTCGAGGTAGTGGTCGCGGAACGAATGGTTCTGCGCCGGGTCGAGCACCTCGAGCAGGGCTGCGGAGGGGTCGCCGCGCCAGTCGGCTCCGACCTTGTCCACCTCGTCGAGGAGGATCACCGGGTTCATCGTCCCGGCATCCCGCAGCGCACGGACGAGCCGGCCCGGGAGCGAACCAATGTAGGTGCGGCGATGGCCGCGGATCTCCGCCTCGTCGCGGATGCCGCCAAGCGACATCCGCACGAACTCGCGATTGAGCGCGCGCGCGACCGACTCACCGATCGACGTCTTGCCGGTGCCGGGCGGGCCGATCAGCGTGAGGATCGCGCCGCTCTTCTTGTCGTTCGGGATCCCGCGGTCCTGGCGAAGCTTGCGCACCGCGAGGTACTCGACGATCCGATCCTTGACGTCGTCGAGGCCTGCGTGGTCGGCGTCGAGGACTTCCCTCGCCCCCCGCGGGTCGAGCGTCTCGTCGCTCCGCTTCGACCACGGCACCGAGACGAGCCAGTCGAGGTAGGTGCGGATCATCGACGCCTCGCCGCTCGCGTCGCCCATCGT
Source organism: Gaiellaceae bacterium (assembly GCA_035248765.1). Classification (GTDB taxonomy): domain Bacteria; phylum Actinomycetota; class Thermoleophilia; order Gaiellales; family Gaiellaceae; genus Palsa-739. Next base: position 24,189 of record DATFHC010000009.1, read on the forward strand.
CTCGAGGCGCCGTAGCTCGCGCTCGGCCTGTGCCCGTACCTCCTCGGGCATCTCGGCCTCGTCGATCTTCGTCCGGTACTCGTCGACGACCGATCCCTCGTCCTCGCCGAGCTCCTTGCGGATCGAGTTCATCTGCTGGCGCAGGAACCACTCGCGCTGCTGCTTCTGCGCGCCCTCCTCGACGTCGTCCCGGATGCGCTGCCGTACCTGCAGCTCGGCGAGGCGTTCACGCTGCAGCTCGAGGGAGAGCTTCAGCCGCTCGACGACGTCGACCGTCTCCAGCAGCTCGACGCGCTGCGTGAACGTGATGTCGGGGGCGTACGCGCACGTGTCGGCGAGCGCCCCGGCATCGCTGATGGCGCGCAGGAACTCACGAACGCGATCGTCCGCGCCGCGGAGGTCGAGAATCTCCTCGACCACGGCGCGGTACTCGCGCTCGAGGTCGCGCGTCTGGACAGGCGGCGGGTTTTCGTCCGGACGCTGGTCGACCTCGGCGCGCAGGCCGCCGAGAGCGTCGGTGTGAGCGGCGCCGATGACGCCGCGATGGAGACCTTCGAGCGTGACGGCGCGCACGCCGCCGCGCATCCGGACACGGTCGGTGACCTCGGCAACGGTGCCGACGGCCGCGTATTCGCTCTCGTGACGCGGCACGAGCACGACGCGGTCCTCGTCACCGACGTCGACCGTGAGGGTGACGTTCATGCCGGGGAAAACGACGGTGTCCTCGAGCGGAACGAGCAGCAGGTCGGTCAAGGCTGAATCACACTCCAAGCTGTAGTAGGTATCCGAATTGTACCTACTCGGCGTCCACGTCGGCAGCCTCGAGAGCCGCTTCGAGATGAGGGTGCTCCTCGACCCGGACGACCCTCCCATCGCGCATGTGCACGACGGCGGCCCAGCGGCCGAGGAGATACGAGCGCCGGCTCTGGAGCGGCCGGTCGTCGGAGGGGTCGATCTCGATCCGGGAGAAGCGCATGCTGACGACAGCGCGGTCGGTGAGCCCGATCGCGCGGTCGACGACCACGTGGTAACCCTCTGCCGCGCGCTCGGCGACGACTTCGAGGACGCGGTCGCGGCTGATCACAACCGCGTCCGACTGGCCGGCGGGCACCCACTCCACGTCGGGGTCGAGCATCGTCTCGATCGCCTCGATATCTCCCGCGACGAAGGCGTGGTACCCGCGCAGCAGGAGTTCGGCGCTCTCGGCGCTCTCGTGGGCCATGACTTCGAGTCTAGGCGGCTACACTGGGTCGTCCCAGGGGCCCATAGCTCAGCTGGGAGAGCGTCGCGCTGGCAGCGCGAAGGTCGCCGGTTCGAGCCCGGCTGGGTCCATTCGGCGTATCGCCCTCGCTCGTGTTCACGTTTCGACTGCCAGGGAAGACGTTTCTCTGCACCTCGGACGAAGGAGCGTTATGGCGTCGGAAACGAAGTCGGAGCTCGTCGACGAGCTGAGCTCCCAGTCCACGAAGGCCGAGCTCGTCGAGTTGCTGGGCCGCCGCCTGAAGAAGGACGAGATCTCGAAGCTGCTCGACGACGACAGCGACGGGACGAAGGAAGAGCTGCTGCACAAGCTCGAATCGCGCACGAAGGACGAGCTCGTCCAGGCGGTCGAGAGCCGCTTGACCAAGGACGAGATCGAGAAGGCGGTCGACGCCGTGCGCGACGACTCCGACAAGGATGAGGGCGAAGACGACAAATCTGCCGAGGACAATCGGGATCAACGCACCGGGTCGCAGCAGAAGCGGGACCAAGACCGGCAGCAAGAGCGCGCGGACGAGCACGACAAGGAAGACAGCGAGCTCGACTGGAACGCCGAGCTCGAGTGGGCAGCGCCACCACAGCCGACACCGGCTCCGGTTGCGTACGTCGGCGCACCGCCGTATCTGCCGGGTTCCCGCGTGCGCGTCGATCTTTCCGGGTTGCCGTATCTCGGCGTCTTCCTCGGCAAGGGCGCCTCGGCGGCCGGCACGATCGTCGCGGTGAACGCCCAGGAACGCTCGGTGCGCATCTTCCTCGACGCGTGCTTCGACGGGGAGAAGGAGATCCTCCTGCCACCGGAACGGGTGGTTCTCGACCAATGAAACGGCTGGCGCTGAGCCTGGGCGCCGCCGCTGTCGGAGCCGCGCTCGTTTACTCGTTCCGCCGGCGCCACACGGATTCCGAGGACGTCGTCCGGGCGTATTTCGACGCGTGGTCGGACGGCGACGTCGATTCGATTCGCGATCTCATCAGCGACGACTTCCAGGCGCATGTCCGTGCCCTCGACGGAACGGAAGAGCGTGACGCCGATGAGCTGCTCTCCGCTGTCAGCAATCACGCAGAGGCGTTTTCGGAGGTCGAGTACGAGTTGCACGACGTCCTGTCCCACAACGGATGTGTCGCGGTGCGAGCGACGATGAGCGCCCGGCACGAAGAATCCGGACGAGAGGGAGAGATGGAAGGAATCGCGATGCTCCGGCTCGACGGTGGCCGGATCGCGGAGGAATGGTCGAGCTGGGACTACCTCGGCCTGGCAAACCAGCTTGGCCTAGCGAACGGCAAGTAACGCGCGGTTTGCCGAGTTTCCGGCCCGGGGATCCCGATTCCACGGCCGGGACGGGCCGAAGCGAATGGAAAGGGTGATTCCCAGGTGGCAGTAATGCAGCGCGAATCTTCGTCCGGGTACATCACGCGAGCGCCGCGCTCAAACGGCCTTGCCGACGTCCTCGAGATCCTGCTCGACCGAGGTCTCGTCATCGATGCCTTCGTCCGCGTCTCGCTCGTCGGCATCGAGCTCCTGACCGTCGACCTTCGCGTCGTGATCGCGAGCGTCGACACCTACCTGCGCTTCGCGGAGGCCGTGAACCGGCTCGATCTGCAGCAGGCGACCGACGCGAAGGGCCTCCCTGACCTGTTCAAGAAGGGCGGGGAGGAGATGGCCGAGCACGAGAGCAAGGGCGCCGTCGAGGGCGGTATGGACGCCATCAAGGAGAAGATCGGCCTTGGCGGCCGTGGCGGCGACGATGACGAGGACGAGGAGAAGGGCCGCTCCCGCAGCCGCTCGGGTAGCCGCAGTAACGACCGGTGACCAGGCTCTACCTCTACGGAATCACCCGTCCGCGAGAGATGCCGGACCGGATCGCGAAAGACGGGACCTCTCTAGTCGCGGCGGACGGCCGGGCGGCGATCGTTTCCGAGCTCGAAGACGACCGTCCGGTCGAGGCGACGCGCCGCAACCTGCTTGCGCACGCGGACGTCGTCGAACGGCTGCATGAGGATGCGGTCGTACTGCCCGCGCGCTTCGGTCACGTCCTCGAAAGCAAGGACGAGGCCCTCGAGCTGCTCGCGGTGCCAGAGGTCGAGCAGCTGCTCCAGCGGCACGAAAAGACCTGCGAGCTCACTCTCAAGGGAAATTACGAGGAGCGGGTGTTCGCCGAGGTCGGAGCCGAGCTCGGGCCGCTCCGCAACGCGTACCGTGCAGAGCCGTCGTTCGAGGCCGGAATCGCGTTGGGCGAGGCCGTCGGCGAGCAACTTGCGGAGCGTCGTTCCCGCGATGAATCGCTTGTCCTCGATACCCTCGATTCCCTCGTCCGCGAGGTCGTGGTCTCGGAGCCCGCGGGAGAGCTCGCCGCATTCGACCTCGCCTTGCTCGTCGAGCGCGACCGCGTGCGCGCAATCGAAAGTGCCGTCGAGAAGCTCGCCGAACGGCTCTCCCCTCCTCTCCATTTCAAGCTGGTCGGTCCACTGCCCCCGTACAGCTTCGTCCAGCTCGCCCTTCCCGCGGTGGCGTGATGGGATTGATCGGCGGCCTGCTCACTCTTCCGCTCGCGCCGGTGCGCGGGCTCGCCTGGGTGTTCGAGCAGGTCGTCGACGAGGCCGAGGCGCAGCTCCACGACCCGAAGCGAATCCGCGCCGAGCTGGCCGACGCCGAGGCGGCCCTCGAGCGGGGCGAGATCGACGGGGAAACCTACGAAGCGCTGGAGCGTGAGCTCCTCGACCGTCTCAATGGCTGAGAGCAAGAAAAGCCTGTCCCCGCCGGAAGCTGTCGGGCGCGCCCGACAGCAGATGGAGGAGCTGTTCGGGAAGCCCGTCGATTCGGTCTCCGGCTTCAGGCGCCCCGAAGACGACGGCGGCGGTTGGACGGTGACGCTCGAGCTGGTCGAGCTTCCCCGCATCCCCGACACGACCAGCCTGCTCGGAACGTACGAGGCCACGCTCGACGCGGCCGGGAACCTGCTCGATGCACGGCGCACGCGCCGCTACCCGCGGAACCAGGTGGATTCAATGCAGCAGCAGGAGGACAAGTGAGCACTCTCGAGTCGCGCGCAAACCCCGCGTCCGGTGCGACCCTCGCCGACCTGCTCGAGCGTGTGCTCGACAAGGGCATCGTCATCGCCGGCGACGTGCAGGTCAATCTGCTCGACATCGAGCTGCTGACACTCAAGCTGCGACTGCTGATCGCTTCCGCCGACACCGCTAAGTCGATGGGCATCGACTGGTGGGAGCACGATCCCGCGCTCAGCTCACTCGCCCGCGACCGTGAGCTGGAGCAGGAGAACCGCGAGCTGCGCGAACGCCTCGACCGGCTCGAGCGCGCAATCGAGGGGAACAGCCGATGAGCGGTGCCGACGAACTCGCCCGGATCCTCGCCGAGCGCGAGCTCGACCTCGGCGACCTGATCAGGCAGGCGGAAAGCGATGCGCGGGCGGAGGTCGCCGAGACCCTGCGCCGTCTCTTCGCCGATGACCTCCTGCGTCGGGTCGGCGAACACCTTGGAGGCCGCGCTGTAGTCGCTCTCGCCGGCGTCGCGGACGGCGTCCGGCCGCTCGTGCTCGAGCTCCAGCCGGGCGATCTCGAGAACGAGGCCCGACTCGAGCGATTGGTGCGCGCGCACAACGAGCTGCTAATCGGCGCGCTCGAGGATGGTGCCGTCGTTCCCTTCCGCTTTGGCACGACCTTCCCCGACCAGTCGACGCTCGAAGAATGGCTCGAACAGCATCGCACCGCGCTCACCGCCGAGCTCGACCGCTTGCGCGGCAAGGCCGAGTGGAGCGTCGAGACTGTCGGGAGCGTGCCGGAGGTGGACGCCGCCCAGTATCTCGGGGCACGCCTCGCCACCGCAGCACGGCCGGGCCTACGCGAACGACTCGCTGCGGCGAGCGAGGACGTGGCGGGCAACGCGTATCTAGTGGCCACGACTCGGCAGGACGATTTCGCCGCCGCGATAGGAGACCTCGAGACCGAGGGATACGAGCTGCGGGTCACGGGCCCGTGGCCGCCGTACTCGTTCGCCCGCTTGCCGTGAGCGACGGCCTCGTCGACCTGCTCGACTCGCTCGTCGACACCGGTGTCGCGGCAGGCGGCGACGTGACCATCTCGGTCGCGGGCGTCGACCTGATCGCCCTGCGGCTGAAGGCGCTGCTCGCGTCCGTCGGGACCGAGGGCGCGGACGACCTCGCGTTCCCGCGGCAGGAGAGGCGTGAGCGGCGCACCCAGCTGCCGGCGCGCGTCGACGCCGACGAGAACTCGCTCCAGCGCGGGCTCGCGCAGCTCGTCCTCATCCTCGTCGAGATCCTCGGGGAGCTGCTCGAGCGGCAGGCCGTCCGCCGCATGGATGCCGGGAGCCTGAGCGACGACGAGACGGAGAAGCTCGGTGCGGCCTTCCTCGCACTGCACCGCCGCGTCGACGAGCTCTACGACGAGCTCCTCCCGCCGGTAGGCCAGCGCAGCCTGGTGTAAAGCACATTGGCGCCCGCGAGCCGCATTCGTGACAATGCGGCATGTTCGAGATCGGTGGGAGCTTGCGCGAGGCCCGCCTGAAGCGAGGACTGACGCCCGCCGACGTCCAGAAGGCGATCCGCATTCGGGATCGCTACCTCCAGGCGCTCGAGGAGGAGCGCTGGGAGGTTCTGCCCGGTGACGCGTATGTGAAGGGATTCCTGCGGACCTACGCCGACTATCTCGGGCTCGACGGGAACCTCTACGTCGACGAGTACAACAACCGCTTCGCGCAGCACGAGGAACCGCAGTTCATTCCCGAGCGGTTCGCGGGATCCGGCCGGCGTCTCGGCGGGGCGGGTCTCCTACGTCCGGTGGTCGCCGTCGGCGTGATCGCGGTGATCGTCGCGGCGGTGGCCGCCTGGCAGCTCGCCGGCTCTTCCGGGAACGACACGCATGGGCCGCCTCCGGTCTCCACGCAGACCACGACCACGACGCACACGACGCCGCAGAAGCCGAAGAAGAAGCACAAGCACCACGTCTCTGTCGCACTCCCGACCCGCGCCGTCCTCGTCGCCTCTCGAGGAGACTGCTGGCTCTGGATCCGCTCGGGCAACGCGAGCGGCCCGACCGTTTACGAAGCGACGCTCGCGCAGGGAAAGACGTTGCCGGTCGATCTGAAGAACGGGCCCGTCTGGATCGACGTCGGCGACCCGCCAAGCCTCGACGTCCGGATGGGCGGGAAGCTCGTGAGCGGCCTCCCGCAGCAAGCAGGGAACGTGCTGTTGACCCGATCCGGGCTGAAGCCGGCCTAGACAGCCGCGGCGTCGAGATCCACGGCCGGAACGTCGTTCCACAGGTCCTCGAGCCGGTAGAAGCCGCGCGCGTCCGGCGTGAACACATGCAGAACCACGTCGAGGTAGTCGGCAACGATCCACTCGCCCTCGCGAGTGCCGTCGACGTTCTGAGGGAGCAGCCGCTCCTCCTGCTTCAGCCGAGAGTGCACCTCGTCCCAGATCGACGCGGTCTGGCGCGGGTTGCGCCCGGTTGCGATCACGAAGTAGTCCGTGAAGGAGCACTCGGGTCGCATGTCGAGGATCACGACGTCTTCCGCCAGCTTCTCGAGGGCGAGAGCGGCGATGCGGCGGGCCTGTTGGAGTGAGGTCAGAGTCTGCTCGTGTCCTTGGATCGCGTGTTTTCCAGTGTATCCCCGAGTCACGGACGGTAAAGACCGCGCTCAGAAATCAGGTCCGCGACCGCTGCAGGCACCAGGCCGTCGAGGGGCTCTCCCGCGGCGATTCGGGCTCGCACGCCCGTCGAGGCCGCCGGGTTCGGCTCGATCTCGAAGAACAGGACGCGCTCCGGGCGATCGAGTTGCCCGAGCACAGCGTCGAGCTCTTCGCGTGGGAAGCCGGGCCGCGTAGCGACCCCCAAGCGCGTCCGTTCGAGCACTGCGCCCGGCTCGCTCCACTCGAGGAAGCCGCGAAACTGGTCCGCGCCGATCACGAAGACCGGGTCGTGGAAGGCCTCGGCTCGCAGCAATTCGATGGTCCGCGGGTACGGGTCGAGACGGACATCGTCGTGCGGGAACGCCGCGCGGGCGAGCGCGAGGCGATCACCGGGAGACGCGTGGACAGCGCGATGGGCCGGCCGCTCGCTGACGAGCACGACCAGGCGGTCTACGCCGAACTGTTCCCTCGCAGCGTCGGCGAGGGCGACATGCCCGAGGTGCGGCGGATCGAATGCACCGCCGAAGAGCACTACTCCCACTCGAGAAGCTCCTCCCCGACCTCGACCTCGTCCCCCATTCGTGCGCCCGCGCCGCGCAGGATCGCTTCGAGCTCCTCCTCCGCCGGAGGAGTGCCGGTGACGCGGAAGCCGCGCTCGGTGCGGTAGACGCGAAACGCCCGCCGCGACGGACGCGGGCGGTAGACGAGGAAGTCGACCATCTCGTCCGCGGCCTCGTCGGGCGCCTCTTTCTCCTGTGGTACGAGCTCGAAGAGCGCGTTTCGGAGCTCGTCGAGACCTGCGCCCGTGGCCGCGGAGATCCGGAGCACACGGAGGATCCGGTCGTCCTCGATGCCGAACGAAGGCTTCTCGGGACGCAGGTCGATCTTGTTGAGGACGACGATCTGCGGCCGCTGGTCGAGGCCGGCTCCGTAGGCGGCTAGTTCGGCGTCGATCGTCCGCCAGCGCTCGTCGGCATCGTCTTCGCTCGAGTCGATGACATGGACGAGCAGCCGGCCCCGCTCGAGGTGCGCGAGGAACTCGTGCCCGAGACCGACGCCCTCGCTCGCGCCTTCGATGAGGCCCGGGACGTCAGCGACGACGAGCTGCCGTCGGTCCGAGGACTCGACCGTCCCGAGCACGGGCGAAAGCGTGGTGAACGGATACTCGGCGACCTTCGGCCGCGCGTTCGAGATCCGCGTCAGAAGCGACGACTTGCCGGCGTTGGGAAGGCCCACGAGGGCGGCGTCGGCGAGGAGCTTCAGGCGAAGCTCGATCTCTCGCTCCTCGCCGGGAATGCCGACCTCCGCGAAGCGCGGAGTCTGCCGGCTCGGCCCAGCGAAGTGCTTGTTGCCGCGACCGCCCATGCCGCCCTCGGCGACCACGATCCGCGCCCCCGCCTGTGCCAGGTCGGCGACGAGCTCGTCGCCCTCGAAGACCTGGGTCCCCACCGGGACGGCGAGCACCGCGTCTTCTCCGCGAGCGCCGTTCGAAAGCTGGCCGCCGCCGCCACCGCCACGTCCGGCCCGGAGCCTCTGGTTCGGACGGAAGCCTGAGAGGTCGCGGCGGCGCGGATCGGCGACGACCACGACGTCACCGCCGTCACCGCCGTCGCCACCGTCCGGCCCTCCGCGCGGCACGTACTTCTCGCGCCGGAAGTGGATCGAGCCGTCGCCACCGCGGCCCGCGACGGCCGTGAGGCGCGCGCGGTCGTGGAACATGACTTACTCGGCGTCGACGACTGAGACGAAACGGCGCTCGCCGCTCGTCCGGAACGCGACTCTGCCGTCGCGCATCGCGAAGATCGTGTCGTCCTTGCCGATGCCGGCTCCCGGGCCGGGACGGAAGCGCGTGCCGCGCTGCCGGACGAGGATCATCCCCGCCGTCACGTCCTGACCGGCGAAGAGCTTCACGCCGAGCATCTGCGGATTCGAGTCGCGGCCGTTCCGCGACGAGCCGAG
>DATFHC010000010.1:0-9308 GCA_035248765.1 Gaiellaceae bacterium
AGGTAGCGCTCGTAGTCGCTCGCGCCCTCCCCCGGCAGGATCGGCGTGAATTCGTCGGCGTTCGGCGCGCTCACCAGATCCGCATCTCCAATCCGGCGAGCGGAACGCCGCCATCCTCCGTCACGAGCCAGGTGTCCTGCATATAGAGGCATTCTCGGCCATCGGCGGCGATCGCGTGCGGGTGCATGGAGAAGACCATGTTCGCGGCGAGCTCGGTCTCGAGGCCCTCGCCGATCTTGGGGTGCTCGATCATCGTCATCCCGATCGAGTGGCCCGTCACGTGCCCGAGGTGGTAGCCGCGCTGCGTGAAGCCGGCCGAGACTGCGCGGTGGACGTCGTGGGCCGTTGCGCCGGCGCGGAGGGCGGTCTGCGCGACCTCGTAGTACTCCTCGTATGCCTCGAGCATGTTCTGCACCTCGTCGGTCGGCAAGCCGAGGGCGCGCGAGACCTCGACCCAGTGCCCGCCCGGGCCTGCGATCTCCAGCGACGGGATCGTGAACTCGCCGAAGACGATGTCGTCGCGGGCGATCGCGAACTCCGCGCCGACGAGCACCATGTTCATCGTCAGCCGGCCACAGCCACGGTCGACGAAGAGCATCTCGGCCGGAGACAGCACCTCGGCGGCGTTGCGCCCCGGCGCCCACGCCTCGCGGAAGGCGTGAAAGCCTGCCATGTTGATCTCGACGCTCTCGCGCACGGAGACGAGCTCCGCCTCGGACTTCACCGCGCGGGCGAGGTCGAACTCGACATCCCAGCCGACGAGCTCGGCGGCTGCGGCGAGCGGCGTATAGTCGCGAACGGTCATCACGTAGTCGAGCCCGTAGACGCCGACGCGCTGCCCCCGGAGCCGATCGGCGAGCCACTCGCCGGGCCGATCCGCGAAGACCTGGTCGTCGATCTGCGAGTCGCCATGCGTGCCGACGTAGCGCGCCTCGGCGGGGAAGACGATCGACGGCTCGCCCTCACGCGGGACGAGTACGTACGCATAGCGGTGGACGATCTGGAAGCCCGAGAGGTAGGTGACGGCACCCTCGAAGCCCGTGTACTCGGAACCGCAGACGAGCGCCGCGTCGAGCCCATCCCGCTCCAGTGCCTCGCGCAGCCGCGCGTGCCGCGCGGTCAGCTCTGCGTCCACGAAGCTTCCACTCCTTTCACGAGGGCCTGGATCGCGGCGTTGAGCGGCGTCGAAACGCCGTGCTCGCGGCCGAAGCGGACGATGCCGCCGTTGAGATAGTCGATCTCCGTCTGCCGCCGCGCCTCGACGTCCTGGAGCATCGAAGCCTTGTGGTCGTAGGCGACCTCCGGTTTCGCGGCGTGGTCGATCAGCTGCTCGGGGTCGGCGTCGAGCTCGATGCCCTGCGCCGCCGCGACGGCCTTCCCCTCTTCGACGAGGCCCGTCACGAGCGCGCGCAGGTCGGGTCGTTCGCAGACGCGTCCATGCGTGAGGCCGGTGAGCGCGCCGATCGGATTCGTCGAGGCGTTGAAGATGACCTTCCTCCATTGCGGTCCCCGCGCATCGGCCACGGCTTTCGCCGGCATCCCGGCGCGCGTGCACGCGTCGGCGAGGCGCTCGGCCTCGACGAGCGGAGTGCGCCCGTCGTACGGCCCGAACGTCGTGTCGCCCTTCACTTCCCACTGCACGTGGCCCGGCTCGAGCAGCTTCCCGGCCGGAAACGTCGTCCCGCGGATCACGCGCTCGGTGTGTTGCGCGAGCGTCTCCTCGTTGCCGAGGCCGTTCTGGACGGTCGCGACGAATCCGTCCGCGAACGCGTGCGCGGTCGCGGCGATCGCCGCCTCGGTGTGCATCGCCTTCGTCGCCACGATGCCGAAGTCGCAGGCCGGGAGCCCTGCAGCGTTGCTCGTCGCGTGCGGCCGGCCGATGACGTCGCCGGCACCCGAGAGCCGGAGACCGTCACGGTTGATCGCGGCCATGTGCAGCTCGTTCAGGTCGAACGCCCACACCTCGACGTCGTCGAGCAGCGACAGGTTCGCCGCGAACAGCGACCCGACCGCCCCGCACCCCACGACCGCGATTCTCACTCCGAGTAGCTCGCCTCCCTCGCCTTGACGAGCCTATAGACGGCCGTCTGGAGCGGGACGCGCACGTCGAGCCGTTCCGCTTCGCGCACGAGAGCCCCGTTGATCAGCGCGAGCTCGGTCGGGCGGTGAGCCTCGACATCCTCGAGCATCGACGGGAAGTGGCGATGTCCGCGCTGTGTCGCGAGGACGTTCATCTCCCACGGGTCGTCGTGCAGCTCGACACCCGCGGCAGCCGCGACCGCCTTCCCCTCGTCGACGAGGTCGCGGACGAGATGGCCGAGATCCGAGAGCTCCGCCGTCTCGGCGAAGTGGAAGTCGTGCGGTAGGCCGGTGAGCGCGGCGACGCCGTTCACGGTCGCGTTGAAGATGAGCTTCGACCACTGCGCAGGACGCACATCCGGGAACGCCTCGGCCTTCAGCCCGCCCGCCTCGATCAGCCCGGCAACCCGGCGCGCGTCCTCCTCCGACGTCGCGCGAAACGGGCCGATCCAGGTCGCGGTGTCGAGGACGTACTCGACGTGGGAATCGCCGTGCCGCGTGCCGCTCATGAACGTGACCGCGGAGAGGAGCGGCCACCCGCCGCGCGACGCGACGATCTCCTCCGCCCCGAGCCCGTTCTGGATCGTCATCACCGTCGCGCCCGGAAGCGTGCCCTCGAGGCGCGCCGCGAGCGGCTCGAGATCGGTGCCCTTGCACGCGAGGATCGCGAGCTCGGCGTCCGCAGGCAGCGTGGCGGGATCCGGCGTGGCGTCGAGCCGGGCCGTGAAGTCGCTCCTCCCCGAGACCCGGAGTCCCTGCTCGCGCAGCGCCGCCGCGTGCTCCTCCCGTCGCGTCAGAACCGTCACGTCCGCGACCCGCGCGAGGTGCGCGGCGAGAAGCGACCCGATCGAGCCCGCTCCGGCAACGACGACCTTCGTCATGCGGTCGCTGCGACCGCCCCGGTCTCCCGCTGGATCACCGGGATGACGTGCTCGGCGAAGAGCTCCTGTGCCTTGATCGCCTTCCAGTGCTCGACACCGCCCGGGTTCGTCGTGATCGCGACCTCGGTCAGCCCCTCGCAGACTTCGATCGTCTCGCGGATCCGCTGGATCACGTCCTCCGGAGTGCCGACCCAGACGATGTCGCCGGCAACCATCTCGTCGTACGGCGTCGCGGCGAGCTTCTCCATGATCCCGGACGCGTAGAAGCCGTAGCCGGCGGCGTTAAGCGCGTCGACCGGAGGCACCGGATGCTCGGTCAGCGGGGACGCGTTGCCCTCGAGGAAGCCACGCATGTGCCTCTCGGCCTCGCGCAGCGCGAGGTCGCGGTCGTCGTCGATGTAGCAGGCGTGGATCCAGATGATGTCCGGCGTCGTCCCGTACTCGGCGCACTTCGCGCGATAGAGATCGAGCTGCTCCTTCAGTGCGACGTACGGGAGAAGCGGCGGCACCGCGACGGCCCAGCCGTGCTTCGCTGCGAGGTCGTACGTGGCGTCCGAGGTGCCACCGAGGACGACACGGAACTTGTGGCCGCTGAACGGGATCACCTGGCTGTCCTTCACGTTCCAGTACTCGCCCTCGAAGCTGACGACGTCGGCGTGCAGCGCCTCGACGAAGAGGTCGAGCGCCTCCTCGTAGCGCGGGCGCGAGGTCTCGTCGAGCGGCGCTCCGGCGGGCAGCGGGATCCAGCCGTGGCCCCGACCCACCCCGAACTCGTAGCGGCCGCCTGTGAGGAGCGAGAACTCGTGGATCATGGCCGCGAGGACGAGCGGGTTGTGGTACGGAAGGATGTGGAGCATCGTCCGAAAGTTGATCCGGCGAGTCCGCTGAGCGGCCATGCCGAAGAGGCCGAATACGTTCGCCGAGGCCGAGAACTTCGGAAAGAAGAGGTGTTCGATCGCCGCGTACGCGTCATAGCCGAGCCGGTCGGCGTTCTCGATCTGCTCGAGCACCTCGCCGTAGAGCCGGTCGTACGACTTCCCAGGCCAGCTCTGGAGCTCCGAGTAGATGCTGAACCTCATGTCGTGGCCCTCGCTTTCTCGAGATCGGCCACGGCACGCCGCCGTGGCAGGGACAGCTCGCGTCCGCCAGTCAGCCCGTTCGGCCGCAGGATGAGGACGATCGCCATCAGCGCGCCGAGCGCGAGCTCCGCCGTCCCCGACGGGACGGTCAGGTTCCAACCGAGCACGTCGACGGTGTTCGTCGCCGCCGAGAAGAAGGAGAAGATCCCGTTCAGCGCCAGCGCGCCGACGACTGCGCCGAGCAGGCTCCCGGACCCGCCGACGACGAGCATCGCGAGCGTGATGAACGTCAGATCGAGCGAGAGACCGCCCGCCTGCAACGGCTGGAGGTGGACATAGAGACCGCCGGCGAATCCGGCGAGGGCGCCTGAGAGCGCAAAGGCAACGAGCCGCTGGCGGTAGATCGAGATCCCGGCCGCCGCAGCCGCAGCCGGATCCTCGCGGGTCGCGCGGAGCATCCGGGAGAAGCGAGTCCGCTGGTAGCCGTAGGCAACCGCCACGCAGATGAGGCCGCCGATCGCCGCTTGCCAAATCCCGGTGGTCGAGGGGACCGAGGAGAACGCGTTCAGGCCCGGCCCGATCCTCTGCTCGTAGGTGAGGACATTGTTTGTGATCTCGAGGACGCCGAAGGTCGCAATTCCGGCGGCGAGACCCGAGAGGCGCATCAAGGGCAAGCCGACCACGAACGCGAAGAGCCCGCCCACCACCGTCGCGAGCGCGAGCGACGCGACGTTGCCCACGTTCGTCGTAAGGAGGAAGTGGGCCAGGCCCGGCATCGTGACCCGCTTCTGGTCTTCCGGCACGGTGAGCACGCCGGCCGTCCAGGCGCCCACCGCGACGAAGCTGACGTGGCCGAACGAGAGCACTCCGGAGTTGCCGATGAAGACGTAGAGGGCGACGACGATCGCGACCTTGACGAGCGTGTCGAGGAAGTACGCCTGGAGGTAGCTCGAGACCTCCAGCCCCAGCAGCGCCGTCCCGAGGATGAGCAACGCAGGCGCGAGGAGCTCGGGGACCCGGCGGACGAAGCTCATACGCGGTCCACGGCTCCACCGCCCCGAGCGAAGAGCCCGTTCGGACGCACGAGCAGAACGACGATCACCGCCGCGAAGAGGAAGCTCGGGAGGTACTGGCTCTGGTTCGACGGGAGGACCCCTCCAAGAATCCCGTTCGCGAAGCCGATCGCGAAGCCCCCGAGCGTGGCGGGAATCGGGCGATTGAGGCCGCCGAGCACGACCCCGGCGAGGACGAGGATCGTGTCCTGAGTGCCGAACGCCGGTACGACCGTAAGCTCCTGAACGCTCAGCATCACGGCGGAGACGGCCGCGAAGAGTCCCGAGACGATCACGGCTCCCGAGATGACCCAGTTGGCGCGGACACCGAGCAGTCGAGCGGTCCGGAAATCCATGGCCGCCGCGCGCATGTGCAGACCGAGCGGTGTGCGGGTGAGCAGGAGCTGCAGGATCACGAGGCAGCCGACTGCGGTCACGAACGCGATCACGGCGATCTTCTTGATGAAGACGCCGCCGATGTCCCACGGCGCGTTGAGGATGGCGAGCTGGCCGGCGCTCTTGCCCAATGGGCCGAACGCCAGCAAGGCGATGCTCTGGAGCAGGAACGCGACCGCGAACGTCGCAACGAGCATCACCGCAGGAGAGTGCGTCCGCAGAGGCCGGAACACGAGCCAGTCCATCAGCACCGACAGTCCGAGCACGACGCCGAAGCAGAAGAGGATCGAGGCCCAGTTCGGGAACCCCCACTGCGAGCCGTAGGCGAGCGCGAAGGCGCCGGCCATGATCAGCTGCCCGTACGCAAAGTTGACCAGTCGCAGGACGCCGAAGACGAGACCAATCCCCACCGCCATGAGCGCGTAGACGCCGCCGAGCGCGAGACCGTTCGCGAACGTCGGCCAGGTGAGATTGAGGAACCCGAGGATCATGCGAGATAGGCCGCGACGAGCCGGTCGGTGTCGCCCGCATCCTCCGGGCCGAGGGTCAGGCGAAGTTCTCCGTTCGCGAGCACGTGCGACCTGTCGGCGAGCGCGACGGTGCGCTGGGCACGCTGTTCGACGAGGAGGACGGCGAGGCCCGAGTCCCGGATATGTGCCAGCGCCTCGAAGACCACGTCGACGATCTTCGGCGCCAACCCGAGCGAGGGCTCGTCGAGCAGGAGGACGTCGGGGTGGGCGGCGAGCGCCCGGCCGATCGCGAGCTGCTGCTGCTGCCCGCCCGAAAGGACCCCGGCCTGCCGCGAACGGGCCTCGCGCAAGGCCGGGAAGAGGTCGTAGGCCCGTCCCAGGCCGCCGCCGTTGCTCCCACGCTTACGGCCCGCGAGGCCGAGGCGCAGGTTCTCCTCCACCGTCAGCTCGCCGAAGATACGCCTACCTTCGGGCACGAGCGCGATGCCGCGGCGAGCCACGTCCTCGGGCCTCCGGCCGACGAGCGACCGTCCGTCGAGTCGCACGTCGCCGCCGGTGACCGGTGCCGCGCCCATGATCGCGTGCAAGGTCGAGGACTTCCCGGCGCCGTTGGGCCCGATCAGGCCGACGATCTCGCCGGGCTTCACCTCGAGCGACAGGTCGCGTACGGCCTCAACGGCCCCGTAACGGACTGTGAGCTTGTCGACTGCGAGTGCGGTCATTCGATCTCGTCCGCTTCTGCACTCTCGCCGAGGTACGCGGCCGCGACGCCGAGGTGGGTACGGATCTCCTGCGGTGTCCCTTCGGCGAGCGTCTTCCCCTGGTCGAGCACGTGGATCCGCTCGCACACCTCGAGCACCAGGGCGACGTTGTGATCGACGAGCAAGACTCCGGCGCCTCGGTCACGGATCACGCTGACCGCCGTTGCGAACTGCGGTATCTCGGCTTCCGGAAGTCCCGCCGCCGGCTCGTCCATGAGCACGAAGCGTGGCTCCGTCGCCAGCGCCCTGGCGACACCGAGCCGTCGCTCGTCGCCGTGCGCCAGCGAGCCGGCGGGCCGATCGGCGTACCTGTCGAGCCCGAGGAGCGCGAGCAGCTCCCGCGTCCGCCGCACCGCCTCCCGTCCCGAGGCACCGACACCCAATGCGGAGACCTCGACGTTCTCGCGCACCGAGAGGCCACGGAAAGCGTGGCTGTGCTGGAACGTGCGCGCGAGCCCGCGCCGTCCACGCCGGAAGGCGGGCCACCGGGTCACGTCCCGATCCTCCAGCAATACGCGCCCGCTGGTGGGCCGGTCGAAACCGCTGAGGACGTTGACGAGTGTCGACTTGCCGGCCCCATTCGGCCCGATCAGGCCTACGACCTCGCCCTGCCCGAGCTCGAGCGAGACATCGCGCAGCGCTTGGACTCCCGCGAACGAGCGCGAGACGACGGAGGCCCGGAGCGATCCTCCGGGCCTCCCAGGCGTCTCGTTCTCCGAGACCGCCGTCAAGCCCCTACGAGTCCGGGCTGTTCGGCACGACCTTTGCCGTGATGGTGCCCTTCGCGATCGGCTTGTTGTTGTTGATCTCGACCACGCGGTACTGGCGGCCGAAGACGGTGTGCAGCTTCTTCGAGAAGCTCACGTTGCCCGACAGCGTCGGCACCTTGTGGAACTTCTCCATCACCGCCGCGAGCTTCGACCCGACGAGCGAGCCGTGCGCCCGCTTGATCGCGGTGACGAGCCCGTCGATCGCGGCCGGGCCTGTGACGAAGCCACCGGTCGCGGCATCGAACGGATTCGCGGCCCTGAGCTTGTTGGCCAGACTGTTCACCGCAGGGTTGGGATCGTGGCCGAACGCGTTCGCGTACGTGACGTACCAATAGTTCGTGACCTTGGGGCCGCTGCTGGGCAGCCAGTACGTGCCGTCGCCTGCCCACGAGTTCAGGATCGGGGTGTTGTTGCCCGCCGTGCGCAGGTCGGTGATGAACGGGAGCTGCGCCCCGTACGAGCCCGACGTCACCGTGACGATCACCTTGGCCGGATGCTGCGCGATATTGCTCGCGGCGCTGTGGAAGTTCGACGACCCGGGCTGGAGCGCCGGATCCTGATACGACGTCTCGTAGACGATCTTCCCGCCGAGCTGCTTGAAGCGAGCCTTGAAGGCGGTCACAACGGCCTTGAAGTAGACGATCACGGTGTCCGTCGCGAGGTCCGCGGTCTTCCAGCCCTTCTTCCACGCGAGCTCCGCCATGGCCGAGCCTTCGTCCTGCGCCACGTTGCCGAAGCTGTAGGCGAGCTTGCCCGCCTTGCCAAACCGCTTCGGGCCCATTTGGTCGGTGCCGATGCACGGGGCGATCGTGAGCAGGTGATGCTTGAGCGACTCCTGCACGACAGGCGAAGCCAGATCGACGTCGCACGTCGTGAAGATGACATTCGCGTGCTGGCCGATCAGCTTGTCGGCACAGGTCTTCGACGTCGTCGGATTGTCGCCCTGGGTCTTGCAGGTCTTGATCACGATCTTGCGCCCGTCCACGCCCTTCTTGTTGATCTTGGCGACCTCGAGCTGTGCCGCGGCGAGTGCCGGCGTGTCGAACGGCTGCATCGGGCCCTTGTTGTCGAAAGCCCAGCCGATGACGATCGGCGCCTTCGCCGCACTCGAATGCGTACGAGCCGCCGCGGCCGCCGCGAGGACGAGTGCGGCCGTGGCAACGATCAAGAGCGCCCACCGCGCCCGCTTGCTTACCCTCATTTTTCTCCTCTCCGGCCCGCGGCGGTCGCCGGGACCCTCCGTTCCGACCAACAGTTGAAGAAAGCCTCGCGACCGCGGCGCGCGAGTTCGGCGGCGTCGAGATCCCAGAGTGAGTCGGGATACGCGCTGCCGAACGTGCCGTTGTCGGAGAAGATCTCGAGGTCGTAGAAACCGTCCCAGCCCACGTCCTCTAAGACGCCGAGGATCGCCGGAAGGTCTGCTGCTCCCTCGCCGGGAAGCACGCGATCGGCCCAGCCGCGCGTCGGCTCGCGCCGGTCGTTCACGTGCACGCCCGCGATCAGGTGCGCGTAACGGGGGATCTCCTCGAGCACTTCTGGTGTGTTCCATAGGTGCCAGACGTCGAATTGGATTCCGACGGCGTCGCTTCCGACCTCGTCGACGAATCCGGCCGCATCGGCGAGCGTGTCCAGAATCGACCAGCTCTCGATCCCTTCCCGCTGGAACGGTTCTACGGCCAGCCGGAGACCGAGCCGCTCCGCCTCCCGCGCGATCTCGCGCACCGCGCGAACCGCGGTCTCGCGGTCGCCCGGTCCCGTGAAGCAGAGGATCGCCGCCGGTTCGAACGGCGCGAGGACTTCGAGCGAGCGCAGGAGCGCGT
>DATFHC010000011.1:0-4676 GCA_035248765.1 Gaiellaceae bacterium
GCGCCTCTGCCGTCGGCGATCATGATCGGCAGATAGAGGCCGAGCGGATCGGCGACGACGCGCTCCTTCCGCTCGGTGATCTCGCGGGAGCGCGGGCCCGGGATCTCCGTGCGGAGCTCGATTGCGCGCGTCACGGCCACATGGTCACCTTAGCCACTCCAGCCGATGGGGAATCAGGGTAAGAATCGATCCGATGGTTCTCTCCGACGCGACGATCGCCCGCCTGCTCGCCGAGGGGAGGATCGAGATCGACCCCTACGACGAGACGCTCCTGCAGCCGTCAAGCGTCGATGTCCGCGTGGATCGCCTGTTCCGCGTCTTCCACAACAACCGGTATCCGTTCATCGACGTCAAGGTCGAGCAGTCGGAGCTGACCGAGCTCGTGGAAGTCGACGGCGAGCACCCCTTCGTACTGCACCCGGGCGAGTTCGTGCTCGGCTCGACACTCGAGCGCATCCGGCTGCCCGACGACCTCGTCGCGCGCCTGGAGGGGAAGTCGAGCCTCGGACGGCTCGGCCTCCTCATCCACTCGACCGCCGGCTTCATCGACCCGGGCTGGGACGGCCACGTGACGCTCGAGCTCTCGAACGTCGCGAACCTGCCGATCACGATCTATCCGGGCATGAAGATCGGGCAGATCTCCTTCATGCAGCTGACCGAGCCAGCCGCAACGCCCTACGGCTCCGCCTCGATCGGCTCGAAGTACAAGGGCCAGCGCGGCCCGACCGCGAGCCGCTACTGGCAGAACTTCGGGGACGACGCGTGACGGTTCTCGTCACCGGCGGGACCGGCTTCATCGGCCCGCATGTCGTGCACGCGCTGCGGACGCGGGACACGCCGGTGCGGGCGCTCGTGCGCAATCCGGCGCGCGCCGGACGCCTCACCGCGTGGGGCGCCGAGCTCGCGACCGGAGACGTGACGGATCCGGCTTCCCTCCGCGCAGCTTGCGAGGGCGTCGACGCGGTCGTCCATCTCGTCGCGATCATCAAGGGCAGCCCCGCCGACTTCGAGCGCGTCATGTCGGAGGGGACACGAAACGTCGTCGTGGCGGCGCAGGAGGCGGGCGTGCGGCGCTTCGTGCTGGCGAGCGCGCTCGGCCTCGACGAGCACTCGAGGGACGCCGTGCCCTACTTCGCGGCGAAGTGGGAGATGGAACGAGCCGTCAAGGAGTCCGCGCTCGAGCACGTGATCTTTCGCCCGAGCTTCGTCTTCGGCCGCGACGGCGGCGTCCTGCCAACCTTCATCCGGCTCGCGCGGCTCGCGCCGGTGACTCCGATCATCGGGCCGGGAACGCAGCGCCTCCAGCCGATCTGGGTCGAGGATCTCGCGCAGTTCTACTCGCGCGCGATCAGCGAGCCGGGAGCGGCGAACCGCACCTTCGACCTCGGAGGGCCGGAGGCGGTGACCTGGAACGAGTTCTGGGAGCGGCTGAAGCGGGTGCTCGGCGTGCGCCGGCCGTCGGTGCACGTCCCGTTCAGTGCGATGCGCCTGCAGGCGACGCTGACAGAGCGCCTACCGGGTGCGCCGGTCACGCGCGACCAGCTCACGATGCTCGAGCTCGGCGACAACGTCGTCACCGATGCGAACGCCGCGGTCGAGACGTTCGGGCTGCCGCTGGTGCCGCTTGGCGAGCAGCTTCGCCGAGCGTCGTGACACTTACGTCACGGTGGCAGCTACCGTGACGAAACCGTGACGCGCGGCGTCGTCTACGCGGAGCCGGACGCCGCCCCGGCGGTCGAGGAGCTCACCGTCGACCCGATCGGCAAGCGCGAAGTGCTCGTCCGCGTCCTCGCGTGCGGGCTCTGCCACTCCGACCTCCACGTCGTCGAGACGAAGGGCAGGGGCGACCGGTTCCCGATCTTGCTCGGCCACGAGGGCGCCGGGGTCGTGGAGGAGGTCGGAAGCGAGGTGTCGTCGGTTGCTCCCGGCGACCGCGTCGTGGTCGCCTGGCGAGCCCCCTGCGGAGAGTGTGTCCAGTGCCGGCGCGGAGATCGGCGCCGTTGCTCGTCCCAGCTTCGCGCGAAGCGCCGGCTGCACCGGAAGGCCGACGGCGGGCTCCTGACCCCGGTGCTGCGCTGCGGAACCTTCGCCGATCACGCGGTGGTGCACGAGGCATGTGCGGTCGAGGTGCCCGAGGAGCTGCCGTTAGAGCAAGCGGCGCTCCTCGCGTGCGGCTTCTCGACGGGCGCAGGAGCGGCACTGTGGAGCACGCCGGTGCGGGAAGGCTCGTCCGTCGCGGTGATCGGCTGCGGCGGCGTCGGGCTCGCCGTCGTCCAGGGTGCGCTCCTCGCCGGTGCGGAGCGGATCGTCGCCGTCGACGTCGCACCCGAGAAGCTCGAGCATGCCCGCACCCTGGGAGCGACCGAGGTCGTCGACGCCTCAGCCGGCGATCCGGTCGAAGCAGTCCGCGAGCTGGCAAGCGGCCTCGGAGTCGAGTTCGCCTTCTCCGCCATCGGAGCGGCGAGCGGGCTCGCGCAGGCGGTCCGGATGTGCGCCTACGCGGGGACCGCGACGCTGGTGGGCCTGCCGTTCCCGGGTGCGACGCTCGACGTCGACCTCGTGGCAGACCTCTTCGACCCCAAGGTTGCGATCGCCGTCACGCACGGAGGCGACACGATCCCGCAGGAAGACTTCCCCTTCCTCGCCCAGGCCGCTCTCGACGGCCGGATCGATCTGGCGCGTTTCGTGACGAGCACGATCTCCCTCGACGAGGTACCGGAGCGCCTTCCGCGCATCGGCGCGGGCGGCGAGATCCGGACCGTCGCGCTGCTCTAGCTCAGACCCTGCCGCCGTGGCAAGTCGATCTCTTCGTTCACGAGGTGGCCGTCGCGCTCGACGTAGCCGCCCCTGCCTCCGACGACGAAGACGATCGCGTCCTCGTCCCCGATGTTCGAGATCCGCCGCGGGGTCGTCGAGCTCGCGTGAAAGAGCCCGCCCTCGCCGAGCTCGCGCGACTCGCCGTCGACGTCCACGCGGATCTGCCCACGGTGGACGAAGTACAGCTCGTCCTGCGTGTCGTGGTAGTGCTCCGGGCCCTCGTAGTGCGGCGGAAAGACGATCGCGTTGACGCCGAACGCCTCCACGCCGAGCGCCTTCCGGATCTTGCGAAAGCCATGTCCCTCACCGAGCTCGTCGAGGGAGCCGAAGGCGTAGCTCATGTCTCGCAGACCTCGGCCGTGTGCGCGAGCGGCAGGCGGCCGAGGAGTTCGGCGAGCTGATCTCGCTCCTGAGGCGTGAACTGCGACCCGAACAGCTCTTCGATGTCGGCAAGGTGCGACTCCCGCGCCTCCTCGATCTTCTTCACGCCCGCTCTCGTGAGGACGGCGTACGTCACCCGGGCGTCCGCGTCACAGCGCTCCTTCGCGACGAGGCCGTCCCTCTCGAGCCCGTCGAGGAGGCGCGTGATCCCTGAGGCCGTGAGCAGTACGGAGCGCGCGAGATCGATCCGGCGCAGCCGGCGTCCCTCGGCGTAGTAGAGCTGTACGAGCACGTCGAAGTCGCTCAGCGTGAGCTCGTGAACCGCCTCGAGGCGCGAGGAGAGCTCGCGTGTGAGCGCCGCGTGCGCGCGCAGGAAACGCACCCAGGCAGTGTCGGGTAAACCGCTCACGGCCGGCACCGAGTTTGCTTGTGTGCTCAATACTTGACTAGACAATCTTTCCTCGCTACGATCCTTGCAAACTCAAGTATAGGCGAAGGAGATTGCCAATGTCCATCATCACCCCCACGAAGACCCCGGCCGGCAACTGGAGCGCCGACCCGGTTCACTCGAACGTCTCGTTCGAGATCGCGTACTCGGGCACGAACACGTTCCGCGGCGGCTTCCACGAGTACTCCGCCGGCGTTGAGGACGGCGTCCTCACCGGCTCGGCCAAGGTCGCGAGCGTCGACGTGAAGGACGAGCAGCTGAACGGCCACCTCCAGACGCCGGACTTCTTCGACGCCGAGCGCTTCCCGGAGATCACCTTCCGGACGAGCGACCTCGAGCACGGCGAGCTGACGATCAAGGGCGTCACACGCCCGGTTGCGATCGCGGCCTCGGTCTCGGAGCCGAACGTCGATCCGTTCGGCCGCGAGCGCGTCGGCATCACCCTCGAGGCGACCGTCGACCGCAACGAGTACGGCGTGAGCTGGAACGCCCCCAACCAGGGCGGCGGAAACTACCTCGGCGACGACGTCACGATCAAGGCAGAGCTCGCCCTGATCAAGCAGGAGGCATAAGAATGCGGATCCTCGCCGTCTCCGGCAGCCTGCGGGAGAGCTCGTTCAACACGAGCCTCCTGCGGGCCGCGCTTGAGGCCGCGCCCGAGGGCGTCGAGCTCGAGCTCTGGGAAGGGCTCGGCGAGCTGCCGCTCTACGACGAGGATCTCGAGGTCGACCCGCCCGAGTCGGTGCGCCGCCTGCGTGAGGACTGGGCGGACGCCGACGCGATCCTCTTCTCGACACCGGAGTACAACGGCTCCATCCCCGGCGGCCTCAAGAACGCGATCGACTGGGCGTCGCGGCCGCGGCTCGACGCAGTTCTCCGTAATAAGACGGTCGCGGTCGTCGGCGCAAGCACCGGCCAGTTCGGCGCGTTGTGGGCGCAGCAGGATCTGAAGCGGATCCTCGGCGTCGCCGGCGCCCGCGTCGTCGGCACCGAGATTCCGGTCTCGCGCGCGCCAGAACGATTCGACAAC
>DATFHC010000012.1:0-3184 GCA_035248765.1 Gaiellaceae bacterium
TGGTTGCTCCTCCGGCCGAGGAGACGGTCAGTAGGGCCACTGCTACGGCTGCCATCGCAGCCGCCAGCAGCGCGCCCCAACGACGACTCATCATCTCATTCCCCCTTCTGGCTCCTCAGGCGGAGCCCGTTGCTCCGCCGACCGGGGCGATTAGAACCGGCCTGAGGGGGCGAATACAAATAGTGTTGCGATGTAGTCGCCTCCCTCCTGAGGCATACGGGCGCTCATCAGGCCGCGAGCGAAGCCTCCGTCTCTGCCTCGATCGCCGGCTCTGCGCTCTCCCCGCGCGTGTCCGTGGCGCGCAGGGCGATCACCGCGGAGGCGAGGATGAAGATGCTTCCGACCAACAGCGCGCGCTGGAAGCCCGACGTCAAGGCGTGGGCCGAAGGCGCTCCAGCGGCGAGCAGGTGGTTCGTTCGGCTCGTCGATACCGCCGTGAAGATCGCGAGCCCGAGCGCGCCGCCGAGCCATTGCGATGCGTTGAGCAGCGCGGCCGCGAGACCTGCCTTGTCGGCGGGACTCCCGCGTTCGCCGCGGTCGCGACGGCGACGAACAGACCGGCGATTCCGAGGCCGACGAGTAAGAGGCCGGGGAGCAGGTCGCTGGTGTACGAGCCGCCGACGGAGATGCGCGAGAGCCAGTAGAGGCCCGCGGCACCAATAAGCGCGCCGACCACGATCACCGGCCGGGTTCCGACTCGTCCGAGCAGCTGCGACGAGATCCCCGCGCTGACAACGGCGATACCGCAGAGCGGGAGATACGCGAGCCCGGTCTGTACGGCCGAGTAGCCGAGGATGTTCTGCATGTAGAGCGTGACGTAGAAGAAGAGCGCCAGGAATCCGGCGAACGCGACGAGTTGGGTCACGTTCGAGAAGCCGAGGCCGTTGATCCGGAAGATGGAGAGCGGCGCGAGCGGCGCGTGCTGGCGGCGTTCATTGGCGACGAATGCGGCGAGCACGACGGCCGCGCCGGCGACTACGCCGATCGTGCGAGCACTGCCCCAACCCTCGATCGGAGCGCGAACGAGCCCGTAGACGAGCAGGAGCATTCCGCCCGTGACGAGCGCGGCGCCGGCACCGTCGAAGTTCACGAGGCGACGCCGCACGCGGTCGCCATCGACCAGGCGGAAGATCGGCGGGAGAAGCAGCGCGCATGCGATCGGGTTGACGAACATCACCCAGCGCCAACCGGCGGCCTCGACCAAAGCGCCGCCAAGGAGAATTCCGACGGCGGACGCGATGCCGCCGGTCGCGCCCCACGCGCCGAGCGCTGTGTTCCGGTCCTTCCCCTCCGCGAACTTCGTCGTCAGGATCGAGAGCGCGGTGGGAAGGGTGAGCGCGGCGCCGAGCCCCTGCGCGAGGCGCGCGCCCACGAGGACGCCCGCGGTCTGTGCGAACCCGCCCACGAGCGACGAGATCGCGATGGTCACGATGCCTGTCACGAGCACGCGGCGGCGACCGAGCAGGTCGGCCATCCGTCCGCCCAGCAGCATGAAGCCGCCGTAGGTGAGCAGGTATCCGCTCGGGATCCAGGTCAGTCCGTCGACGGAGAAGCCGAGTGCCCGGCGGATGGAGGGCAGGGCGACGTTCGTGATCGACCCGTCGACGAAATCGAGAAAGGCGATCCCGCAGAGGAGCGCGAGCGTGAGCTTGCCCCGGCGGGTCGCGAGAAACGATGGTTCTTGTGCTGCGGTGAGCATGGTCTGTCTCCTTGCGATCGGTCTCTACGAGCTCGACGGATCGCGGGCAGGATTCGTGACCGGCTCCCGCTGTCACATTTCCGGGCGCTCGTACGTCGTCAGGGTGAGATGAACGATCGCGACTTCCTCGCAGAGCGGTTCGAAGCGGAGCGCCCTCAGCTGCGCCGCATCGCGTACCGCATGGTCGGCACGCTCGACGAGGCCGACGACGCCGTGCAGGAGGCGTGGATTCGGCTCAGTCGCACGGACGACTCCTCCGTGGAGAATCTCGGTGCCTGGCTGACGACCGTCGTGAGCCGGGTCTGCCTCGACATGCTCCGCACGCGGCGGTCGCGCCACGAGGAGTTCGTCGGCTCGTGGATGCCCGAACCGATCGTCGCGATCGACGGCGCACCGAGCCCGGAGGAGGAAGCGCTGATCGCCGACGGCGTCGGCCTCGCGCTCTACATCGTGCTCGAGACGCTCGCGCCGGCGGAGCGACTCGCCTTCGTGCTCCACGACATGTTCGCCATGCCGTTCGACGAGATCGCTCCGATCGTCGGCCGTACCCCGGAGGCGGCGCGGCAGCTCGCGAGTCGGGCCAGGCGGCGCGTCCAGGGCGAGAACCGGGAGCCGGACATCGAGCTCGCGGAGCAGAAGCGTGTCGTCGACGCCTTCCTTGCCGCCGCGCGCGAGGGTGACTTCGACGCCCTGCTCGAGATGCTCGACCCCGACGTCACCCTGCGCGTGGACGCAGGCCCCGGGAGCCCGCTTGCCGCGCCGCCGGTCGTCGGCGCCGAAGCAGTGCTCAGGCAGGCGCGGCGATTCTCGGCGCTGGCGCCCTACAGCCGTCCGGCGATCGTCAACGGCGTAGCCGGTGCGGTCGTCGGACGGCCCGACGGAACGGTGTTCTCGGTCGTCGCGCTCACGATCGGGAACGGCCGGATCAACGCAATCGACTTCGTAGTCGATCCGGCCAAGCTCGTGCACGTCAGGCTGTAGCGCACGCAAGCCCCTGCTCGTTTCTTGCCGTTTTCTAGCCTCGATCTTGCGCCGGCTTCGTAGCCTCGGCCGCATGAACACCGCATTCCATATCCGCCTCGCAACGATCGCGGCGATCCTCTCGCTCGTCGCCCTCGTCAGCACCGCATCCGCAAGGACGGCCCTCGGCCTCGTCCGCAACGGCCCTTGGATCGCCTATTCAACGTCGCCCGCCTGCGGCACCTACCGGTGTCCGCGAATCGGTGGGAAGGATTCCAGGGGCAGCGGGGTGTTCTTGACCCGGATGGGAGACGTGCCCAAGCTCGTGGCCGGTCGAGACGGAGGCAAGACCTGGAAAGTCTGTCCCGCGTTCTCGCCGAACGGGAGGATGCTCGCGTTTGTCCGCGTCACCGGGACGACCGGTTGGAGGAACGACACGGCACGATCGACGATCGTCGTCGTCCGCATCGGGCGCGCCGGGCCGCGCGGCGCGGAAAGGCCGGTCGCGACGCGGCTCGGCGATCA
>DATFHC010000013.1:0-7969 GCA_035248765.1 Gaiellaceae bacterium
ATCCTCTCCGCGCTCGGGCTCCGCCACCGGGGGCCCGTGATGATCGCCTGCCCGAGCTGCGGTCGCGACAACGTCGGCGTGCAGACGCTCGCCGAGGAGGTCGAGCGCCGCAAGGCGGAGTACGCGGAGCACTTCGAGATCGCGGTGCTGGGCTGCGCAGTCAACGGGCCCGGCGAGGCGGGCGACGCCGACTTCGGCATCGCCGGCGGCCGCGACGTCGGCTTCGTCTACGCCCACGGCCGCGTGCTGAAGAAGGTGCCGTCGGACGTGCTCATCGACACGCTGTTCGCGGAGATCGACCAGTGGATCGCCGACGGGATGAACCGGCCGAAGCGCCTCAAGATGGCGAAACCCGCGGCCCTCGCGATGGCCGAGGCCTCGCTCATCCCGCTCGAATAGCCTAGGGCGACAACGCCGATGATTGCCCGGGCCTCACAGCTCTTCCTCCCGACCTTGCGCGAAGCACCCGCCGACGCGGACGCCGCGTCGCACCAGCTGCTCGTGCGCGGGGGCTTCATCCGCCAGATGGGAGCCGGCCTCTGGAGCTTCCTGCCGCTCGGCTGGCGCGTGCACCAGCGGATCGAGCAGATCATCCGCGAGGAGATCAACGCGATCGGCGGGCAGGAGATGCGGTGCCCGACGCTCACGCCCGCCGAGCTCTGGGAGACAACGGGCCGGATCTCCGTCCCGATCCTGTTCCACCTGAAGGACAGCGGCGGCCGCTCGTTCGTGCTCTCCTGGACACACGAGGAGTCGATGACGTTCCTCGGGCGCGAGATCCGGTCCTACAAGGAGCTGCCGCAGGTCTGGTACCACTTCTCGACGAAGGACCGTGACGAGCCGCGGCCACGCGGTGGCCTCTTGCGCCTCCGCGAGTTCGTCATGAAGGACTCGTACACCTTCGATGCGGACGTCGCCGGGCTCGACGCCGCGTTCGACCGCCATGAGAAGGGGTACGCGCGGATCTTCGAGCGCGTCGGCCTCGACGCATACCTCGTCGAGGCGGAGTCCGGCGTCATGGGCGGCAAGAGCTCGCTCGGCTTCCTCGCGCCGACGGGATCGGGCGAGAACGAGCTCATGCGCTGTGAGAACGGCGACTACTTCGCCGACGCCGAGGCTGCGCGGGGGGCCCCGCGGCCAGCCGATCTGCCTGCGCCGCTCGACACGCCCGAGCTCGTCGACACACCCGGGGTCGGGACGATCGAGGAGCTTGCAGAATTCCTCGGAATCGCGGAGTCCGCGACCTCGAAGGCGCTCCCCGTCGTGACCGGCGACCGGCTCGTCCTCGCGCTCGTCCGCGGCGACGACCGGCTCAGCCCCGAGAAGCTCGAGACTCTCTTCCAGGGCGCGTTCCGCCCTGCGACCGACGAGGAGATCCGCGCCGCATTCGGTGCAGGGGGAGGCTCGCTGGGCCCGGTCGGCGTCGACCTCGAGGTGATCGCCGACGAGGCGCTCCGCCAGGGCCAGTACGTCGCGGGCGCAAACGAGGACGGCAAGCACCTCCGCGGAGTCCAGGCGGGCCGCGACTACGAGCCGACCTTCGCCGATATCCGCCAGGCACAGGACGGCGACGCGTGCCCGGAGTGCGGAGGCACGCTGCACATCGAGACCGCGATCGAGGTCGGCCACATCTTCAAGCTCGGCACCTTCCACTCCGAAGCATTCGGCGCGACGTTTCTTGACGAGGACGGGAGGGAGAAGCCCCTCGTCATGGGCAGTTACGGGATCGGGCTCGCCCGGACGATGGCGGCGATCGTCGAGCAGTGCCACGACGAGAACGGGATCGTCTGGCCCAGAAGCGTCGCGCCGTACGACGCACACGTCGTCGCGCTACCCGGCGCCGAGGACATCGCGCTCCAGGCAGCCGAGGCGCTCTCCACAGCCGGTCTCGACGTCCTCCTCGACGACCGAGACCAGCGCGCGGGAGAGAAGTTCGCCGACGCCGACCTGATCGGCTGCCCGATCCGCGTGACGGCGGGGAAGAAGAGTCTCGAGGACGGGAAGATCGACGTGCGCGACCGCGCAAGCGGTAACGAGACCCGCAAAGATGTTGCCGAGCTCGGCAAGGAGGCGTAGCAGATGGCGAGGCGTCGGCGGTTCAGCGAGGAGGGGTTCGGCGAGACCGTGCAGAGCCTGATGGACGAGCTGGGAGTCACGTACCGGCAGCTCGCCTCCCGCACCGGCCTCTCGGCGGGCTATCTCAACCACCTCGTCCACGGGAACCGGCCCGTTCCGTCCAACGACGTCGTGGCGACCCTTGCGAAGGCGCTCGACGTTGAACCCGAGCACTTCCGCGAGTACCGCCTCCGGATGATCACCGAGCGGCTCGAGGCGATGCCCGCCCTTATCGACCGTCTCTACCGCCAGCTGAACCGCCGCGCCTAGCGGAGGCCGTACCTGAGGAAGAGGTGGGAGCCGTTGGCCCGCACCGATCGGAGCCGGCCGGCCACCCGCATCTCGGGAAGGAGCTCCACGCCTTCCACGAGGCCGAGGCGCGCAGTGGCGTCAGCGCGGCCCGCGAGCACCGGCGACACGGTCAGGAAGAGCTCGTCCACGAGCCGGGAAGCCACCAGCGAGCCGAACATCGAAGGTCCGGCTTCCGAGAGGACTACGGCGCAGCCGCGGTCCCGCAGCACCGCGATGGCTACGGCGAGGTCGACGGTGTCGCCCTCGTTCACCGCCACGACTTCGGCGGCTTCGGGGACCCGTGCCCGCAGCCCGGCGGCTGCTCCGTCGGTCGTGAGGATTAGTGCTCCCGTCTCGAGGACGGGATGCGCCGGATCGAGAGAAGCTCCGGTGGTGACGACCGCAACGAGGGGCTGCGGCGGACGGCCTCGCCGCGACCGGAGCTCCGCCAGCGCCCCCGCAGTGGGAGGATGGGCGCGATCGACCCGCCACGTCCCTTTCGGCGAGGCCAGGAGCGTGCCGGCGCCGACGACGACGGCATCCGAGCAGGCGCGGACCAGGGCGAGGACGAACCTGTCCGCCTCGCTCTCGTCTCCGATCACCGCGTGCGAGCGCGGAAGCCTCGGCACCGCGACCACGCCGTCGAGCGATTCGACGAAGTTCGCGACGACGCACGGTTCCGCGAGCCCGATCGCTCCCCCGTAGAGCTCCTCGAGCTGGTCGGGAACGTCCCACCGCGGCAGGTCCTCGTCCTCGGCGAGAACCCTGAAGGCTTCGATCACCTCGTCAGCGTAAGGAACTCGGCGCGCAGCGACTGCTCCTCGTCGTACAGGCCGCGCCAGACGGTCGTGACCGTGAGCGAGCCGTCCTCCTCGACACCGCGCATCGCCGTGCACATGTGCGCCGCCTCCAGCTTGACCGCCACGCCGCGCGCGCCGGCGAGATCGCGGAGTCCGTCCGCGATCTCCTCGGCGAGCCGCTCCTGCACCGTGAAGCGGCGTGCGTAGAGCCGCACGAGCCGGGTCAGCTTGGAGATGCCGAGGATCTCCTCCCCGGCGACATAGCCGATGTGCGCGCGTCCGTGGAACGGCAGCGCATGGTGCTCGCAGA
This sequence comes from Gaiellaceae bacterium, assembly GCA_035248765.1. Lineage (GTDB taxonomy): Bacteria > Actinomycetota > Thermoleophilia > Gaiellales > Gaiellaceae > Palsa-739. Next base: position 3,517 of record DATFHC010000013.1, read on the forward strand.
GCGCGTAAAAGCCGACAGGCCCCTCGACGATCTGCGCATGACGTCCGTCCACCCCTTCGGGCCGCTCGGCCGGGAACAGCGTCCGGAGCTTCGGGTCGCCGTCGTAGCCGGCCGTCGCGTCGTAGAGCGCGCGCAAGAACCGACGTGGGGTGTCCCGCGTGCCCGGCGTGTCGAGATCGAGCCCGAACGCCTCGAGGATCTCGGCGGCGTTGTGCTCGAGGTGCGCCCAGTCCTCCGGCGTCAAGTCACGGGCCGCCTCGCTCTCGTGAGCGGGGAACTCGAACACATTTGTACTCACGCGACTTCCTCCTGTCTCCGGGGCACGCGCCGGTGAAGGAGCGCGAGCGCGATTGCACAGACCTCCGCGAGGGCGATCCAGGCGAAGGTCGCGGGATACCCGAGGGCGATCACGACCCCGAACAAAGCGAGCTGCGTCGACATGCCCAAGTTCGCGAGCAGCGACACAGCGGTCGTTCCGGCGAGCGCGGGCCGCCGTGCGACGAGCGACTCGGCGAGGCGGTCCTGCGGCGCGTAGACGACGCGATAGATGCGGCGGAGAAGCGCTGTCGCGCCTCCCTCGGTTTCGGGCTCGGCAGCCGCGCGCCGCGAAAGCCGCTCGGCGTTGAAGTTGAGGCTGAGGACGCTCGTGAGCGCGAGGAACCCGGCGAGCGCGAGTGCCGCCCGTCCGGTCGTCCAGGCGAGCGCCGCGAAGAGCGCCGCGTTCACCAGCAGGTCGATTTCGGAGTCGAGGTAGCGACCGAGGGCGCTCGTCCGTCCGGTGAGTCGCGCCAGCTGGCCGTCTGCGTTGTCGAGCAGCGTCTTGACCTGCACGAGGAGCGCCGCGGCGAGCAGCGAGCCGCGGCCGAGCTCGACCGCGGCCGCGATTCCGGCTGTGCCGGCCGACACGACGACGAGCGGCGGCGGCACGCGTAAGCGCGCGAGCCCGAGGACGAGCGGATGCGCGAGTGGCCGGAAGATCCACTCGCACACGAGCTCGGTCCCGCGGCGCGCCTTGCGCGAGCGGTCGAGGGCGGACCTAGCCAGCGAGAGCTCCCTCTCCTGCGCGGAGCAGGTCGCGAGCCGCGTCGAGCTTGTCCCAGACGTTCCAGAGCAGGACACCACGCGGCCGGCCGTCCTCGACGTACGTCACGACGCCCTTGCGATAGGGCTCCTGCCAATCCTCGACAGCCTCGAGCCGTGAGTCGACGATCCCGACCGCCTCGTAGCCGAGGTCGAAAAGGTCGGAGTAGAAGAACGGGAGGTGCTCGTAGGGCGTGTCCGCGCCGGCCATGTTCGCGCCGACCAATTTCCCGTGGCTGTTCGCGTGGTCCTCATGCTCGATCCGCAGCGAGGTGCCGAGCGCGCTGACGGGGAAGCGGGCCACGTCGCCGGCGGCAAAGACGTTCTCGTGCCCCGGCACCCGCCCGTACTGGTCCACGACGATTCCGTCCTCGACTTCGAGGCCTGCAGCTTCGGCCAGCTCGGTGTCTGGGACGACGCCGAGACCTGCGACGACGGCGTCGGCCTCGATCGCCTGGCCGGATTCGGTCTCGACCCGGTCGCCCGAGGCAGAGGAAACCATCTCGCCGGCGAGCACCTCGACCCCCTTCTCGCGGTAGTAGTCCGTGACCGAGGCCGAGAGGTCGAGAGGGAAGAGGCGATGGCCGATGCCCGGCTCCGGGAAGAGCATCGTGACGCGGCAGCCGTTGCCCACCAGGCCGGCCGCGAGCTCCGAGCCGATGAAGCCGCCTCCGATCACCGCCACGTGCGCGCCTTCGCCGGCCACCTGGCGCAACTGGCGATAGTCGTCAAGGGTGCGGAACCAGACGACTCCCTCCGCGCCGGGAATCTGGCGAGGACGAGCGCCGGTGGCGAGTAGCAGCTTCTCCCAGGAGTACTCCTCGCCTGCGTCGTCCGTCGCGGTCCCTGCCGCGAGGTCGAGGGAGACGATCCGGCGCCCGGTCACGAGCTCGACGCCTTCGGCGGAGTCGCGCCAGACCTTCTCCTCCGGAGCTCCCTGCCACAGCCCCTTCGTGAGCAGAGGCCGCTTGTACGGGGGGTTGGGATCGGCGCCGACCATGGTGATCGAGCCTTCGGCGTCGTGTTCGCGGATGCCCTTCGCGGCCATGTCGCCGGTCATGCCGGCTCCGACGATGAGGTACTTGGTCGTGTTCATCTGGGGCCTCTTTTCAGGAAGCGGAGTCGAGTTCGAGCAAGGCTCGCAGGCTTTCGTGCTCCTCTGCGCACGCAGGGCAGCCGACGAGGTGGGCGCGCAGCCCCGGGACGAGCATGTCGGCCGGAGCCCCGGCGAGCTCGAGCTCGACGTACCGGTCGAGCTGCGCGAAGCACTCGTCGCACCCGATCTCGGGCTCGTTGCTGCCGAGCAGCCGCTGAAGGGTCGGGTCGAGATCGTGTCCGGTCATTCGCTCACCTCCGGGAATCCTGCCGCGGCGACGTGCTTCCGCAGCCGCCGGCGCGCGTCGTGGAGAACCTTGTAGAGCGCGTTCCGGTTCGAGTCGAGCCGCTCCGCAAGCACGTCGATGGGCACGCCTTCGAGCACGGAAGCGACGAGCACCTGCCGCTGCCGCGGCGTCAACGCGGTCCGGATCCCGTCGCGGACGGCCTCGAGCAGGGCCGCGCTCTCGGCGTCGTCGTCCGGCCCGGGCCCCGCGTGGGCAAGGCTCTCCCAGTGCTCCGGCTCGAGCGTGACCTCGCGGTCCCGCCAGGCCCGCCGCCGCACCTTCACGGACGCCTCGAGCAGCGCGAACTTGTACGCCCAGGTGCGGAAGCTGCTCTCACCGCGGAAATCGTCGAGGCGCCGCAAAACGGAGACAGCCGCGTCGTCGGCGGCCTCCTGGGCGAGCTCATCCAACTCGACTGCAGACAGCTGGGGAAGGGAGCCCGCCCGCCGGAACACCTCGAAGCGAGCAGCCCGGAGAAGGAGACTGTGGAGACGGGCCACCGCCTCGTCGCGGCGTGCACCCTGCGCGTGCAGGTCGAGATGCCACTCCTCCAGCCCGGCGGGGGCTGCTGCCAGTGCGCTCACATCAGGATTAGTGTCGGCCGCGGGCAAGGTCTTACCTTCTACCGGCGCGCGCGCGTGCTACGCGGCAGTGAGAGCCGACGTGCGCTCCGCCATTTCCCGGTCTTTCTCGGTGATTCCGCCCTCGGAATGTGTCGTCCAGCGGACGGTCACGCGGCGGTAGCGGATGTCGATGTCCGGATGGTGGTTCTCGCTCTCGGCGAGCTCGGCGAGCCGGTCGACGAACTCGATCGCCGCGGGGAACGAGGGGAGCTCGAACTCCCTCGAGAGTGCGCCCGCCTGCTCCTGCCAGTCGGCCATCCCGGAAGTATTCCCGGTGCGGGACCTGCAAACGCGGCTCGAACGTACAAGACTGCGAAGGAGTGCGTGAACCAAGTGACCGGGACCTCGTACGGCGGGCGCGGCGCGGCGACCGAGACGCTGCAGCCATGCTCTTTCGCCGCTACTGGCGCGACGCGTGGCGCGCCGCATTCGCCGTCACCGGTCGGCGCTCGCTGGCGGACGACGTGGCCGCAGATGGGTTCGAGCGCGCGTTCGCCGCGCTCGGCCGCTTCGACGAGCGCCGTCCGTTCGGGCCCTGGCTGCACCGGATCGTCGCCAACCGGGCCCTCGATCTCCTGCGCGCGGAACGCCGCCTCTCCGACGAGGAGCTTCCGGACATGCCGGACCTCGCGCCCGTCCACTCCGTGGGAGACCGCAGCCTGCTCGCGGTGGTATCCGAGCTCTCGCTCGAGCGCCGTGTCGTCGTCGTGTTGCGCTACGGGGTCGGAATGACGCCCGCACAGATCGCCGACGCGCTCGACCTCCCGGTCGGCACGGTCAACTCACGGCTCGCGCGCGCGCTCGAACAGCTGCGGGAGTCGCTGGAGGTCGAGCATGTCGAGTGAGCTCGAGCGGCGGCTCGAGGGGCTGTTCGCCGAGGCCCCGGAGCCCGAAGCGGGAGCGGGGGAGGAGGCGCTCCATCGCGCGCTCCGCGCACTCCACCCGGTCGCGCCGGCGCGGCGCGGGTTGCGCACCGCAGTGCTCGTCTTCGCCGCGGCCGCCGTCCTGCTCGGGATCGCGGCCGGCTCGCTCGCAGCGGTGGGCGCGCTGCACGTCAGCTTCGGGTCGAAGCCCAAGCCCAAGGAGCACTTCACGAACTCGCAGCTCGTCCTGCCACAGGGAGCCAGCGGAGTGGCCGCGATCGTGGACGGCCGACTCTCAGTCGTCATCAAGGGCGGATTCCAGCTGGACGCAGCGGCCACAGCCGACGCTCTTTCGCCACACGCGCTCTATGTCGGCGTCGGAATCGGCCACTCACTCGTCGCAATGGCGCCCTCCGGACGGCGCGCTTGGTCGCATGCGGTCCGCGGCAGGGTCGTCGCGATCGCCTGGGCGCCCGACGGACTCCAGATCGCCTACGTGGTCCGG
>DATFHC010000014.1:0-4328 GCA_035248765.1 Gaiellaceae bacterium
CGCCTCGGCCTCAATCCGTTCACGCTCGCCGAATGCGACGAGGGCGTCGAAGAGTGACGCACGAACTCGGACGGACCACACCTCCAGAAGTTCCGGGTCGAGTTGCTCCACGATCTCTCGTGCCTTGTCGAGATCTCGCAGCGCCAACGCGAGCGAGATCCGCGTGGAGTCCGTCGCGAAGCCGTAGCCCGTCATGCCGGTCGCATATGCAGCTTCCTCGAGTCGCCGCGCCTCGGGCTCGTCCCCGAGCAGGGCAGCGGCGAGCGCGCAGATGAAGAGCGCGGCGATGTTCAGGGGGCACGGCGTGGCGAGATTCGCCTCAACGGCGGCTTCGGTGCGGGCGGTGAGGTCACGGATCGCTTCCCAGAAGGCTTGTTCCACGTCCACCTGCTGTCCGATCGCGTGCATGCGATGGTGCACTGTCAGCCCCTGCGCCTCCTGCTCGAGAAGCTCTGCCGCCAAGCGTGCGTCGGCGAGCCGGGTTGCCGCGATGCGGACGTCGATTGCGACGAAGTGTGTTGCAGCGCAGGTCGGGGTCTCTGATCTGCGAGTGGAGCGCGGCCCGGGAGTCCAGTTGATCCGAGGCGGCGGCGTATTCGCCTTCGTTGAAGAGCATTTGGCCGCGGGTCCATAGCGCGTGGGCGAGCAGCTCGACGTCGTCTGACTCCCGCGCAACTCGCTCGGCTTCGCGCGTGTACTCCTCGGTTTGCTCCCAGAGCGCCCGCGCGACAACCGCGCGTACATGAGGCGCCGTTCCCGGGTCGCTCGCGGCGAGCGCCTTGTCGATCCAGCCCTTGACCAACCCGAACTCCGGGCGCGTCTTCCACATCCCGGCCCGCTGCACGGTCTGGAAGCCGAGCTCCGCGTAGACGTCGCCGGGGTCTGCGCCGAGCTCGAGAGCCTTCTCCATGGCCCCGACAAAGCCCTCGCCGTCATATTTGAGTGCGCTGGTGCGACCGATCTCGTACCAAAGCCGGCCCTGCTCCCCTGCATCCGGCTCCAGGTCGACGGCTCGGTGAAGAAGCGTGAGCCCTTCGTCGATCTCGTAGCGGCTGACCGCCAGCTCTGCGGCACGCTTCGACCAGGCGAGTGCTTTCTTCTGCAGCGCGTCCGCCTCGTCGTCCCGCCCCGCCCAGGCGAGGTCGAGATCCTCCCGCCGTACGGACTCCGCGTAGTGGTGCGCGAGCAAGCCCGCGTGCTCGTCGGTGCCTTCGCCAATCCGCTCGAGCCAGCGGGCGAAGGCCGCGTGGAGCTGTGCGCGCCGCGCCTTCGGCAGGCTTGCGTAGGCGACATCTCGCGTGAGTGCGTGCTTGATCGCGTACTCCCGCTCACCACTGAGTGACGAGCCGGCGCGACGCCGCACGAAGTCGCGCTGGGCGAGCAGATCGAAGTCCGGCTCCCCGCCGACAAGCTCGTACACAGGCCCGGTCCAGAACACGCGGCCGATCACCGCCGCTGCCTGAAGGGCTGCCTTCTCGGCCGCCGGCAGCAGGTCGATGCGGGCAGCGAGGACGGCCTGGACGGTGTCCGGCACCTCGAACCCCTCCGGCAGATCGGCGAACGTCCAACCGCCGTTCTGCCGCTGAAGGACTCCGCGGTCGATGAGCGTTGCCAGCAACTCCTCGACGAAGAACGGATTTCCCTCCGCACGATCTACGATCGCGGCACGGAGGTGCGACGGCAGCGCGACCCCGACGAGCCCGTCCAACAGCTCGCCCGCCGTGGTCTCGCGCAGCGCCTCGAGCGGCACTGCCCAGCGGTGCCAGGCCGGACGCCGCTCAAGCAGCTCCGGGCGCGCGGTCGCCAACACCAGCAGCGGTCCTTCGACCTGCGCGACGAGCGAGTCGAGCAGATCGAGCAGGTCGTCCTCGGCCCAGTGGACGTCCTCGACCAGGACGCGGTTGGGCGCTCCGCAGCGAGCTCCTGGAGGAACTCCGCCCAGGAGTCGTGAAGCCGCTCGCGCGCGGCGAGGGGGTGAAGGCCCTCTGCCACGTCCAGGCCGAGGGTGAGGCCCAGATAACGGAAGCGCCCAAGTCGTTCGAGTGCGACGTCGACGCCGTCGTCGTCGCGAAGGTCGAAGTGCTCGCGCAGCACCTCGGCCAGCGGCCAGTACGTGATGCCGTGGCCGTACGAGAGACAGCGGCCGGTGCGTTGTAGCGGCTGCGGCTCCTGCTCTGCGAGCCAGGCCCACAGCTCGCGGACGAGACGCGTCTTCCCCACGCCGGCGTCGCCGGCGATCACCACGAGCTGAGGCCGTCCCTCAGTCGCGGCCTGCTCGTAGGCATCCGAGAGGCGGCCCAGCTCGACGTCCCTCCCGACGAAGACCGTCCGGAGCCCGCCCACGCCGCGCGGCCGCATGAGCGAGAGGGCGCGGGCGAGACGGTGCGCGACGACTCCCCCAGGCTTCCCCTTCGCCTCGACAGTCACAGGCTGTGCAAGCTCGAACGCACCGCGCACCGCCGCAGCCGTCCGCTCGCCCACGAAGATCTCGCCCGGACCTGCTGCCTGCTCGAGGCGCGCTCCCACATTCACTGCGTCGCCGGTGACAAAGGACGAGCCCTCCCGCGGGCGGCCGACGACGACCTCGCCAGTGTTGACGCCGATCCGCAGTGCGAGGCGATCGCCGAAAAGCTCACGCAGCCGGCGCTGCATTCCAAGCGCCGCGTGCAGCGCCCGCTCGGCATGGTCTTCGAGCGCCGCCGGCGCGCCGAATGCTGCCATCACAGCGTCGCCGACGAACTTCTCGACGGTGCCGCCAGCCAGCTCGATCTCCTCCGCCATCGCCTCGTAGAAGCGGTCGAGCAGGACTCTCGTCCGCTCGGGATCCTGCTCGGAGCCGAGCGCGGTCGAGCCGACAAGGTCCGCGAAGAGAACCGTCGCGACCTTTCTCTCCTCCGCGGGCTCGGGCTCGCGTTCGACCGGCGCCGCACAACTCGGGCAGAAGCGCGCGTCGGCCGGGAGCTCAGCACCGCACTTCGCGCAGGCAGCCATACCCTATTTTCCCGCGGAACGACGAAACAGGCGGAGGCGGACCTCCTGCTCGACTATGACTGTCGCCAGCGTGGCATCGAGTCGGGATGCGAGTGACGGCGGCACCCTGGTCTGGCGCCAGCTGCTGGCGGTTTCGAGACATTCGCGCCCGTTGTCGAAAGCGTCACTGACGAGGAAGCGCTCTTCATGTTGCAGCTCGTAGAGGCCGGCCTCGACCGCCTCGGCGACGAGCCCGTCGACGGCGTGGATCGTGCCGAGCCATTCGCGCATGTCGAGCCTCCCGAGCTCGCCGCCGGCGGCTGTGACACGGGGATGCGGTGAAGTCGGTTGCGTGTCGACGAGAACTCCGGCAGGGGTGAGCGCGGTGTGGATGTTGCGTAAGGCGTGCACGACGCCCTCAAGCGGAACGCATCACAACGACCAGCCGCAAAGCGCCAGGTCGAACCGCTCACGTGGCAGCTCGCGCGCTTCTGCATCGTGGACCGCGAAGTGGACGCGGCTGCGCTGCTCGTCGGTGAGTGCCGCGCGCGCGGCTGCGACGTTCTCTGGGCTCGGGTCGAACGCGTAGACCGACGCGGCACGTTCGGCGGCGAACGAGGTTAGGCGGCCTTCTCCGCAGCCGACGTCGAGGACGCGCCTGCCGTCGAGCGAGACGAGGTTGGCGATTGCGGCCGTCTCCGCCCCGGCTTCGTCACGTCGCTGCATCGCTCTACAGCTGCGACTTGTACGCCTTGAGGGTGGTGCCGCGGGCGCCGAACTTGGTCGCCTTTGCGCGCGTGTCTTCGAACTTGGAGCGGGCGTAGGTGTCGACGAGCTGTCCGGTCTCGATCCGCTCGAAGCCGTGCCGTTCTAGGAACCTGGCATACGCTGCTTCCAGCAGCGCCCCGGCAATTCACCCGGTCCAGAGGTCGATGTTGCGCCGCCCCTCTTCGCTCACGGGATTCTGGATCGTGACATCTGCGATCTGGATCCTGCCTCCGGGCACAAGGACGCGGGAGATCTCCGTGAAGACGACGTCCTTATCCGGAATCAGGTCGATGACGCCATTGGAAATGACGACGTCGAAGCTCTCGTCCGGGAAGGGCAGCCGTTCCGCGTCCGCCTCGACGAACCCGACGTTCGCGACTCCCATCTCCGCGGCGGCCGCCCGCGCCTTCGCGAGCATCGCGGTCGTCATGTCGATCCCGGTCACGCGGCCGTCATCACCGACCATCTGGACGGCGACGAGCGAATCGGTGCCCGCACCCGAGCCGAGGTCGAGCACGCGCTCTCCGGGCGCGAGGCGTCCCATCGTCCACGGGTTGGCGACGCCGGCGAAGGATTCGACCGCGTTCTCC
>DATFHC010000015.1:0-36386 GCA_035248765.1 Gaiellaceae bacterium
GCTCGTCGACGTGCGCTCTTCGCTCTTCCATTCGATCGGCACCTGCTCGTTCTTCGAGCCGCTGGCGGAGCTCGAGGAGCTGGGGATCCTGTGAGCTTCGGAGCCGGCCCGAACGGACTGTTGTGGCGGGACGGGGATGAGGCCGTCGACCTGTCCGGTCTGGGCGGTGTCTTCGCAGAGCGAACGCTGAATCCGCTCATGGCAGAGGGCCGCCGCGCCTGGGAAGGCGCGATCACCGCCGCACGAACGCACGACGGGCCGCGGATCCCGCTCGCACAGGCGGGCCTCAAGCTTCCGTTCGACGTGGCGGATTACGTCGACTTCTACTCCTCGCTCGAGCACGCGACGAACCTGGGCCGCATGTTCCGGCCGGACCAGGAGCCGCTGCTGCCGAACTGGCGCTGGCTCCCGGTCGCCTACCACGGCCGCGCAGGCAGCGTCGTCGTCAGCGGGACGGACGTCGTGAGGCCGCGCGGACAGCGGAAGGCGCCGGACGAGGATGCGCCGACGTTCGGACCGACCCGCCGTCTCGACTTCGAGCTAGAACTCGGCTTCGTCGTCGGCGTCCCGACGGAGCTCGGGGAAACCGTGCCGGTCGAGGCGTTCGTCGACCACGTCTTCGGCGTCGTTCTCGTCAACGACTGGAGTGCCCGCGACATCCAGGCGTGGGAATACGTGCCGCTCGGGCCCAACCTCGGCAAGTCCTTCCAGACCTCGATCTCGGCCTGGGTTACGCCGCTCTCGTTGCTCGAGGACGCACGCGTCGAGGCTCCGCCGCAGAAGCCGCCCGCACTGCCGCATCTCGAGAACGGACGCGACTGGGGGCTGGACGTCGCCCTCGAAGTGGAGCTGAACGGCGAGACGATCTCGCGAGGAAACGCGAAGGCGCTCTACTGGACGCTGCCCGAGCAGCTCGCCCACGCGACCTCGAACGGCGCCCGCCTGCGCACGGGTGACCTGATGGCGTCGGGCACGATCTCCGGCGCGGAGCCGGGATCGGAGGGCTCGATGATCGAGCTCTACCGGGGCAAGCGCTACCTGGACGACGGCGACGAGCTCGTACTTCGCGGCCTGGCTGCAAACGGCACCGAGCTGGGCGAGGTGCGCGGCCGCGTGCTCTCCGCACACGTCTGACGTGAACGGGCCAGACGCCTCGTGGTGGGCTCGCTCGTCGGTTAGCGCTGGTTCTCTCCGGCCACTGACGAAAGGTCTGCGCCGCAGCGCGTCGAAGCACCAGACGATGACGCAGACGAAATTCACGATCGTTGCACTGGCCGTCGGCTTCACGATCGCCGCCCTGATCGTTCTGTCCGCGGTCTCGATGGGCGCCGTCGCCGGCAGCTAGCTCACGAGCGGGCGGTCAGCGCGCGGCCGCGGCGACGTTCTTGGCGGCGCCCTGGAGCTCCTGCTCCAGTGCCTCGGGCGAGATCGCGGAAAGCCGTGCAATCCCGATGCGCGCGAGCGCCGTGGCGCCGGCCGCACTGCCGCCGGCGACGATGAGCGCTATCTGCCAGGCCGGCAGCACCCGCCTGAGGGCGAGGAGCGGGAGCGATCCGAGCGCCCCTACGGCCACGAGCCCCAGCGCTCCCGCCGAGCCGATGAACGCCGCGCCTCGGCCCGCCTCCTGGGCACGTTCCGCCGCGTCGCGTCGCAGCTTGTCGAACTCTTGGTCGAGCGCGACGACCAGTTCCTCGATCCCTACGTCGGCCACGATCTTCTCCCTCACACAACCGGCCGAGATGCAAACCCGCCTGCCTCGGTCAGCTGCTCGACGCGCCGGGCCAGTTCGGCGTCGGCGAGGCCGCGGAGCGCGAGCGTCGTGCGGCGGCGCAGGATGTCCTCGGCGTTGCGTGCCCATTCGCGTTCGGCGGCGTAGACCGCCTGGGCAGCGATGTCGGGAGCGTCCGGGGTCAGCGGCTCGAGGAGCGATGGGTCGGCGAGGGCAGGTTCGAGCACCTCCGGGGTAAGGGAGCCGTAGAGGCCGAGGAGGTGGGTGCGCAGTGTCTGGTCGACCTCGACGGGCAGGCTGACGCGGTCGAGCCCGGCTGCCCCCGGCAGCGGCCAGGGTTGGCGGTCGACGCGGTGGAGCCCGAGGTCGGCTCGCAGACGCTCGAGGGTGTCCAGCGCGATCCGCCGGTAGGTCGTCAGCTTCCCCCCCGCGACGGTCAGCAGTCCGCTCTTGTCTCGGATATGCACGGTCTCGCGTCGCGCACGCGCCGTCTCGCCGGGTCTTTGCGGGAGCACGCGCAGCCCCGCGAAAACGGCGCGGACATGCTCTCGACGGACGACGGGCTCCTCGAGAGCGCCGGCCGCCTCTGCGAGCACGAGCTCGATGTCGGCCTCCTCCGCGGCGACCGCGTCAGGACCGCCGTCGTGCAGCGTGTCGGTCGTGCCGAGGAGCAGCATGCCTTCCCAGGGAACGGCGAAGCTCACCCGCACCTTGTCGTGCGGGATCGTGAGCGCGGCCGACCACGACGTGTCCGTCGAGAGCAGGACGTGCACCCCTTTGCTCAGGCGGATCGATGGCTCCACGCCGGAGTCGGCTAGCCGGCGGACCTCGTCGACCCACGGTCCGGCGGCGTTGACGACCGCCTTTGCCGACACCGCGAGGGTTCCGCCGTCGGCGACCACGTCTGCGCCCCTGACGCGACCGTCGACGAGCCGCAGCGCCGACACCGCCGCGCCGTTGACGACGGTTGCGCCGTGTTCGGCCGCGGCTCGGACGTTGGCCAGGGTGAGCCTGCTGTCGTTGGTGACGCAGTCGACGTAGAGGCCGCAACGGCGCAGACCGTCCGGGCGCAGTCCCGGCACCATGCGCAGCGCTCGCTCCGGAGAGACGAGCCCGTTCAGGCGGGCGCGGGCGAGCGTCGAGTAGACGGCGATCCCCGCCTGGACGACCGCCGGGCGGTAAGGGCCGGAGGCGTACAGCGGCATCAGGAACGGCAGCGGACGGACCAGGTGCGGCGCGACGCGAGTCATGAGTTGGCGCCGCTCCTCGTGTGCTTCGCGTACGAGGCGCACGTCGCCGAGGCGCAGGTAGCGCAGCCCTCCGTGGATCAGCTTCGACGACGCGCTCGACGTCTGCCCGCCGAAGTCGCCCCGTTCGACGAGCGCGACGGCGAGGCCGTGCCGAGCTGCGGTTGCGGCGATGCCGGCGCCGACGATCCCGCCGCCGACGACGAGCAGATCGAAGTCTCGGCTGGAAAGCTCCTCGAGCGCGCGTGCGCGGGTCACGGCGGATGAGCCTAGCGCCGCGACGGACGACCCTTGAAAGACGGTCCCGAAAGTGTGATCGTTGCCGGGTCAGACCGGGTCGTCTGAGCCACCGCAATCATCAGGAGGGTGACGTGAGAGTTCGTCTTTCCAAGCGTGCGCTACTCGCCGCCGTCGTCGTCGGCGCGACCGGGGCGCTCGCAACCGCGGCGCTGGGAGCAAACGCGTCGTCGAAGTCCTACAACTGGTCCAATGCGAAGACTGCCAAGGCCGGCGGGGGCATGAAGGCCCTGATCAAGGCGGCAAAGAAGGAAGGCACGCTGAACGTGATCGCGCTGCCGACCAACTGGGCCAACTACGGGACCCAGCTGAACACGTTCCACAGGCTGTACGGCATCAAGATCCACAGCGACAACCCGAGTGGCTCGAGCGCCCAGGAGATCCAGGCGATCAAGAGCTTGAAGGGTCGCTCATCTGCACCGGACGTCGTGGATGTCGGTCTCGCATTCGCGGCCGCCGGCAAGAGCCAGGGACTGTTTGCGCCCTACAAGGTCGCCACCTGGATGGACATCCCGAAAAACCAGAAGGACACGGGCGGCAGCTACTACCAGGACTACGGCGGATTCATCTCGTTCGGTTGCAACATGAACCTGCTCGGGAGCACGCCGTGCCCGACCTCTTGGGCAGCTCTCAAGCAGTCCAAGTACCACAACGCCGTCGCCCTCAACGGCAGCCCGCTGTCGGCCAATGCCGCCCTGTCTGCGGTCTGGGCCGCAGGCGTCAACAGCGGCGGCTCCGCCAAGAGCATCAAGCCCGGCGTGGACTTCTTCAAGGAGCTCAGGAGCTCGGGGAACTTCAACTCGACTGACTGCAACGCCGCGTCGATCATTGCAACCTCGTGCCCGATCACGATCAACTGGGACTACCTGAACACGGCCAGCGCCTGGGGTCTGACGGGCGCCACCCACTGGAAGGTCGTCGACCCGAAGGGCATCCCGTTCGGCGGCTTCTACGCCCAGGCCGTGAGCAAGTACGCCCCGCACCCGGCGGCCGCACGCCTCTGGGAGGAGTTCCTCTACTCGGTGAAGGGCCAGAACATCTGGCTCAAGGGTGGAGCGCGCCCGGTCACGCTCGCCGCGATGATTGCGGCGGGCACGGCGGACAAGAAGTCGCTCAAAGCTCTGCCGAAGGTCACGAACCTCTCCAAGGCGGTCATCCCGAACACCGCGCAAAGCAACGCTGCGGCTGCGTACCTCGCGAGCAACTGGTAAGCGATCGCAGCACGGGACGCAGCCTTCGCAGTAACCACCGATCCCGCGGCGCCTAGGCGCCGCGGGATCGGCCTTCGCGTGGCGTCTGGCCTTGGAGGCTGGGTCGGGATCCTGCCCTTCGCGGCCTACGTGATCGTCTTCCTCGGGATCCCGCTCTACGTGGTGGTCCACGGATCGCTGACGACCGAGACCAACCAGTTCACGTGGGACAACTTCAAGCAGACGTGGGATTCCCAGTCGTACAGGACAGCGATGAAGAACAGCCTGATCCTGTCCGTCTGGACTTCCGTTGTCGGGGCCATCTTCGGGACCTGGCTTGCGGCGGCGGTGGTAACGGCAAAGCCCGGGGGCTTACTGCATCGGATCGTCCAGAGCAGCTCCGGTGTGCTGGCCTACTTCGCGGGCGTACCCCTGGCGTTCGCGTTCATCGCAGCGCTCGGCCCGGTGGGCGTCGTCACCGTGTTGCTCAAGCATTTCGGCATCGACCTCTACGCCCACGGGTTCACGATCTCCTCGATGACCGGCGTGGGGCTCTGCTACGTCTACTTCCAGATCCCTTTGATGGTCATCCTGATCACTCCCGCGCTCGAGGGTCTCCGCGCAGAGTGGCAGGACGCGGCGCTAAGCCTGGGCGCCAGCAAGCTCGGCTATCTGCGGCACGTGGCGGTGCCCGTGCTGCTCCCGTCGTTCGTCGGCGCCACGCTGATCCTGTTCGGCAACGCCTTCTCGGCCTATGCGACCGCGCTGGCTCTCGTCGGTAGCACGCTCTCGATCGTGCCGGCGCAGATCGACAACGCGATCAACGGCAACGTGTTCGTCGGTGCCGATCGCGCCGGGCTCACCCTCGGCACGGAGATGATCATCGTCATCCTGGTCGTCATGATCGGCTACTGGCTCGTGCAGCGCCGAGCGCGGAGGTGGCTGAGATGACCGTCATCGGTCCGGGCTTGGCCGGCGCCGACGAGCTGATCGTCGGTCCGCCGCCGGCGTCACGTTTCCGGTGGCGTCGTGGCCGCCCACAGATCTGGCGGGTGACGATCTTCGTGCTCGCTGCGGTCTTCTTCCTCGGGCCGCTGGCGGCCGCCTTCAAGTACAGCCTGCAGCAGGACAAGGGCGGCTACGGATTCGCGAACTACGGCGAGATCGTCAAGAACCACGAGGTCCGGTCGACGCTCGTGACCTCGCTGGAGATCGCGGTGATCAGCGCCGCCATCGTGATCCTGCTGATGCTCCCAACGGTCGTCTGGGTCAGGCTGAAAAAGCCCAAGGCGACGACGGTGATGGAGTTCACCACGCTGCTGCCGATCGTGATCCCGCCGGTGGTGATGGCCGCCGGCATCCAGCAGTTCGAGGTCAACGCACCATCGTGGTTGCTCAAATACATCGACCACGCGCAATCCGGGCTGATTCCCTTCTACGTGGTGCTGGCGATGCCGTTCACGTACCGCGCGATCGACACCGGCGTGCGGGCGATCGACCTCCATACGCTCGTCGACGCCTCGCGGAACCTCGGCGCCTCATGGCCGTCGACGATCGTGCGGGTCGTGCTGCCCAACATCCAGACCGCGGTCCTGGGAGCGATGTTCCTGACCGTGGCGCTGTGTCTCGGGGAGGTTGTGATCGCGACCCTTTTGCTGTACAACACCTTCCCCGTTGAGATGGTCGTCCTCTTCCACCAGAGCCAGGTCGGCGTCTCGGTCGCGCTCTCGATGATCACGCTCGGGTTCACGTTCCTGCTCCTCTTCGGCCTGTCGTTCCTCGCCCAGCGCCGCCGTGGCGCCCGAACAGCGAGAGTCCTCTGATGATCAGATTCGAAGGTGTGCAACGGTTCTTCCCGGGGGTGACCGCGCTTGCGGGACTCGACCTCGAGATCGAGAAGGGCGAGTTGATCGCACTGCTCGGCCCTTCAGGCTGCGGCAAGACGACGGCGCTGAGGATCCTAGGTGGATTCGATCGCCCGGACGCAGGCAGGTTGCTCGTCGACGACCGCGACATCACCAAGGTGCCGCCGAACAAGCGCGACATGGGGATGGTGTTCCAGGCCTACAGCCTGTTCCCCAACATGGATGTGCGCACCAACGTCGCCTTCGGCCTGCGCATGCGGCGTCAGGACAAGGCGACGCGCCACAAGAGTGCCGACGAGCTGCTGGCGCTGGTCGGGCTCTCGGAGACCGCTCACCGGTATCCGTACCAGCTGTCCGGCGGGCAGCAGCAGCGCGTGGCGATCGCCCGGGCGCTCGCGATCGAGCCGACGGTCCTGCTCCTCGATGAGCCGCTCTCGGCGCTCGACGCACGGGTTCGCACCCAGCTTCGAGGAGAGATCCGCGACATTCAGCAGCGACTCGGGATAACCACTCTCTTCGTCACCCACGATCAGTCCGAGGCCCTGTCGATCGCGGATCGCGTCGGCGTCATGCACGCCGGCCGGCTGGAGCAGCTCGATACTCCGGAGAACGTGTACCGCCGTCCCACCACACAGTTCGTGGCGGAGTTCGTCGGCGCGATGAACCGGCTGCCGGGTCGCATGGGAGACAACAACGAGGTACAGGTGCTCGGTCAGCGCCTGACGGTGCTGAACCCCAACGGCCAGAAGCCCGGCGACTCGGTCGACGCTCTGCTACGCCCCGAGGCGATCGAGATCGTGCCCGACCCCGCCGGGGCCGGAACAGTGACCGACCGGACCTTTCTGGGATCCGCCGTGCGGCTGCAGGTGACGCTGGACACCGGTGAGAAGGTGCTCGTCGAATCGTCCAGTCTGAGCGCTCACGTGGACCTCGAGGATCGAATCGCGATCCGCATCCTCGCCGATTCCGTGGTCGTCGCGTAACGCTCGTAATCGCGCATCGCGGCGTCTGGGGCGCCGGTGTCCCAGAAAACTCGCTTGCGGCCTTCGAGCAGGCGATCGAGCTCGGGGCGGACATGATCGAGCTCGACGTTCGGCGCACGCGCGACCGCGAGCTGATCATCTTTCATGGCGCCGAACGTGCCAGAACACCGATAGCCAGTCTGACGCGCTCGGAGATCCGGGATCTGGCGGGGCGGTTGCCGCCCTTGCTCGAAGAGGCGCTGGAGCTCGCACGCGGCCGGATCGCCCTTGACGTCGAGCTCAAGGAGGACGGGTACGTGGACGAGGTTGCGGACCTGCTCTCCGGCTTCGCAGGGAACAGCGGCGATCTGATCGTCACCTCGTTTCTCGACCGCGTGCTCGTGCAGCTGACGGAGCTCACACCACAACTCCGTCGCGGGCTACTCCTCAAGCGCTCGACCGAGCGCGCCCCGGAGCGTGCGAATGCGTGCGGCGCGACCATCGTCCTGCCGAAGATGAAGCTCGTGGACGAGACCTCGCTTGCGGAGCTCTCGCACGCCGGGGTGACCGTGATCGTGTGGGATTTCATGGCTGCCGAGCACGCAGCGCTGCTGTCCGATACGCGGGTCAGCGGCGTCATCACCGACGATGTGCCCGGCGCCCTCGCTGCCCGGAGGTGTACGCGGCCGGATTTCGGAGCACACTCTCTCTACAACGATGCGTCGACTCTGTGACCTCGCGGCCATTGGGCCGCTGCGGAGAGGAGGCGCACATCGTGCAGCCTCAGAGAGAGCAGGAACGGCGCGAGCTATGGGAGGATCTGTTCGCCAAGGCAGCTCGCGCCCGACGGACCGCTGCAGGAAGCGAGGGAGTCCGCCCGAGAGACCTGTGAGCGGAGCAAGCGCCCTGGGTGGTGTGGCTCGCCCGGCTACGGGATCGTGACGGTGAGCGTGATGGGCAGCGTCTGAGTCTGGGTCTCGGTGGAAACGATGGTGGTCGTCGCGAATACGGTCACCGGGTGCGTGACGGTTACGATCTGAGTGTTCGTCACCTCTTGGGTGACCGTGCCGAGCTGCGTGTTCGTGCTCGTGCGTGTGAGCACCCGCGTGTCCGTCATGAGCTGCATGACGGTGCGCGACCTGCCATGCTCGACGACCACGCGGACGCCCTTCGGCGTGCGAATCGTCCGCGCCTCGAGCACGGTGCGCGCCTGCGCGTACACCTTGCGGATCCGCCAGTGTGTGACCACGCGTCCGTGCTCGTGCACCCGCACCTTCTGCCGCAACGTGACGACCCGCGTGTCGGGCCCGGCTCCTGCCGCAGACGAAGTGTGTACGACCGTCAGGGCGGTCACGAAACCTCCAGCCACCAGCGCGCCCAGGACCAGGGCGCCGACGATGACTTTGGCATCGCGTCCCGAGCGGAGGCTGTCGAGCCGCCACCGGAGCAGCAAGAAAGGCTCCGTCGCACGCTCGTGGAGGTCGACCAACCACCAGCGAAGCCGGGTCAGCAGAGACGGTTCCACGATCCGGTCCAACTCTCGACCGACTGACGCGAGTGCAAACGCCCGCGGCGGCCCGTTACTCGCTCTTTGCGGAACTTTCCGTTGGGGTTTCGGGGAAGCGAGTCCTGCGACTGTGCGTTTGCCCCCCTTGAGCACCCGCTTCCCCAGACCCCGCAGGCAAGGTAGCCCGTTTGACTCGTGTCTGCCGGCTAGCCGAAACGGCCTTTCACCAGCGACTAGGTTGGACTCGGGATGGGGGCTGCTACGCAGCCTTCGGGCGTGCCCCGGCCCCTATCCCGCTAGGGAGAGCCGCTCCGCGGGTCGCAGCCAGCCTGGTGGCCGACGCGGCTCCTCTCCGAGAGCCATGAGGGTTCGCACCCATTCGCGTTCAACCGCGATGCGGTCGGCTAGAACCGTCATCGCTCCGTCGGAGTCCGGCTGATCGCGGACGGTCTCGAGAACTTGGCTCATCGTGCTGATGGCTCGGGTGTACGTCGTTAGCGTGTCGGGCTGCATCGAGATCGACCTCCCACGCAAGTTAGGAAATAGTTAGCACTCACCTCGCCGCACGGCCGGAGATCCAAACACGGACTACTAGCCCCTCCCGACTATCAGGCCGACCGGGAGGCGGAAGCCCCGGGGAACTACTGCCTCCGGGGCTTCGCACTTCCGAATAAGTGCTCAGTGGTAAGGCTTGATGACGACCTGTGCCGAGAAGTCGAACTCGATGGTGTCCGTCGGGTTCACGCCCGTGATGCCGAGCTGGGCGGCCGTGCCCGTCTGGGGTGGGGCAGTGCAGGTGACGGTGGCGTGCCGATGCATGCCATGACCCTTGCCCTTCGCCTGGAAGAACGCGTTCAGCACCACGCCCGTGGTCATGTCCGTGGTAGTGCCCGAAAAGCTGACCGGGATGCCGAGGAGCCGAGGGGACGAGACCTTGCCTGTACCCCAGGCAACCGAGTGGTCGTTCTTGGTGTTCGTCACGGTGACCGTGAGGGTGCCGTAACTGCCGCAGGTCAGCACCTGCGGGCCCCTGCCTGCATTACTGGCGCCGGCCGCGAGAAGTGCAACGATCGCGACGAGCGGAAGTGCGAGAAGGCGCCGCATGTTTCCCCCTTCATATAGGGACGATACGGCGGTAGTCTCACCCGCCGGCTCCACCAGGTAGCGCGGATTTACGAGCCGTTTACGGGCCAGGCAGCAGTGTTCCAGGCCTTCGTCTCATGATGGGCGCGGCTGGGATCGAACCAGCGACCCCTCGCGTGTGAAGCGAGTGCTCTCCCGCTGAGCTACGCGCCCTGAGGGCCGGATTGTAGCCCTGTTCCGATTGCGAAACCGAAGCCGGGGCATCAGCGGGCCATGCCGTCCGTTCCCGCCTTTCTCTCCGCGCGCGCGATGCGGTGGCTCAATGTGGGCCTCGCGATCTGGGCCGCTTTCTGGATCGGGATCGCCGCCTACACCGCCTACGAAGTTGCGTCGCTGCGGACGCTCAGTCACACCGTCGTCAAGGCCGGCGCCGCGACCGAGTCGACCGGCCACGCCCTCGCGGCGATCTCGCACCTCCCGTTCGTCGGCGGCCAGATCGGAAGCCTCGCCGCGCAGGCAATCGCCGCCGGCGCGAGCGCGCGGACGAGCGGGGCGTCGACCGCGGCGACGATCGATCACCTTGCTGTGCTCTTCGGGATCGCGATCGCGCTCATCCCGACCGTCCCGCTACTTGCGCTCTACCTGCCGCTCCTCCTGAGCTGGCGGCGCGATCGGGCGGCGGTTCGGCACGCAATTGCGCGCTGGGACGGTGAGGCCGGGCTCGAGGCGTTCCTCGCGCGCCGGGCGCTCGTGCACATGCGGTTCGACGAGCTTCGGGAGCTCGGCTACGACGGCACAGAAGGCTCCGCGCCGAACTCCGACCTGGCTGCGGCCGAGTTGCGACGACTCGGCCTCGACCCGGCGCGGCGACTGGTCGCGTTGCGACGGCCTCAGGAATCGGTGCGCAGGTGATCGCGCAGAAACCGCGTCGCCCGTTGGACGAGCGGCGCGAGGCCGAACGAGAGGAGCCGCTACCGGCGGGACGGCTCGCGCGCTTCTACGGCGTCGTCGTCCTCTGGCTCGCGCCGCTGCTCGTCCTGCTCGTCGCGGCGGCGACCTACGGCGCGTACCGCTATCTGCCGTCGCTCGCCTCGGCGCCGACTGCAACGAGTGACGCGCTGCTACCGAAGCATCCGGCGGCGCTCGCCGTCGAACGGGAGTCGCGGAGACTGTTCGGAGCGCCCGTCGCGACGCCGTATGCGGTCGTGCAGCGCAATCCGAACGGGCTCTCCTCCCGTGTGCAGCGCGCGAGCCTCGCGAAGGCGCTCGCGGTCGACCAGAGCAAGGTGCCCGCCCTGCGCGGCGTCAGGGCAATCCCCTTGATGAACACGCTCGGGATCGTCCCGTCGTCGCGCGAGCACGGGACGACGATCGTCACGTACCTCTACTTTCCGGGCAAGACCCTCAGCGGCACGGCCTATGCCGACAGCGAGCGATACGCGCGCTACCTCGGGCCCCGGCTCGACGCCATCGGGGCGACCGGAGCCGAGCCCGCCCGGCTGGAGCAGTTCAAGCTCCTCTCGAGCCGGATCCACTGGACGGAGGGCGCGACGGTCGCGCTGATCGTGCTCATCGTCGGGATCGCGCTGCGGGCCGTCCTCGCGCCGATCCTCACGGTTCTGAGCGCCGGGCTCGCCTTCCTCATCTCGCAGCACCTGCTCGGCTGGCTCGAGGCGAACTCGAACCTGACGATGCCGAACGAGCTGCAGGGAGTCGCCGTCGCCCTGATGCTCGGGGTCGTCACGGACTACTCCGTCTTCTACTTCACGAGCGCCCGCGAGGCGTTGCGGGACGGGTCATCAACGCGCGACGCCGTGCGCCACTCGACCGTGATCAACTCGCCGATCGTGTTCACGGCCGGTGCCGTCGTCTCCTGCGGCGTCGCCTCGCTGATGCTCGGGACGCTGGGCTTCTTCCGCTCCTTCGGTCCCGGGATGGCGATCACCGTGGCGACCGGGCTCCTCGTGTCGGTGCTGCTCGTGCCGGCGATGCTGCGTCTGCTCGGGCCGGCGCTCTTCTGGCCGGGACTGCGGCAGGGCCCGCCGCCGGTGCGGCGCTGGCGGGAGAGGGTCTCGCATCTCGCGACGAGGAAACCAGTTGCGCTTCTGCTTGCGGCCGGTGCGCTTGCGGCGCTCGGCATCCTCGCTTCGGGCCTGCGCGGCGGGCTGCCGCTCGGGCTCCAGCTCGTGCAAGGTCTGCCGTCGGACAATTCGGTTGCAGTCTCGGCCCGGGCGGCCGGACAAGGCTTCGCCCCGGGCGTTGTCGCGCCGACCGAGCTGCTGCTGCGCGGTCCGGGCATCGAGCGCAACCGCCAGGCGCTCGGCCGGCTCGAAACGGCGCTCGAGCAGCAGCCGCACGTCGCCGGGGTGCTCGGCGCACGCGACCAGCCCACCGGCCATCGCTTCGGCGGGGCGTTCGCACCGCGAGGTGGAGCGGCCCGCTACGCAATCATTTTCGACAGCGATCCGACCGAGGCTCCTGCGATCCGGCACCTCGAGCGACTCCAGCGCGTCCTGCCGTCGCTGCTCCAGCGCTACGGGCTCGGCGGCGCGCAGGCGGGCTGGGGCGGCGAGACGGCGCTCGGAGTCGAGACCGTGGATGCGACCAACACCTCACTCTGGCGCGTGATCGGCGTCGCCTTCGCCGTCAACCTCGTCTTCCTGCTGCTCTTCCTCCGCTCGCTCTTTGCGCCGCTCTATCTCCTGCTTGCGAGCATGGCGGCGCTGGCCGCCACCTTCGGCCTCACGATCTACATCTTCACCGACGTCCTGCACGACTCGGGGCTTCCCTACTACATGCCGGTCGCGTTCTCAGTGCTCCTGCTCTCGCTCGGCTCCGACTACAACATCTTCGTCGTCGGCCGCGTGTGGAAGGAAGCCGACCGGCGGCCGCTGCAGGAGGCCGTCGCGGTGGCCGCGCCGCGCGCCGGCCGCGCAATCACCGTGGCCGGCGTTGCGCTCGCGCTGAGCTTCGCGATGCTCGCGATCATCCCGATCACGCCGTTTGCGGTGATGGCGTTCGCGATGGGGGCCGGAATCCTGATCGACACGTTCCTGGTGCGTTCGGTGCTGGTGCCCGCGCTCGTCGTGGTCGCAGGCCGTGTAGGCCGCTGGCCACGAACCAGCCCGAAAGCCGTATCCGATGACACGACTGCGCCGTTGCAGCGAGAGCGATGAACACGGCTACGCCCCAGACCACGACCGTCGGGCGTCCCGCGGACGCCCCAGAAGCGCGAAGACCAGGGCTCCGGCGCGAGATCGGCTTCATTGGCCTGCTCTGGGCCTCCGCCGGCTCGATCATCGGCTCCGGTTGGCTCTTCGGTGCGCAGGAGGCGCTCATCGCTGCCGGGCCCGCGGCGATCATCTCGTGGGTCATCGGCGCGATCGCGATCTTCCTGCTCGCGCTGACGCACGCCGAGCTCGGCGGGATGTGGCCCGTCGCGGGCGGCACGGCGCGGTTCCCGCACTACGCGTTCGGCGGTGGAGCCGGCGCCTCGTTCGGCTGGTTCTCGTGGCTGCAGGCGGCCACGGTCGCGCCCATCGAGGTGCTCGCGATGATCACGTACGGCCAGCACTACTCGTTCGCGGCGCACTGGATGAAGACGAGCCACGGCACGAGCGTCCTCACGGGTCCCGGAATCGTGGCGGCGGTCGTCCTGATGGCGATCTTCACGTCGATCAACTTCCTCGGGATCCGCAAGCTCGCGCACACGAACAGCGCGGCGACGTGGTGGAAGGTCGGAATCCCGCTGCTGACGATCTTCGTCCTCGGCATCGTCAACTTCCACGGGAGCAACTTCCACGCAGCGGACGGCTTCGCCCCGTTCGGCGCGAAAGGCGTTTTGAGCGCGATCTCGACGAGCGGGATCATCTTCGCCCTGCTCGGTTTCGAGCAGGCCGACCAGCTCGCCGGTGAGAGCGCGCGGCCGAAGCGCGACATCCCGCGTGCGGTGATCTACTCGGTGATCATCGGTGCGATCATCTACATCGCGCTCCAGGTCGTCTTCCTCGGCGCGCTGCCGCACTCGCAGATCGGACACAGCTGGGCGCACGGCGCGTACACCGCAATGACCGGTCCGTTCGCCCAGATCGCGACGCTCGTCGGTGTCGGCTGGCTGGCGGCCATCCTCTACGCCGACGCGATCATCTCGCCGGGCGGGACGGGGCTCATCTACACGACGTCGAGCTCACGCGTCTCGTACGGACTGAGCCGAAACGGCTATTTCCCGACCGTCTACGAGGCAACCGACAAGCGCGGCGTGCCGTGGTTCGGGCTGATCACGGCGTTCGTGGTCGGATGCGTGTGCTTCCTGCCGTTTCCGAGCTGGACGTCCCTCGTCGGGCTGATCACGGCGGCGAGCGTGCTGATGTATGCAGGCGCTCCGCTCGCGTTCGGCGTCTTCCGGAAGCGGCTACCCAACGCGGAGCGCCCGTGGCGCGCTCCGGCCGGGTCGGTGCTCGCACCGCTCTCCTTCGTCGTCGCGAACTTGCTCATCCTCTGGTCCGGCTGGGACACCGACTGGCGGCTTGGCGTTGCGATCGCGATCGGCTATGTGATCCTCGTCGTGACCCGCGTGTTCGGTCTCAACTCGGAGTCGCCGCAGCTCGACCTGAGGGCTGCGAGCTGGCTGCCGTTCTATCTCGTCGGGATGGGCGCGATCGTCTATCTCAGCGACTTCGGGCCGATGAAGAGCCCGGTCTTTCCGCTCTGGTGGGACATGCTCGTCACCGCGATCTTCAGCGCCGCCATCTACTACTGGGCGATCGCTGTCTCCCTGTCGCGCGAGCGCATCGAGCAGATGATCGGCGAGGTCGTCCTCCCGGAGGAAGAGGGCATCGCGGCCGACGAGCCGCTAGCTCGCGAGGTCTGATTCGGTGAGGTGCGCGGTGGTGCGCTGCCGCACCGCCAGGTACGCAGCCGCGCAGAGCCCGGCTGCCACGAGGAACGGCACGACGTCGCCCGATGCGTCCGCGACCGCGCCGCCGGCGGCCGGGCCGACCACGGCCCCCGCCGCCCAAGCGGCATTCATGAGGCCGAACGCCATCCCCTGCGGGAGGCCGACGAGCTCGGCGCCGTCCGCGATCAGCGCGAAGGCGGGGGTGAAGAGCACGCCGTACGCTCCGCTGGTCGCGATGAGAAGAGGCACGTAGGCGAGCGGTCGCGGACTGAACGCGAGCCCGATCGAGAGGACTGTGGCGCCGACGAGCGCCGCCTTGACCGGAACCGCCCAGCCACGCCGGTCGAGAACGCGACCGGCGATCGGCGAGAGCGCGGTCTCGAAGCCGGCGCCTACGAGCCAGACGGCCCCGATCGCCGCCGCTCCCCAACCGGCATCGGAGAGTCGGAGCGGCGCGAGCGTTGAGAGCACGCCGAACAGGAGCGACGGGAGCGCCATCAGTGCGAGCCCGCCGAGGAAGCGTGAATCGCGCATCGCCCGCCCCAACGCCGATACGGAAGGTGCTTCCGGCGGCGCCGGTTCGATCCGCAACGTCCATGCGCCCAGCACCACAGCGAGGGCTGCGAGCGCACTGAAGACCGCGCCACGCCCGAGGAGCGCAGCCGCCGCTCCGACGACCGGGCCGAAGAGGGCACCGAACACTGCGGCGCCGAGCGCCGTTCCGATCAGCTCACCACGACGGTTGCGAGGCGCTGCGGCGAGAAGCCAGGCGAACGCTCCCGCCCAGGTGAATCCGCTGGCGCAGCCCTGAAAGAAGCGAGCGACCGCGAGCGGCCAGAATCCGTGGGCGAAAGCGAAACCGAGACTCGCCAGGCCCATCAGCGTCAGGCCGGCGAGAACTGCCCGCCGGGCCCCGAGTCGCGCTGCGGCCGCTCCGCCGGGCAACCCGCCCACGAGAGCGCCGGCGCCGTCGGCGGCCACGAGCACGCCGGCCGCCGCCTTCGAGAGGTGGAGCGAGTGCGTGAAGTGGGGGAGGAGCGGCGTCAGCGCCGCGTAGAGCATCGTGTCCACCCAGACGACCGCGCAGACGAGTAGAAGAAGGCGGCGCATTGGCCACCAGCGTATTTCCGTCCTACCGTTCGGGTGTGACACTTCGAGGCCTCGGCGCCGTATGAGCGACGTGAATGCGCTGCCGGCAGCCGTCCGACCCCCGGGTCGCGTCGGCACACCAGCCTTCGCGGACGTCGTCGCGGAGCACCTCGACGCCGTCTACGGCTACCTCGTCTATCTCACCGGCGACCGCTCGGCGGCCGAGGATCTCGCGGCCGAGACGTTCGAGCGCGCGTTCCGGAGCTGGCGCCGCTTCGACCCGCGCCGCGGCGCTCCCCGGACCTGGCTCTGCCGGATCGCGCACTCCGCCGCGGTCGACTGGTTCCGGGCCGAGGCCCGGCGGCAGCGGCGCGAGGAGACGTACACCCGCGACGAGGCCCTGCTCGAGGAGTCCGTCTTCGCCGAGGGGCTGTCGCCCGAGCTCGAACGAGCCCTGCGGCGGCTGACCCCGGCCGAGCGCGAGGTGGTGGCGCTGCGCGTGCTGCTCGAGCTCGACGGCCCGAGCGCGGCGCGAGTGCTCGGCATCAGTGCAACAGCTTGCTCGACCCGGCTCAGCCGGGCCTTGAAACGACTGGAAGAGGAGATGAGCGATGTCCGCCACTGACTGGAACGAACTGGACGGGTACGAGGCGCTCGTCTCCCAACTGCGTGCGAACGCTCCCGTGGCTCCCGAGAGCCTGCGCGAGCGCGTGCTGGAAGGGGCGCCGGCTCCCCGCCTCAGGCGGTCGAGAAGGCAGAGGCTGTTCTTCGTGGTCGTTCCGGTCGCGGTCGTGCTCGCGGTCGGCGCCGCACTCGTGCACGGCTTTGTCACCAGCGGCAGCCGTCCGGACGTGGCCGGACTCGTCGCCGGGAAGCCGGAGTCGCACGCGGTCTCCTCAGGAAAGGCGTACGGACCGGTCAGGTCCAAGCGATCTGGGGTCGCCCACACCCAGGAGAAGAAGCTTGGGAAACTGGGGAATTCCGGGAAGGCGACTTTGGATCAGGGTGGAGTGTTCGAGGAGGCCGCCCCGGCGTCCACGGTGGCGAGCGCTGCCGCTCTCGCCGGCAACGCCCCGAGAACAATCGATAGAGCCAACCCGAACTCGGTCACGATCCCGAAGAACCGGCTCGTCCATGCGGTCGCCACGCTCCAGGTGCAGGTGAAGAGCCGCTCTCAGCTCTCGGCCAGGACGAACGAGGCGTCGCAGATCATCGGCTCGTTCGGCGGCTACGCCCAGTCCGTCCGCTACCAGAACTCCCGGGGCGGCTTCGGCGAGGCGGTGCTGCAGCTGCGCGTGCCGGTGCAGAAAGCGCAGGCCGCGATCGCGAAGCTCTCGACGCTCGGCAGGCTCCTCTCCCAGGAGGTCTCGACGCAGGATCTGCAGACGAAGCTCACGCAGCAGAACAGCGGGATCGGCTCGCTGCGGCGCGCGATCACCGTCTACGTCCAGGCGCTCGCCAGCGGGACGCTGTCCGCAACGGAGCGCGTGAACATCCAGATCCGGCTCAACAACGCCCGCCACGCGCTCGCCCAGCTGCGGCACGCGCGCACCAACACGCTCGAGTCCGGCGCGACCGCCGACATCTCGCTCCTGCTCACGACGCGCAATCAGGCGGTCGTCGTGCACCACCATCACAAGAGCGGCCGCTTCGACCGGTTCCTCGGCTCGGCGGGAGGCTTCCTCGGGCTCGAGGGGATCATCGTCCTCTACGCGCTCGTGGTGCTCAGCCCGATCATCCTGCTCGGCGCCCTCGCCTGGTGGATCCTGCGCGAGCGGCGGCGGCGCGAGGAGCGTCTGCTCGCGAGCGCCTGATGTGCTGGAATAGGGCTCGTGCTGGGAGCAGAGCTCTCGACGGGTCACGAGGTCGGCCTCATCGTGGTGGCGGCGCTCTTCATCGCCTTCGCGCTCGCCGCGTCGTTCCTCATACCGCGCTACAAGCCGGATTTCCCCGGCCCCGCAGGGCTGAGCGTGTTCGCGATCGGGTCGATCGTCATGTTCGGCTTGATGGTTGCGGCCGTGAACTTCTTCGGCTGAGCCGACCGGAGGCGCGCGGGACGCTCCGGTACTCTGTTCGACTCCGGAGAAGTGGCCGAGTGGCTGAAGGCGGCGCCCTGCTAAGGCGTTATGGGGCTGAATGGCTCCATCGAGGGTTCGAATCCCTCCTTCTCCGCTAGCGCAGCGCCCGCCGCGGCTCTGCGCCCACCCGCGGAGGGGTGGCAGAGCGGTCGAATGCGGCGGTCTCGAAAACCGTTATCCGTCGTTAGGCGGATCGAGGGTTCAAATCCCTCCCCCTCCGCCTCTACGCCTCGAGCCCGCACGGTTGAGCGGGGTTCCGGGGTGCACGCCTCCGTCTCCTCATCCGGACGGTGGACCCAGCAAGATCCAATGGGCGGAGCGATTTCAGATCCCGTATCTACTAACCGATACGACTACGTCGGGGCGGACCCGATCAACAACGCTGACCCAAGCGGGATGTGCTGGACAGGATTCTGCTGGGCGGAGCACGTCGCAAACTGGGCCGCAGCGCATGTCGAGCAGATTGACTATGCCGGAGCGGTAGCGTTCTGTCTCGAAGGCGCCGGGCTCGGAGCGGAATTGGGTTCGGCTGCTGGGCCGTGGGGCACGGCCGGGGGCGCGCTAGGCGGGTGTCTGGTAAACGGGCTCACCGAGGTCATCATCGTCCACCACGCCCGCGAGCAGATCCTGCGTTCCGGAGGATGATCGTGCAAACGTCGACAATACCGACCGAAGCTCTGCAACCGATTCAAATTCGAGCACCGATGCGGGAGGGAGCGCGATGGCTCGAAAATACCGCGGGACCTACGAATGGACGCAGTTGCCAGTGGTTTCGATTGGCTGTGGCGCAATCGTCGCCGCCCTCACATATTGGAACGAACATAACGCCGTTGGCTCAGCAATTGCCGGCGCTGTGACAATGGTACTAGTCGCAGCACTTTGGGCATTTCGGGTTGTGCGGCAGCGAGATGTAACGGAATCGGAGAGACGAGAGTGAAAACGTGGATACGCCTTCTGCCGCTCGTGGCGCTTATTGCCGCTGGCGCGGACGTTGCAATTTGGACGCGATCAGCCGCCGTCGCCCTTACTACTATGGCCTGCGTCTTCTTCTGGGCCGTCATGCTTATGCGCTTCGAGCGGCGACGGAGGTCGCACTAGCCAGATCTGCAGAGAGCACCCAGCAGTTTGCGCTCTGTCACACCAGCGGCCTCTGCGTAGCGGAGGAACGTCTGCGCCATGATCGTTTGCGAGAGCCCGCGGCCCTGCACGCCCACGAAGGCCGCCGGCTCGCGATCCTGCGCCCGAACGCGAAGGTAGTCGAGGAAGAGCGGCTCGAGCGCGGGGTGAATCGGCACCGTGCGCTGACGCCCGCCCTTCGCCCTTACGCACCTTCAGTAGCCGACTCTCGAGGTCGACGTCCGTCCAGTCGAGCCCGAGCAACTCACTGCGCCGGGGCGGCATAGGCAAAGAGCGCGAGCAGGAGTCGGTCGCGCTCGCGCTTGCCGTCATGCTTTCGCTTTCCGGGCGTGTTTTGCGCTTCTTCGGCGTCCGCAACGCCCGCGCAGGGTTCCCGCTCAATTTGCTCGTTCTCGTAGAGAAAGCGAAGAAGCACTTGAGCGCTGGGACGGTTTCGTGCCTGGCTTGATGGCGCTGGTCGTCGGACCGACTCTCCGCCAGGAAGCGGCGAAGGTCCAGCGGCCGTACCTCGTCTACCGTGGGCGAGTCCCCTCGCGCTCGAGGAAATGCAGGTGTCGACGTCGCGCTCGTAGGCCGAGTACGTGAGCGGTGCGAGGCGGCGCTCGAGGACACTTCTAGGCAGCGGCTGATACGCCTATCAAGTCGACGGTCGCACCTTTTCCTACTCGATCATCGAAAGGGCATACAGCTAACGACCGACACGCCGCCGTCCCCGGTGCCGCGGTTCTTGCGACGGGAACATTGCGCGGGTTCGGTTCCTGCCGCCTTACGACTCGGGCTGGGGTCTACGCGGGGTCTACGCGGGGTCAACGCCTCTGTCATCTGGGGTCTTCGGCCGCCATCGCCGCGGCGTGAATTCCTCGGAGCCATGCGGCTTCGCGCGACTGGCTACGTCCTCGTACGACAGCCGATCAGCCCTCGTAAAGATGGGGGCGCAGGGCGTCCAGGCCGACCGCGAGCGTGAGTGCGCCCCGACGCTAACAGCGGAGTTGAGCGGATCCGGCCGCATGATGACGGCGTCCGTCGGACTAGTCGTCGGCCCCTACTGGTCGGATCTCGGCGAGACCACTGGACAGCAGCGGACTAGTGCGAAGAACACCCCGCTCAGTCGTCCTCATCGTCGCCCGAGGCGACTTCAACCGCCTCTAGCGACGGTTGAAGCCGAAGCGCTGAGAGAGCTTCGATCCAAAGTTAAAGAGCAATTGACTTTAGTTTCGTCAGACTGTAGATTGCCGCCGTGGTGTGTTTGCCCAGACTCACCTTGGCTCGACAGCTTTCGAAATTGAGTCTGCGTCGGCGGTTTGTCGCAGCTGTCGTCGTCGCCGCGATCGTCTCAATTATTGCAGTCGGGTCGGCGTTGGCGTCTGGGTACTGGAACGTCTGGCAGGGGAACCTGTCGAGTTCGGCGCACTCCGTATACGGGGGTGGCAGCCCGTGGCTCATCCGTCTGTCGTGGACGTCAGGCACCCACGACATGAACTTCAGCTGGATCTCTAACAACGGAAGCTGGTACAACGCAAGCGCCGAAGCGATCGGAAACGAGTACAACCCTGGGAGCTTCTACGACCGGATTGTTGCCTACGACAGTGGCGTGTTCCCCGGGGTCGGTGTGGCTCAAGCAGGGTGCCAAAACCCGGCGTCCACCGTCTATACGAACTGCAGGAACGCGGCGACAGCGTGACTAGGAGGCTCTCGTGAAGCTCAAGCAGCCGAACAGGTGGCTCATGGGTGGTGCAGTTGGCATCGTCGCCGTTGCGGCGGCCGGGGCTGGCGTTGCTCTCGCTAGCGCAGGGCATGGTTCCTCCCGGGGTTCCGGGAGTGCGGCCAACGCTACAGCCACCCCAGTATCAAGCCTTCTAAAAGCCCCAATGGTCCAGAAGCTCGCGTCCCAGGGCGGTATAAACGCCCTCAAAGTGCTTGTTAGCGCAGGCTCCGGTTCGTTGGGGAGCAACAGCAGCGCGCTAGTCACCGGCGTCAACGCCGCCGGTCAATCCTGCTGGACGGTAGTCGCGGCTGGAGGCGCACTCGGCGGCCAATTCCGATGTGGCGGCCAGCTTGGTCAAGAGCCAGGGGAACCTGCAGATCTGAAGATCTTGCGCGTCGGCTGTGAGATGTCAGGGAGTGCCGGAACGACAACTGCATCGTCCGCAAGCTGCATCGGATTCGTCGGCTCCACCGTGGCCACTGTCAATGCGACACTGGCTGACGGGTCAACACAACCCATTAGCTTGACCAATGGTGCGTTCGCATACGCCGCGACTAGCGGCGACACGGTTCCAACAGGGTTCACTGCCCTCGATGCGAATGGCAATACGGTTGGGCACCAAGACGTTTCGGCGTCTAACGGTGGCTAGCGCCTAGAGCCTCCGCACACCAGCGCTTGCGCCCAGACCGCTTGCGTCGTCACGCGCGCACGTAGACAGGAGCAACGAGCCCCAACGCGAGGCTGGTATGCGGCTAAGACACCAGCCCATAAGGCGCCGGGGCTCATAGGCAGGCTAACGCTCGGGTTTCCCTAACCCGTAGCCTCCTGGCAAGCCCGCACGGTTACGCGGTGAGCCACAGTCGAGCCACAGCAGTCGGGCCGATACAGACGGGGACGCTACTTCCACTCAACCCGGATGGTTGTGCTCGTGCCGGATGGTCGCACTGCTGCAGCGCGCACAACCGCGCGAGTAGTGCACGCACAGCGCGCAGCAGCACACAGAACGGAATGCGGCGCAGATTTGATCGGCCCGTCCTCGCGAGCGATGCGCTTGTGCGTGGGGTCGACTGTCGCATGGAGTGTCGCGCCGGCGGCTTTCTCGGCCCAGCAAAGCGGATGGAGCAGGCGCTCGAAAACCGTTATCCGTCGTTAGGCGGATCGAGAGTTCAAATCTCTCCCCCTCCGCTCCTGTCCGCTGGACAGCGGACGTGCATCGGCGCATGATCTGCTGCGATGGCGAGCGATCTTCCGACCGGTGTCGTGACCTTGGTGTTCACCGATGTGGAGGGTTCGACGCGGCTGCTGCATGAGCTCGGCGATGACTACGGAGAGGCGCTGCACGAGCATCGGCTGCAACTCCGCGCGGCGTTCGCTGAGCACGAGGGCGTCGAGGTCGACACGCAGGGTGATGCGTTCTTCGTCGTCTTCGCCCGCGCGTCGAACGCGGTCGCCGCTGCGGCGGACTGCCAGCGGGCTCTTGCCGATGGCCCGATTCGCGTGCGGATGGGCCTGCACACGGGCGAGCCGCGGCTGACGGAAGAGGGTTACGTCGGTCTCGACGTGCACAAGGGTGCTCGTATCGCCGCCGTCGGTCACGGCGGGCAGGTGCTCCTGTCGGAGTCGACGCGTGCGCTCGTCGACGCGAAGGTCCGCGACCTCGGCGCGCACCGTCTCAAGGACCTCAGCGCGCCGGAGCGCATCTACCAACTCGAGATCGACGGCCTCTCATCCGAGTTCCCGCTGCTGAAGACGATCGAGGCGGGCATGAAGAACCTCCCGTTGCCGCGAACGTCCTTCGTGGGCAGGACCTCGGAGCTGGAAGCGATCGACCGGCTGCTCGATGACTCCGGGTGCCGCCTGCTCACGCTCGTGGGGCCGGGGGGCGTGGGCAAGACGAGACTCGCCCTCGAGGCCGCCGCCCGCCGGGTCGACCGGTATCCGCACGGCGTCCACTTCGTCCCGCTCGCGTCCGTCGCGTCGCCGGATTTCCTCGCGCCCGCCCTCGGCGAGTCAATTCAGTTCGCCGTCGATGCCGTGCACAGCGGCTTCTCGGCGGAGGAGCAGCTGCTGGACTACCTCAGCGAGCGCTCGACGTTGCTCGTGCTCGACAACTTCGAGCATCTGGTCGAGGGCTCGGGGTTTCTCTCCGAGGTGGTCGAGCGCGCCCCGCACGTCGCGCTCCTGACGACCTCTCGCGAGCGGCTCAACGTTCAGAGCGAGTGGGTGTTCGACGTCGACGGCCTAGGTCTCGCTGAGAACGGGAATGGGAGCGCCTCGGCGATGCGCCTGTTCGTCGAGCGAGCCACACAGGTAGCACCGGGCTTGACCCTCGACGACGCGGAGTACTCGCAGGCGCTGCGCATCTGCCGGCTCGTCGACGGCATGCCGCTCGGCATCGAGCTCGCTGCCTCATGGGCGTCCGTGCTCTCCTGCGCCGAGATCGCTGACGAGATCGAGGGGAACATCGACTTTCTCGCCACGTCGATGCGTGACGTTCCGGAACGGCATCGCAGCCTGCGAGCGGTCATCGACCAGTCGTGGCGCCTACTTACCGAGGAGCAACGCAGCGCATTCTCACGCCTATCTGTGTTCCGCGGCAGCTTCGATCGCAGCGCCGCCGCTGCGGTTACGGGCGCCGACGTGCGCCTCCTCTCCGAGCTGGTTGCCAAGTCGCTCCTGCGCCGCCCGGACTTCGGCCGCTTCGAGCTGCACGAGCTCCTGCGGCAATACGCGGCCGAGCAGCTGCGGTCGTCGCCCGCCGAGGAAGCCGACGCTCGCGAGCGGCATGCGCGCCATTACGCGACAATGCTCCTGGAACGGCGGGCAGCGCTTATGGGCCCGGAGCTCGCGGACGCGCGGGATGAGCTGCGGGGGGAGCTGGAGAACCTTCGCGCCGCAGCCGAGTGGATCATCCTGGACGACGGCGACGAGCACGCGGCGCTGCGGGTGCTCGACGCCTTCTACACGTTCCTGTTCATGCACAGCTGGTTCGACAGCGCCGAGACGCTCGAGCGACTCGCGCTGATCGCCGGCTTCGACGCCGACAATCCCGAGAGCGCAAGCGCCGTCGCACTTGCAGCCGCGATGGATCAGATCGCGATCGGCGCGCGGCTCGGGCACGACCCTCAGACGGAGGAGCTCGGCGTGCGCTGTCTGCCCATCCTGCGGGCGCGAAACCTGGAGCGTGAGCTCGGATGCTGTCTCTGTGCCCTGGGAATCATGGCGGGATATCGGGACGCCCTCCCGGAAGCGGTCGCGCTCCTCGAAGAGGGGACGACGATCGCGACCGCGGTCGGCGACAGGCTCACGGAGATCGGAGGCCTGATGGATCTCGGTTTTGCCCGTCTCCTCATGGACGACCTCGGAGGGGCCCGCGAGGCGTTCGACGCGGCGCATGCCTGCTCGGGCCGGCTCGGCAACGCCTTCCTGCGCGCCTACACCACGAGCAAGCTCGGCCTCCTCGCCGATGCGGAGGAGCGCTTCGACGATGCGCTTCGACTGCACATGGAGGCGAACGAGCTGTTCGCGTCCGTCGGTGATCCCGGCGGGACAGGTTATGCGCTCAGTCGCGCGAGCCACAGCGCGTACGGACTTGGCGACTACTCCGAGGCCCTACGGCTCGCGCGCGCCGGCTACGAGGCGTTCTCCGAGAGCAACCACCGCTGGGGGATGATCATGGCGCTCTGCCGCACCGGCTTCGCGGCACTCGCGCTGGGGGACGGCGTCGAGGCACGCGAGCGCTTTGAAGTGGCGCTCGAGCGCGCGCATGCCGCGCAGGCTATCTCCCTCGAGCTCCTTGCACTGAGCGGGATCGGTGCTTGCCTCGCCACGGATCCTGCTGAGGAGGAGCGGGCCGCCGTAACCCTCACCTTCGCGCTGGGCCACGAGCAGCTTCCAGCCTCCTACGCCATTACCGCTCGCCCCGTCCTTGATCGACTCGAGGCCGAGTTGTCAGCTGAGCAGCTCGCAGCCGTCCGCGAGGCGTCGGCCGATGCAACGCTGGAAGAGCTCGGGCGGACGGCACGCCAGTCCGTCTGAACGGACCGATGAAGCTACACGTGCAGGAGTGGGGCGATCCGCAGGGTGACCCGCTCGTTTGCCTCCACGGCGTGACCGGATACGCGGGCGTGTTCGAGCGGCTTGCCGAGGAGCGCTGGAACGAGCGTCGCGTTCTGGCGTTCGACCTCCGCGGGCACGGCCGCTCCGGCTGGGAGCCACCCTGGACATTCGCGACTCACCTAGCCGATCTCGCCGAGACTCTGGCGGCGCTCGGACTGTCGACAGCAGACTGGGTCGGTCACTCGTTCGGAGGGCGGCTGATACTCGAGCTCGCTGCCGCTCACCCTGAACTGGTGCGACGAGCCGCCCTGCTGGATCCCGCGATCCAGCTCCTGCCCGAGGTCGCGCTCGGCGCTGCCGATTTCGAGCGGCGAGAGCCTGTCTACGGGAGCGTGGAGGACTACGTCCAAGAACGGCTGCTCGCGTACCCGGATTCACCTCGAGCAGCGATCGCGCACGAGGCTCGGCAGCACCTCGAGCTCCAACGCGACGGATCCTTCCGGCGGCGCACGTGCCAGGCGGCGGGGGTCTCGATCTACGGCGAGCTTGCGAGCTCTCCTCCGCCGCCCTCGACACTCCAATCCGAAACCTTGCTGCTCTACGCCCCCGCCTATGGGCTTGTGCGCACAGGCCAGATCGAGGCATATCGCGCTGCCCTGGGCGACCGGCTCCGGATCGTCGAGGTGCCGGGTATGCACATGGTGCAGTGGGACGCGTTCGACGAGGTGGCCGGAGCGGTCGAGCACCTGTTGGCCCGTGGTCACGGCTGACGAAGTCCGCGCGCTGGCCAAGACACTCCCTCGCAGCTACGAGGTGTTCGTGCACGGTCGGATCAAGTTCCGGGTCGGCCAGATCGTGTGGCTCGCGCTATCCAAGGACGGCGGGCGAATGGGGTGCGGGTTCCCGAAGGAGATGCGACAGGCAGCCGTCGAGGCGGAACCGCACAAGTTCGAGCTGCCGGGTCCGAGTGACATGCGATTCAACTGGATCCATGTTCGCCTCGAAGCGATCGACGCCGACGAGATGCGAGATCTCGTCGAGGAGGCGTGGTCGAGGACCGTTCCTCTTTACGTCGCGCAGGAATACGGCCGCTCTCAGGGGTACTAGGATCGACGCATGGCCGGTAAGCGTGCGCTGGTGGTGGTCGACGTTCAGCGCGGCTTCGACGATCCCGCGCTCGGACCGCGCGACAATCCCCGGGCCGAGGAGAACGTCGCCAGGCTGATCGACGCATGGCGCGAGCGCGGCGACCCGGTCGTGTTCGTTCAGCACGACTGGAAGGGTGGACCGCTCGAGCGCGGCACGCCCGGCTTCGAGCTGAAGGACGCCGTCGCCGGCGAGCCCGATCTGCGGGTCGTCAAGAACGTGCACTCGTCGTTCCACGGCGACGTCGATCTCGACGCCTGGTTGCGCGAGCACGGGATCGACGCGATCGCGGTGTGTGGGATTCAGACCAACGCTTGCTGTGAGACGACCGCCCGCATCGGCGCCGACCTCGGGTACGACGTGTGGTTCGTACTCGACGCGACCCACACCTTCGACAAATCCACGCCCGACGGCGAGGTGGTGCCGGCCGCCGAGATCGCTCGGATGACCGGCGTCAACCTCCAGGACGAGTTCGCCGAGGTCGTGACGACCGCGGCAGCCTGCACGCCGCTCAACTGACTCGGATCAGCTTCTTGTTGACGAACTCGTCGGCGCCGTAGCGGCCGAGCTCGCGCCCGAAACCCGAGCGTTTGGTGCCTCCGAACGGCAGCTCGGCGCTGTCGGCGCCCACGATGTTGACGTACACCATGCCGGCGTCGATCTTGTCCGCGACGCGCTTGCCCTGCTCCGGGTCGGTCGTCATCACGTAGGAGCCGAGCCCGAAGGGCGTGTCGTTCGCCAGCGCGACCGCCTCGTCCTCCGACTGCACGCGATAGACCGACGCGACGGGGCCGAACAGCTCTTCGCGGTAGACGTCGTTGTCCGGCGTGATGTCCGTGAGCACGGTTGGCTCGAAGAAGTTGCCGCTGCGCTTGCCGCCGGCGACGACCGTTGCACCCTGGGCCACCGCGCGTTGAACCTGATCCTCGAGGCGGTCGGCCGCGATCTGGGAGGACAACGGCCCCATCTCGGTCTCGCGCTCGCGCGGATCGCCTTGCTTCACGGCCGTGAGCGCGGCCGTGAACTTCTCGAGGAACGGCTCGTAGAGCTCGTCGATCACGATCATCCGTTTCGCGGCGTTGCACGACTGTCCGGCGTTGTCGATCCGTGCCTCGACGGCGGCCTCCACTGTCTCGTCGAGGTTGTCGGTGCCGAGGACGATGAACGGGTCGGAGCCGCCGAGCTCGAGCACGACCTTCTTCAGGTTGCGGCCGGCGATCTCTGCGACGGCTGCCCCTGCGCGCTCGGAGCCGGTGACGGAGACGCCGCGGACGCGCGGGTCGGCGATCACCCACTCGATCTGCTCGTTCGTGGCGTAGATGTTCACGTACGCGCCCTCGGGGAAGCCGGCGTCGTTGAACATCTGCTGCATCGCCTCGGCCGACTGCGGGCACTGCGGCGCGTGCTTGAGCAGGATCGTGTTGCCGATGATCAGGTTCGGCCCGGCAAAACGGGCGACCTGGTAGTAGGGGAAGTTCCACGGCATGATCCCGAGCAGGACGCCGAGCGAGCTGCGGCGCACGACCGCCGACCCCTCGCCGCCGAGGAGCTCGATCGGCTCGTCCGCCATCAGCGCTTCGGCGTTGTCTGCGTAGTACTCGTAGATCGACGTGCAGAAGGCAATCTCGCCCCGCGCCTGCCGGATCGGCTTGCCCATCTCGGCGGCGATGATCTCCGCGAGCTCCTTCCGCCGCTCGGTGTGCAGCTCGGCGACGCGACGCACGAGTGAGGCCCGCTCCGCGACGGTCGAAGCTTGCGACCATTCCCGGTGCGCCCGGTCGGCGCGGCCGATTGCGTCCCGCAGCTCGTCGTCGGTGATCGTCGGGTACTCCTTGACCGTCTCTCCGGTCGCGGGATCGACAACTGCATACATGCCCATCGCTTCTCTCCTCCGTTGCTCGGACTGAGGCCGACTTTACGCGTTCGCGCCGATACGACCTTTAAGCCATCGTTCATGGGAGCGTAAGCCCGGCGAGAGGGCCTCCTGCAACGGTCGTGAAGCGCGCGGGGAATCGGCCTCGTGCGGAATCTTCAGGAGGTTCGAGGATGAGATTGCCTCGCATCGCTGCTCTGCTCGTGCTCGCGGTTGCCGCAGCGGTCGTCGTGACCGGAGGCGCATCGGCATCGAGTGCGTCGCGGGTCGTCGGCCACGTCTACGTCAACGACAACACAGCCCCGGTCAACACCGTCGCCGGGTTCGACCGGCACGCCGACGGAAGCCTCACCGCGATGCATGGCTCCCCGTTCGCGATCGGCGGCGCGGGCACCGGGCAACCCGACGCGTCGCAGGGTTCGCTGCAGCTGAGCGACGACGGCCGCTACTTGCTCGCCGTCGATGCGGGCAGCAACGAGATCTCGGTGGTGCGGATCAAGCCGGACGGATCGCTAGAGCCGGCAGGTGCATCGGTCGCATCGGGCGGGGTCGATCCGGTCAGCATCGGCGTCCACGGCGATCTCGTGTACGTCGCGAATGCCGGACCGGGCAGCAACGCCGGAGACACGAACTACACGGGGTTCAGGCTCAACCCGGGTGGGCAGCTGAGGCCGATCTCCGGCTCGACCTACGTGCTCCCGAACGACTCGAAGCCCGGCCAGGTCCTGTTCTCCGGGGATGGGACGAGGGCCGCCGGCACGCGCATCGCCACGTCCCTGATCGACAGCTTCACGGTCGGTCGCGACGGCCGGCTCACCCCGGCGCCCGGCTCGCCCTACGACGCCCAGGCGTTCTCGCCGCCGCAGGGCTTCGGCCAGCTCGGCAGCGAGTTCAATCCCACCGATCCGAGCGAGCTGTTCGTCTCCGATGCGCACGTCGCGAGCGGCGCCGCGGCTTTCCCGGGTCTCGTGTCGAGCTTCACCGATGCCGCCGACGGGACGCTCACTCCGGTCGGAGCGCCGGTAGCCAATGACGGGGGCGCGGCGTGCTGGATCGAGATCAGCCACGACGGCAAGTTCCTCTTCGTCGTGAACACCGCGTCGGCGTCGATCTCGAGCTACTCGATCGGAGCCGGTGGCACGCTCACCTTCCTCCAGAGCACCGGGAAGGGCCAGATCGGTGGCGGCGCCGAAGATGCGCGCATTTCGCCGGACGGCTCGACCCTCTGGGTCGTCGAGTCCGGCACCAATGCGGTCACGGGCTTCACGGTCGACGGCGGCACTCTCACGCCGCTAACGGAAGCAGCCGGCCCGGCCGGCGCAACCCCATCCGGGATCGTCGTCACCTGACGCACGAGGAAACGGTGAGGCGGGGCCTGCGGCTAGCCCCGCCTCACCGCCCCTGAATCTAGGCGGTTGTGCCGGCGCGTGCGGCGAGTGCCTGCTTGAGGAGCTCGAGCGCCTTCTGCGTTTCGCCGCGCTCCTCGTAGATCTCGGCCATAGACGACAGCGCCTCCGCGACTTGCTTGTTCGCGGTCGGTGCCTGCTCGACCGCAAGCTCGTAGAGCTCGAGGGCGCGGTCGAAGTCGCCTCGCTTCTTGAAGATGTCCGCGACCTGTGAGTAGGCACGCGCGGCGTCTCTCGGTGCTGCGGTGGCGAGGCGCGGCGTGATTCCGAGGAGGAGCTCTGCGGCTTCCTCTCCGGCACCGAGCGCAGCCAGGGCGCGGGCGCGCTCGATGGTGAACATCGCGGCGTCGGTCGTCTCGCGGGCGGCGGAAGAGACCACCACGGGCTCTCCTTCGTCGATGAGCTCGAGCGCGGCGTGGGGGTTCCCACGTTCGTTTTCGATGTAGGCCAGCAGGAGCAGAGCCCGCGCCGCTTCAAGGGTCTGCTCGCTCGCCTTCAGAGTGGCAAGGGCGAGGCGGGCATATTCGGCGGCGCGGTCGTGGTCTCCCTGCGAGAAGTGCACGCGCGACTGCGACCAGTAGAGGCTCGCGCGCAACTTCGGGTCGATCGTCTCGCGCGCGAGCTGGAGAACCTCGCCGAGGGTCCCATGGGCGCGGCCGTAGTCGCCGTGATCCACGTAGCTGTTTGCGAGCAGCAGCGCGAACCGCACCTCGTCGTACCGGTCTCCACGCTCTCGCGCGGCGGCAAGGAACCGCTCGAAGATCGCAAACGCGTCGTCGAAGCGGCCGAGGCTTGCATAGCTGCGGCCGAGTTCATTCGCGGCGGTGGAAGCGTCGCCCGGCGCGAGCCTTCCGGATCCAACGGCGCTTTCCAGGAGTGAGATGCCCTCTTGGATCTCGCCGCGTTGCAGAGCCAGCCGTCCGAGCCCGAGCAGAGCCTGAGCACGAGCCGCGGGCGAACCCGCCGTCTCTTGTGCCGCTTCATACAGCTCTTCGGCGCGGCTCACGTCCCCGAGCTGGAAGGCAACCTCAGCCTCCAGCAGCTCCGAACTGAGGTCACCGGCCTCGGGCCGACCCGTTGCGAGGAACTCCGGGGTGACGTCGAGCCGCTTCGCGAACTCGTGGATGATCTGGAGCGAAGGGACGCGCGCCCCTGCCTCGATCCGTGAGACATACGCCGCCGTGCAGCCCTCGAACGCGAGCTCGCGCTGCGTCAGGCCGGCGTCGAGGCGCGCCTGCCGCAAGCGCCCGCCGACTGCAGCGGCGTCGTCGACATGGTTGGAGGGCCGACGCGGCAAGAGAGCAAGACTACAGACACACTTTGCGTTTGACCAGCCGGTGGAGGCGCGGCGTGACGCAGCGCCTCCACCGGCTGAGCGCCAATCGATTACTTCCCCGGCCAGGGGAGATCGGACAGAAGGAGCGCACACAAGACAGAGCCGACAACGACTGCCAGCAAGGTGATCCTCGACTTCACGGACTGCCCTTTCCTCGGTTGACAGAACAGCCCGGCCGGGTGACCGGAGTTCTATTCCGTGCGTCGGACGTTGCTATCTATTGTTTTGACTCGCCTCGGTAGGACGATAGACTCGAGATGCTTTGACTGCGGATTCAACGACGGGCTAGCGATCGCCGACTACCGCATCATCTGCGTCTTCCACGGCGCCAACGGCCACGTTCAGGCAGTCGGCTATTCGGAGGCCGGACACGAAGTCATGTACGACGACGTGTGGACGATCGAGCAGGCGAGGCACGCGATCGAGCGCGGGCACCGCCTCTACATCGTCAGCCCGTCCACCGGCGACCAGGCCGAGCTCGAGCTTCACGGCGACGGCATCCGGACCAAGCCTGAGCAGAGCACCGACAACACGCTCGACGACCTGCCGGTCCGCGGGTAGCCCTCTCCGGCTCGCAGGCCGATACGCTGGGCGCCCTCGGAGAGGTGTCCGAGTGGTCTAAGGAGCGCGACTGGAAATCGCGTACGTGCTGAAAGGTGCGTCGCGGGTTCAAATCCCGCCCTCTCCGCTCTATCTCCGCTCTATCGCTTGTCGCCCGTGTCCTCAGTCGAGGATGCGGGCGATCAACTCTTCGCGCCTGAGCACTCTCTGCGCGGTGCCTGCAAGTCGCACGTCGTAGCCCGCTTCCTTGGGGAAGAGCACCTTGTCGCCCGGCGAGACGCCCTCGGCCTCGGGGCCGACCGCGATGACGATGCCGCTACGGCAATGAGCCTCGAGACTCGCCGGGAGAATCAGGCCGGCGCGGGTCTCGGCCTCCTCCTCCGCGTACTCGACCACGACGAAGTCGTCGAGCGGCTCGAGCGCGAGTCTCGTGGGCCGTGGATCTTCCAACACGGCTTGCACGATACTCCTGCTCATGGCCGAATCGCCGTTCGTCGAGCTCGAAGTCGGATCGCGCACCGTCAAGGTGACGAACCCGGACAAGGTCTTCTTCTCGGCGCGCGGCGAGACGAAGCTCGACCTCGTGCGGTACTACCTCGCGGTCGGCGAGGGGATCGTGCGCGTGCTCTACGAGCGCCCGACGCAGCTCAAGCGCCACCCGGACGGAGCGGAGGGCGAGGCGATCTACCAGAAACGCGTGCCGAAGCACCGACCCGACTGGATCGAGACCGCGACGGTCACGTTCCCGTCGGGCCGCACAGCCGACGAGCTCTGCGTGACCGAGCTCGCGCAGGTCGCCTGGGCTGCCAACCTCGGCACGATCGACTTCCATCCCTGGCCGTCGCGGCGGCGCGACGTGGAGCATCCCGACGAGCTCCGCATCGACGTCGACCCACAGCCGGGCACGGGCTTCGCCGAGGCGAAGCAGGTCGCGGCGGTCGTGCATGAGACGCTCGACGAGCTCGGGTTCGTCGGTTGGCCGAAGACGTCGGGCAACCGCGGCATCCACATCGCCTGCCGGATCGAGCCGAAGTGGGGCTTCCGTGAGGTGCGGCGCTGCGCGCTCGCATTCGCGCGCGAGGTCGAGCGCCGCGCGCCCAAGCTCGTCACCACCGCGTGGTGGAAGGAGGAGCGCGGCGAGCGCGTCTTCATCGACTACAACCAGAACGCGCGCGATCGGACGATCGCGTCCGCGTACTCCGTGCGCGCCCGTCCCGACGCGACCGTCTCGGCGCCGTTCCGCTGGGACGAGCTCGACGCGCTCGAGACGGAGGACTTCACGCTGGCCACGATGCCGGCGCGATTCGCCGAGTTCGGTGACGTGCAGGCCGGGATCGACGACGCAGTGTGTGACCTGCGCAAGCTCCACGAGTGGGTCGACCGCGAGGAGGCGGAGGGCGAGGGCGAGGCGCCGTACCCGCCGAACTTCCCGAAGATGCCGGGCGAGCCGAAGCGCGTGCAGCCGTCGCGCGCCAGGAAGGGAGAGGCATGAGCATGATCGATCTCGCGCTTGTCGGGGCACGCGTCCGCACGCTCGATCCCGAACGCCCCACCGCACAGGCCGTCGCGATCGCGGACGGGGAAATCGTCGCGGTCGGAAGCGATGCCGAGATCCGCGAGCTCGGCGCCGCCGCGGAGACCATCGATCTGCACGGCGCCGTCGTCGTCCCCGGGCTGACCGACAGCCACATCCATCCGCTGCAAGGTGCCCTGGACACGCGCGGGGCAGACCTCCAGGACCTGTCGTCGCTCGAAGAAGTGCTCGACGCAGTCGCCGCGGAGCGAAGACGCTGCGCGCCGGGCCAGTGGGTGCTCGGCTTCGGTCTCGAGTACGACGTCTTCCGGGACAGCGGCATCCGCGGTGACCTGTTCGAGGACGCTGTCGAGGGCTCGCCGGCGCTCCTGATGTTCATGGACCTGCACACCGCGGTCGCGACGTCCCGCGCGCTGGAGCTTGCGGGCGTGACCGGCCCCAGGAGCTTTTCCGAGAACGCGGAGATCGTCTGCCGTGAGGGCGCGCCGACCGGAGAGCTGCGCGAGTGGGCGGCGGTCGGGACCGTGGAACGCGCGATGCCGAAGCCCACCGATGCCGAGCGCTATGCGCTGCATGTGGCGGCGCTGCGGGAACACGCGGCGGCGGGATTGACCGGGGGCCATGCGATGGACGGGACGCTCGCGACCCACGATCTCCTGTGCGAGCTCGAGGCGAATGGCGATCTCGTCCAGCGTTTCGTCGTCCCGTTCACGATCGGCCCCGAGTCGCAGCCGGACGACTGGGAGGCGCTGGCCCCGCACCGCGATGCCGGCGGCCGGCGTTGGCGGGCCGGTGTCGCGAAGTTCTTCATCGACGGCGTGATCGATGCGGGAACCGGCTGGTTGTACGAGCCCGACTCGGAGGGCGAGGGGACGCTGCCGTTCTGGCCCGATCTGTCGCACTATCGTCGCGCGGTCGCGACGTTCGCGCGCGCCGGCTTCCAGTGCGCGACGCACGCCACGGGGGACCGCGGCGTGCGCGAGGCGCTCGACGCCTACCGGGATGCAGGCGCGGCGCCGTTCCGCGGCCGGCATCGGATCGAGCACATCGAGACCCTGCAGCCACACGACCTGCCGCGCTTCGCAGCCGAGGGTGTCGTCGCCTCGATGCAAGCGCAGCACATGCTCTGGTGCGAGCCCGACCGCTCCGACAACTGGTCGCGCCGGCTGGGCTCGGAGCGCACCGCACCGGGCCGCGCGTTTCCGATCCGCTCACTCCAGGAGTCCGGTGCGATCGTCGCGCTCGGCTCCGACTGGCCGGTTGCTCGGTTCGACCCCCGACTCGGCCTGTCGGCCGCTCGGCTTCGCCGTCCACCGGGAGAGCGAGACCGCGAGCCCTACGACGACGAGGCGATCGACGCGCACACGGCACTCGCCGGCTACACGACTGCCGCAGCCCTGACGGTCGGCGAGGAGACGCGGCTCGGCCGGGTTCGACCCGGCTTCGCCGCCGATCTCACGGTCTTCGCGGACGACCCGGTCGAGTGCGATCCGGACGAGCTGCCCGAGCTGCCGGTTGTGCTCACCGTGGTGGACGGAGAGATCGTCCACCGAGCCGACTAGCCGCTCTCTGCGCTGATCCGGAAGACATGACCGTCCGGATGCCGGAGGTGGAACTCCCGCATGCCCCACGGCTCGTCAGTCGGATCTTGCGAGATCTCGTAGCCGAGCTCGGCGGCTCGCGTGTGCACGCCCTCGAGTTCTTCGGGACTCGAGAGGAACCAGGAGATCCACATGCCATGCTCGCCCTGGCCGTTGAGGCAGAGGAAGATTTCGACATCTCCGGACTGGATCGAGGCGAAAGTGGGCTGGCTCGAATGCATCCCGCTTTCATCGTCCCAGGCGAAGCCGCGTTCCCAGCCGAGGGCCTCGAACCAGTCGAGGCTCGCAGTCACGTCGGACACGTTGAGGATCGGCGTCAGATGTGTGAGCTTCACCGCAGCAGATCCTCAACGGCGAGATCGTCGGGGCTCCGCGGCGGGCGCACCTCGCGCCACGTGCAGTCCTTCGGATGTTTGTCCGGCCGGAAGCGGAGTAGTCGCGTCCCGTGGCGAAAGCGATG
Source organism: Gaiellaceae bacterium (assembly GCA_035248765.1). Classification (GTDB taxonomy): domain Bacteria; phylum Actinomycetota; class Thermoleophilia; order Gaiellales; family Gaiellaceae; genus Palsa-739. The sequence goes on from DATFHC010000015.1 coordinate 34,763, forward strand.
CTTCTCGAGCTTGTCGAAGCGCACCTCGACGACGAGCTTCGGCTTGAGCGGAGTCTCCTCGAGCTCGCCGGTGCCCCAGCGGTTCGGCTCGCTGAAGCGCCGGTCGCTCTTCTTGTCGATCAGCGGCAGCACCTTGGCCGCGATCTCGGCCTGGTTCTTGGCGCCGACCGCGGCCGAACCGACATAGTTGAGGCCGCCCTCGTCGTCATACAGGCCGAGCAGGAGCGTCGCGATCGTCTCCCGGCCGCCCTTCTTCCAGCGGATTCCCGCCACGACGCAGTCCGCCGTCTTGTGCGGCTTCACCTTGACCACCCCGTCGCGTGAGCCAGGCAGGTAGGGCAGACCCAGCTTCTTTGCGATGACGCCGTCGAAGCCCGCCGTCTGGAGCGTCTTCAGCCAGTCCTGACCCTGTTCGACCAGGTTCGAAACCGGCGAGAGCTGGAACTTGGAGCCGACGTTCTCGAGCTCTGCGCGCCGCTTCTCGATCGGGCGCTCGTGCACCGGCTTCCCCTTCCAGAGCAGGAGATCGAACGCGACGAACGTGGCCGGAATCTCGTCGGCGAGCTTCCGGACGCGGCTCTCGGCGGGGTGGAGGCGCGTCTGCATCGCGTCGAAGTCGAGCGCGCCGCCTCGTGAGATCACGATCTCGCCGTCGAGCGCCGAGTGCGGCGGCATCAGCTCGCCGAGCGGCCGCAGCTCGGGGAAGTAGCGCAAGAGCGGCCTGCCGTTCCGCGACCAGAGCGCGAGCTCACCCGTGTCGTTCTCGAGCACACCCCGGAAGCCGTCCCACTTCGGCTCGTAACGCCAACCCTCACCCGACGGCAGCTCCGAGACGAGCTCGGCCTCCATCGGGGGGAAGGGGACATTCGGGCCAGGGCCGTCGGCCATCGGTTCCAACCTAGACGACTGGTTCACCGCACGCGATACTCGAAGCGTGGGGGCCGAGAAGAACGCGGAGAAGGTGCAGGACGCGCTGTACCGCATCGCCGAGCTGGCGAGCGCGGCGCAGGACATGCAGGAGTTCTACCGGGCGATCCACGAGATCGTCGGCGAGCTCACGGAAGCGGAGAGCTGCTTCATCGCCCTCTACGACGAAGACCGAGGCCTCATCAGCTTCCCGTTCTACGTCGACCCGATCGACCCGCAGCCCCTCGACCCTCACCAGTGGTACGAGTTCGGCCTGGGCGAGGCGCGCGGCGTCACTGCCTACGTGATCCGGACGGGAAAGGCGCAGCGCATCCCGGAGCATCGACTGAAGGAGCTGGTCGAGCAAGGTGAGGTCGAGTTGCTCGGAAAGGCCGCCGAGGACTGGCTCGGCGTTCCGCTCCGTTCCGAAGAACGCACGGTCGGCGTCCTCGCGGTCGCGTCGTACGCGGAAGGCTTCCGCTACACCAAACAGGACGAGGACCTGCTCGGGTTCGTAGGGCAGCACATCGGTGGCGCGCTCTCGCGGGCTCGCGCGATCGAGGAGACGCGGCAACGGAACGCCGAGCTCGCGCTGATCAACAGCGTGCAGGAGGCGATTGCCGGCGAGCTCGAGCTGCAAGCGATCTACGATGCGGTGGGCGACCGGATTCGGGACGTCTTCGATGCGCAGGCAGTCTCGATCTCGACGCTGGACGAG
>DATFHC010000016.1:0-9884 GCA_035248765.1 Gaiellaceae bacterium
ATGAGGACGACTGCCGTTCCGCTGATCACCTGCTGCTGCGACGGCCACTCGACCTTCTTCAGCTCGGCGACCGACTCCTGGAGGAATCGGATGCCGGGCGTGCCGGGGCGGACGTCGTCACGGCGCTCTTCGCGTGGCTGACGTGGCTCGCGCGGCTGGCGCGGTTCGTCCTCGCCGTTCGCCACCGGCCGGGCCGGCGGACGTGCGGGCGGCCCACCGGCGAGAGCAGGCCGCTGCTGAGCGCGCCGCTGGCTGCGCTGCTGCCGGGTGGACCTCGCCACTAGCGGGTCTCCCGGTGCAGCGTGTGGCTGCCGCACCAACGGCAGTACTTGCGGAACTCGACGCGGTCGGGCGAGTTCCGCTTCGACTTCTGCGTCTGATAGTTCCGCCGCCTGCACTCGGTACAGGCGAGCGTGATTGCGACTCTGACTCCGGTTGCCATTCCTGTTCTCGATCCGAGGGACGTACGCGCTGAAGTAGCGCCGGGTGGGCTCGAACCACCGACCTCTGCATTATGAGTGCAGCGCTCTAACCAGCTGAGCTACGGCGCCTCGCGCCGCAGCAGTGTAGCGGCTCCCACAACGAGCGCCACCAGGGCGCCGGCCCGGACCGCGCGGCGCCGGACCGAGGGCTTCGGACGCACCTCGTAGTAGAGACGCTCTGGGTCGGGGCCGGGCGGACCGGAGGCTCCGTGCTCGCGGGCGAGCTTCAGCACCTGGGCGACATGCAGTGCGCGTCGCCCGGTGTTTCCCTGTTCGATCTGCGTCTTGCAGGAGAAGCCGTCGGCGACGACGATCGTCTTCTCGTCGAGCTCACGTACCTTCGGCAGCAGCCCCTGCTCTCCGCATTTCATCGAGACCTCGTGGTGGCCGGCTTCGAAGCCCCAGGAGCCGGCGAGGCCGCAGCAGCCGGCGTTGAGCGTCTCCACCTCGACGCCCATCTTCTTCAGGAGCTCGACCTCCGGATCGATGCCGCCGGTCGCCTTGTGGTGGCAGTGGCCCCAGACGAATGCCTTGCGCTCGAGTCGCGGCGGCTCGACGTCGAACTTCTCGAAGAACTCGGCGAAGTGGTATGTGCTCTGCGCAAGCCGCTTCGCGTCGTCGTCGTGCGGCAGCATCTTCCCCAGCTCGTCCTTGAAGACGGCAACGCAGCTCGGCTCGAGCCCGACGATCGGAATCCCCTCGCGATACCACTCGCGCAGCTGGTCGAGGCTGCGGCGGAGGTAGCGCTCGGCGAGATCGAGGAAGCCGTAGTCGTAGAGCGGTCTCCCGCAGCAGACGTGCCCTTCGGGCATGACGACCTGCCAGCCCGCAGCTTCGAGTGCCTCGACCGCCGCGACGCCTACGTCGGTGTGCATGTGGTTGTTGAAGGTGTCCGGGAAGAGGACGACCTTTCGCCCCGCCGGGTTCGTCGTGCCGCCGCGCTCCCGGAACCATTGCTGCAGCGTGAGCGGCGCGAACTCCGGCACGGCCCGCTTCTGCGTCATCCCCGCTGCGAGCTTGAACGCCTGGGCGAAGGGCGGCACGTGCGTGACGAGGTTGACGAGGCCGGGCGCGCGCGAGGCGACTCGCGAGACCTGGTCGATCAGCCCGAACGCGTACGCCTGCCGTGGCCGCAGGCGGTGCTTCCAGCGGTGGTGGAGGAACTCCGCCTTGTAGGTCGGCATGTCGACGTTGACCGGGCAGTCGTGCGTGCAGCCCTTGCACGAGAGACAGAGGTCGAGTGCCTCCATCACCTCGTCCGACTGCCAGCCGTCCGTGATGACCTCACCCTCGAGCATCTCGAACAGGAGGCGCGTGCGGCCCCGCGTGGAGTGCATCTCCTCGCGCGTCGCCATGAAGGACGGGCACATGACGTCGACGCCTCCGGGAGTACGGCACTTGCCGATGCCGACGCAGCGAACCGTCGCGTGGGCGAAGTCGCCCTTGTCCTCCGGGTAGCCGAATTTGACCTTCGGACGCCACGGCTCGTAGTCGGCGCCGAGGCGGAGGTTCTCGTCGACGCGGTAGGGCCGGACGACCTTGCCCGGGTTCATCTTCCAGTCGGGATCCCAGATCGACTTGAACTCCTCGAACGCCCGGATCAGGTCGTGACCGAACATCTTCGGCAGGAGCTCGGCCTTCGACTGGCCGTCGCCGTGCTCGCCCGAGATCGAGCCGCCGAGGTCGATCACGATGTCGCTCGCGTCCTCGAGCCAGCGGCGGAACTTCTGGATTCCCGGCTTCGTGACGAGGTCGAAGTTCCAGCGGGCGTGGACACAGCCTTGGCCGTAGTGGCCGTAGAGCGCGCTCTCGTAGCCGTACTCGTCGGCGAGCTTCTGGAGGCGCCGCAGATACTCGCCGAGCCGCTCGGGCGGAACGGCCGAGTCCTCCCAGCCTTCGTACGTGTCCTCTTTCCCCGGGATGAAGGCGGTCGCGCCGAGACCTGCCTCGCGCACCTCCCAGATGTGCTGCTCGGCGTCGGGGTCGTCGTACAGCTTCATCCCCGACGGCGAGACACCGTCGTTCTCGAGGTCGCGCATCAGGGCGTGCGCCTTCGCGTCCGACTCGTCCTTCGAGTCGCCGCCGAACTCGACGAACAGCCAGCCGCGGCCGTCGGGGAGCATCGAGCGTTCGTGCTGGTGGATTCCGAGCAGCGTCATGTCCTCGATCAGCGTGTCGTCCATCCCTTCGAGCGAGATCGGCTGGTGCTCGCGGGCGATCGGAACGTGGTCGGCGGTGCGGTACTTGTCCGGGTAGCCCACGACGAGGAGCGAGACGCAGCGGGGCTTCGGGATGAGCTCGAGCGTCGCCTCGAGGATCGTCACGCAGGTCGACTCGGTGCCGACGAGGGAGCGCGCGACCTCGAATCCATTCTCGGGGAGGAGCTCGTCGAGGTTGTAGCCCGAGACGCGGCGCGGGATCTGCGGATAGCGGGCGCGAATCTCGGCCGCGTTCGCGTCGGCGAGCGCGTGCAGGCGCTCGGCAAGCGCATCCGGCACGCCGACGCCGCCGGGGCCGATCCGCAGCCGCTCGCCGCGATACGTGAGCACCTCGAGCTCGACGAGGTTGTCCGCGATCCGCGGCCCCGGCCCGTGGAACTCCGACTGCACCGAATGGCGGCCACACGAGTTGTTGCCGAGCATGCCGCCGAGCGTGCAGTAGGCGTGGGTGGACGGATCCGGCCCGAACGTGAGCCCGTACTTCTCGCTCGCCGTGCCGCGGAGATGGTCGAGGACACAGCCCGGCTGGACGCGGGCGAGGCGGCGGTCGGGGTCGATCTCGAGGATGTGGTGGAGGTACTTCGAGAAGTCGATCAGGACTGCGGTGTTGCAGCCCTGGCCGGCGAGGCTCGTGCCGCCGCCGCGCAGGACGATCGGAGCGCCGTGCGCGCGGCAGACACGGTGGATCTCGACGAGCTCGTCCACGTGACGCGGGACGACGACGCCGATCGGCGGCATCCGGTAGTTCGAGGCGTCGGTCGCATAGAGCGCGCGGCTCCCCGTGTCGAACCGGACCTCGCCTTCGATCGCGTCCCGGAGGTCGGCCGCGAGAGCCCGGCGATCGACCTCCCCGCCGGTCACCGCCGGAGTTCGCCGACGAGCCGGTCGCGTTCCTGCTGGAAACGTCCGAGCGCTTCCTCCTCCTCGCCGCGGTTCTGTTCGAGGAGTCCGCGCGCGTCCTTAGAGAGCTCGATCGCGTCGGCAAGTGCCAGCAGCGCGTCGTAGGCGGCGAGCTCGTGGTGCTCCGTCGTCGCGGCGGCCGACGCGTGGAAGACGTCCTCGAGGCGGTCGTTGCTGAAGTTGTCCGCGAGTTCGTCGTGGTGCTCTTCGAGCTTCTCGACCGACGGATTGAAATTCGAGCTGGGCTCTGCATCGAGCGCGCGGAAGACCTGCTCCAGCCGAGGTCCGTGCTTCCGCGTCTGTTCCAGATGCTCCTCGACCACGGCGGCGAGCCCCTCGCTCCGAATGGACTTCTGCAGCTCCGGCAGGACGTCGAACGAGAGCCGCCGCTCGGTCCAGAGCAACTCTCCGAGGAGCTGGAGGAAAAGGTCGCGGGGGTTGCTCAGCGTCGGAGGGATGCGAGCGTTCCTTTCTTCCGGGCGTCCGCCGGCCGCGAGACGCGCTTCGCCTTCATCAGCCCTGCCAGACGGTCGGAGAGCGCCATGATGACGAGCGCCGGGTTGGCGGCACCCTCGGTCGGAAAGACGCTCCCGTCGGCGACGAAGAGGTTCGGCACCTCCCAGGCGCGCTGGCTCGAGTCGACGACGCTGTCGTCGGGAGAGAAGCCCATCTTGCAGCCGCCGACGAGATGCGCGTACCGGTCGATCTTCAGCATGTCCTGTGCCCCGGCATGCTCCCAGATCTCCTCCATCACCTTCGTGGCGTACGCGATGTTCTGCTTGTCGTTCTCGCAGAGCGAATATGAGAAATTCGCCACGGGCATGCCGTGCTGATCCTTCTCCGAGGCGAGGGTGACGCGATTCTCGGCGAGCGGCATCAGCTCGCAGAGGACGCCGAGAAGTGTCCAGTGGTTGTAGTCGCGCATGTACTCGCGCAACGCCTGTCCCCAATGACCCTCCGACTGGACGTGCTGTGCCCAGTCGATCGGGAGCGGCCCCACCGTCTGCAAGGAGAAGCCTCGGGCGAAGCCGCGCGACGCGTCGGTCTCGTAGAACTGCTCGGACGACACCTCAGGCGGCGGCGCCTTGTACATGCGAAGCTGATACGGAAAGCGCGCGGCGACCTGTGTCGCTCCCTGCACCATGACGTAGCGCCCGACCTGGTCGGTGCCGTTGGCGAGCCCGTGTGGATAGCGGGCGCTCGTCGAGTTGAGCAGCAGCCGCGGCGTCTCGATCGCGTAGCCGCAGACCGCGACGGCATCCGCCGGCTGGAAGCGCTCGAGTCCGTCGGGGTCGATGTAGGTGACGCCGGTGCAGCGGCCGCTGGTCTCGTCGACCTCGACGCGCACCGCCATCGAGTCGGCACGGACCTCGACGCCGTACTCGATCGCGTCGGGGAGATGCGTGATCAGCGGGCTCGCCTTCGCGTTCACCTTGCAGCCCTGAAGGCAGAACCCGCGGTAGATGCAGTGCGGCCGGTTACCGAAGACGCCGTTCGTGATCGCGACCGGTCCGACGCGCATCTCGATCCCGCAGTCGAGCGCACCTTTCCACGCCACGCTCGCTGCGCCGGCGATTGGATGCGGCCCGTGCGGATAGCTGTGCGGATCGCCCCAGGGCCAGTCTTGGCCGGCCACCGGCAGTTCGAGCTCGAGCCGCTCGAACGACGCCTTCAGATCCCAGTATGAAATCGGCCAGTCGAACGCGACCCCGTCCCGCGTGCGAACTTCGAAGTCGGACGGATGGAAGCGCGGCGCGTAGCCGGCGAAATGGGTCATCGAGCCGCCGACGCCGACGCCCGAGTTGTTCTTTCCCATCTCGATCGGGTCGCTCCCCGAGATGATCCGCTTGTCCGTCCAGTAGAGGCCGTGTGACCCCTTCTCGTCGCTCACCCAGTCGCGATCGGGATCCCAGAAGGGTCCCTTCTCGAGGATGACGACTCGCCAGCCGGCTCGAACGAGTCGCTGCGCCAGCGTCACGCCGCCGGCACCGGCGCCGACGACGAGCAAGTCGACGGGTTCGGACAGCGGGTAATGCGCCATCCGGTCGAGGTTCTGCAGCCCCCGCTTGTGCATGTCGAGGAGGTAGGGCGAGTCGTTGTCCTTCGGCATGACGACGGAGCCTTTCACGAGGCTCATCAGGCCTTTCATTCCAGTCCCCGTTCCTCCGTGTCCTGCACCGGGTCGCGGTCGTACGCCTCCTTCCCCTCCCACTCCTCGCGCTCGGCGCTCTGCAGGTGCGGGCTGCCGAAGCGGGAGTAGCCGCGCGGGTAAGCCGGGCCGCCGAAGCCGATCTCGTTCCAGGCCCAGGGGTGCGCGTAAAACTGCTGCGAGAGATGGCGAGTGACGACGCTCCACGCGCGCGAGACGTTGAGGGTGTCCCAGACGCCGCCGTACAGGCGCCCGTTGTCGAAGTCGTGCACCATCTCGAGCTGGTCGTCTGCGCCGAGGACCGCAAACCGCTCGGCGCCACGCCGCCGCGCCTCCTGGTCGAGGCCGCGCGCGACCCGCCGCCACGTCTCGCGGTCGTCGGGCATGTCGAAGTACTGGTAGCCGTCGAGCTCTCCCTTGTGGAGTTTCTCGTCGACGTAGGCCATCACCGGAATCCGCGGATCGGAGTCCTGCGCGAGGAAGAGGTCGGCGAAGACGGTCAGCGTCTCCAGCTCCGCTTCATTGAAGAAGTGGATCTCCGGCACCTCGTGAACGCGATCGAGGATGAGCTTTCGAGTGACGTCGTCCCAGTGGTCCTGCTGCTCGAGGACGTCGTAGTCGGGGTAGCGCCCGTGCATTTGGGGCGTGATGCCGCGCCGCTGCCGTGGCAGGTCGTAGGGGTTGGCGTGCGCCTGTTCGGGGAGGCGTCGGTTCGGGAGATGATGCGCTTCGCGGAAATCCGAGGCCACTACTTCTCCCGCTTGACCACCGCGGCGAGGATGCCGAGCGCGCCGACGAGGCAGAGCGAGCCGGGCGCGAGGAGCGGCGGCCCCATCACGAGGTTGTACGTCGGCTCGCTGAGACCTCCGGGCCGCTTCTGGACGCCGCGAAGGTGGGTGATCACGCCGATCGCACCGTCGAGCGCGTAAAGCGCGGAGAGAGCGGGAAGCCAGGTGCGCGCCGCCTTCTCGGAAAAGACACCGGCCACACCGGCGGCCGTGAGCGGCGGCGTCAGGACGATTGGCGTCCACATCCACTTGTCCCCGAACGAGCCCTTGTAGTGCTCCATGTAGATCTCGAAAGCAAGCGAGGGGACGCTGAACGCCGTCATCCCGGAGAGCAGCTTCTGCAAGCGTCCTTCGCGGGCATTCGCGAGTGCACGGGTGACTAGCCTCATCGGTGTCCTTTTTTTCTCCGCGTTCGAGAACGAAAACGCCACGGCTAGGCAGCGAGCCTCTCAGCGTCGCGGCGCTTGAGCTCGAGGCCGTTTCCGGGGCGCGATCGATCGGGCCGCAGGGTGCCGTCCTCCGGCTCCGGGACGCCGTCGAACAGCATCCCCTCGATGCGGACATGGTCGTGGAAGTACTCGAGATGGCGCCGACGCTCGACGGCGCAGAAGGCATGCGCCGAGATCGCGGGCGCGCAGTGGGCCGAGATGTCGATCTCCTGCGCGTTCGCCAGGCCGGATGCGGACAGCAGGCCGGTGATCCCGCCGCACCTCGTCACGTCGGCCTGGAGGCAGTCCACGCAGCCGATGATGTTCCGGAAGTCGGTCGGGACGTAGGCGTACTCGCCGGCCGCGATCTCGAGCCCGGGGGGACCCTCGTCGCGGATGAGGCGGAGCCCTTCGACATCGGCGGACGAGACCGGTTCCTCGAACCACTTCACGTCCCACGAGTCGGCGTAGCGCTCCGCCCAGGCGAGCGCCTCCTTGCGCGCGAAGGCGCCGTTCGCGTCGACATAGAGTTCGACGTCGTCGCCGATCGCCTCCCGGGCAGCGTCGAGGCGTACCGGGTCACGGTCGGGATCCCGCCCGACCTTCATTTTCACGCGTGGTATCCCGGCCTCGGCCCAGCCGCCGAGTTGCTCGCACAACCGCTCGTCGCTGTACGAGGTGAAACCGCCGCTGCCGTAGATCGGGACGTCGTCGTGCGCGGCGCCGAGGAGGACGACGAGCGGAACGTCGAGCAGGCGCGCCTTCAGGTCCCACAGGGCCTGGTCGACGGCCGACACGGCGCAGAAGCCGATCCCCGGACGCCCGGCATTTCGGACCTGCGCGCCCATGCGAAGCCACGCGGCACGCACGTCCATGGCGTCCCCGCCCTCGACGGCGCCGGCGAGCTGGGACGAAATCACCTCCGCCGCAGCCGCGTCGCAATACGTGTAGCCGAGCCCCATCTGCCGGTCGGCGTGCGCCTCGACCACGACGATCGTCGTCGACTCCCACTCAAGCGTCCCGTCCGACTCCGGCTCGTCGGTCGGGATCGTGAATGCATGGACGTCGAGCCGCTCGACGGGTACTGCGACGATCATTACGACCTGAGGCGCTCGGTGAACTCGACGAGCTTCCCGCGGAACGACTTCTCCATCACGCCATTTCGCTCGGGGTCGCCCTTGACCATCGCCTTCGCCATCTCCTCTGCCTGCTCGAGCCGGATGTGCGGCGGCAGCGGCGGGATCTCGGGGTCGGTCTTCACCTCGAGCACGACCGGGCGGTCCGCGGCAAGCGCCTCCTCCCAGGCTGAGCGCATCTGGTCGCCGCTATCGCAGAAGATCCCCTTCAGCCCGCACAGCTCCGCGTAGGCGGCGTAGTCGAAGTTCGGCAGCCACTGTGTGCCCGGGAATTTCGGGTCGCCCTCCATCACGCGCTGCTCCCAGGTCACCTGATTCAGGTCCTGGTTGTTGAAGACGCAGAAGATCAGCCGCTGGTCGTGCCAGCGCTCCCTGTAACGCTTCACGGTCAGCATCTCGTTCATGCCGAGCATCTGGAACGCGCCGTCGCCGACGAAGCAGATGACGGGCCGGCCAGGATGTGCGAACTTCGCCGCGATCGCGTACGGGACGCCGGGCACCATCGTCGCGAGCGTCCCGGAGAGCGAGGCGAGGTTCCCCTTGCGAAGCTTCAGCTGGCGGGCGAACCAGTTCGTCGAGGAGCCCGAGTCGGCCGTGATGATCGCGTCCTCAGGAAGCACCTGCGAGAGCTCGTGGACAACCCGCTGCGGGTTCATCGGGTCGGCGTCCATCATCGAGCGGCGCTCGACGATGTCCCACCAATCGCGGACGCTCCCTTCGATCTTCTCGCGCCAGGAGCGGTCCTCCTTGCGCACGAGATGCGACTCGAGCGCGCGGAGAGTCTCCTTCGCATCGCCGATGAGCTGCACGTCCACCGGGTAGCGGATGCCGATCATGTCCGCCTTGATGTCGATCTCGACGCAGCGCGCCTGCCCCTCCTTCGGCAGGAACTCCGCGTACGGGAAGCTCGTGCCGACCATGAGCAGCGTGTCGCAGCGCTCCATCATGTCGTAGCTCGGGATCGTCCCCAGCAGGCCGATAGCACCCGTCACGTAGGGGAGGTCGTCGGCTAGGACGTCCTTGCCGAGGAGCGCCTTGGCGACGCCGGCGCCGAGCAGGTCGGCGACACGCTCGAGCTCCTCTGCGGCGCCGCGTGCGCCCTGGCCGACGAGCATCGCGACCTTCTCGCCGTCGTTGAGGATCTCGGCCGCGTGCTCGATGTCCCGCTGCTGCGGCAGCACGCGCGGCCGGCGGTAGCCCACGCTCGAGTAGACGGAGCCGTGCGTGCGCGGCGGCGACTCGACCGCGTCGAGCTCGGCCACGTCGTTCGGAACGATGATCGTGGAAACTCCGCGGTGGTCGAGCGCGATCCGGCAGGCGCGGTCGACGAGGTGTCGCGCCTGGTCCGGGACCATGCAGACCTGGACATACTCGGACACGTCCTTGAACAAGACCTGCAGGTCGATCTCCTGCTGGTAGTGCGAACCGAGCGAGGAGCGCTTCTGCTGGCCGACGATCGCGACGACCGGGACGTGGTCGAGCTTTGCGTCGTACAGCCCGTTGAGAAGGTGGACGGCGCCGGGGCCTGAAGTGGCCATGCAGACGCCGAGGGTGTCGGGGCCGGCGAACTTCGCGTGGCCGCACGCCATGAACGCAGCCATCTCCTCGTGGCGCGCCTGAATGAAGTCGGGATCGCCGTCCGCGCGGTCGAGCGCGCCGAGGAATGCGTTGATGCCGTCACCCGGATAGCCGTAGATCCGGTGGACGTCCCACGCACGCAGGCGTTTCAGGATGTAGTCGGCGACAAGCTCGCCCATAGCCGTTCCTCCTCGGAGTTGCTCT
>DATFHC010000017.1:0-3072 GCA_035248765.1 Gaiellaceae bacterium
ACGGCCTCGCCTACCGCACCCACCGCCACCGCAACGACGCCCTGCCACACTGGCTCGACAACTACAACCGGCGACGGCCACACAGCTCGCTAGGAGACCGACCCCCACTCAGCCGCGTTCACAACGTCCGTGGGTAGGACACCTAGCTAGCTAGGCCGCAGGAAGCACGGGCGGCGGGAGCACCGACGCGACGGCCGCACCGTCGATCTCGGCGACGGCCTCGACCTCGCGGTCGCCGAAGACGTCGATCCCTTCACGCGTGAGCGCGAGCTGGACGTCCTCGCGTGCCTTCCAGATCCGCCACTTCACGGTGGCGAGCGTCACCTCGAGCGAATCCGCGATCTCGCTGTACGAGAGCCCGACCACGTCGCGGAGGAGAAGAGCCATCTTCAGATCGACGCTGAGCCGCTCGACGGCGCGCCACACCGCGTCGATCGCCTCGAGACGCTCGAAGGGCGCGTCGACGACCTCGAGCGGCGGGATGTCGTCGAGATCGACCACCGCGCGCGGCCGGCGCTCGGTCGCGCGGAGCTCGTCGAGGACGCGGTTCTTCGTCACCTGGAACAGCCACGTCGTGAACTTCGAGCGGAGCGAGAAGCGCGGCAGTCCCTGGAAGACACGGAGGAAGACCTCCTGCGTCAGATCCTCGGCGAGGGCGCGGTCGCCGACCATGCGCAGCACGTAGTTGTAGACAGGGATCTGATACGCGCGAACGATGATCGAGAAGGCTCGCTCATCGCCCCGCTGCGCCTTCCGCAGGACGCCGTGATCAGGCTGGGGCAGCGACAAGGTGTCGCAGTATAGACCGATTATTCACGTGTCTTGCACGAGATTTTTACCTGTCATTACAGACGGAGCCTCGATCCCCAGTAGCGCGAGGATCGTCGGAGCGACGTCCGCAAGTTCGCCATCGCACAAGTTGGCTCCGGAAGCCGTGAGGATGACCGGAACCGGGTTCGTCGTATGCGCGGTATGCGGGCTGACGCCGTCGTCCTGCAGCAGCTTCTCCGCGTTCCCGTGGTCGGCGATCACGATCGAGACGCCGCCCGCCCGCTCGACCGCGTCGACCACCTGCCCGAGGCACGCGTCGGTCGTCTCGACCGCCTGTATGACGGCCGGGATCACGCCGGTATGTCCGACCATGTCGGGGTTCGCGAAGTTGACGATCACGAAGCCGTAGTCGTCGTCGTCGATCGCCCCCGCGACGCGCTCCGCAACCTCCGCCGCCGACATCTCCGGCTTGTGGTCGTAGCTCGGGACGTCCCGCGGCGAGTCGACGAGGATCCGCTCCTCCCCGGCGAAGGCCTGCTCGCGTCCACCGTCGAGGAAATACGTGACGTGCGCGTACTTCTCCGTCTCCGCCGCGTGGAGCTGACGGAGGCCGTGGGCCGAGAGCACCTCGGCGAGGACGAGCTGGACCTCCTGTTCCGGGAAGACGACAGGAAAGTCGAGGTCGTCCCGGTAGCGGGTCATCGTCGTGAGATCGACACCGAGGTCGCCAAGCTTCTCGGAGAGCTGCCGCGCGCGGTCGGGGCGGAAGTTGAAGAAGATCGCGGTGTCGCGCTCGGGATCTAGGCGCGGGCGGCCGTCGATGACGGTCGGCTCGATGAACTCGTCCGTGATCCCACGGTCGTAGCTCGCCCGGACGGCCGCGATCGGATCTTCGGCGTGCTCGCCCTCGCCCTCGACGATGGCCCGGAGCGCGCGCTCGGTGCGATCCCAGCGCTTGTCGCGATCCATGGCGTAGTACCGGCCGGCAATCGTGGCGATGCAGTCGACCGGCAGGTCGGCGAGGTCTTGCACCGCCGAATGCGGCGAGACGTCGCGTCCGTCGGTGAAGGCATGAATCCACGTCTTCTCGGGAGCGAACCGCAGCAGAGCCTGGAGATGGCCGATGTGCGAGTGCACGCCGCCGTGTGAGACGAGCCCGAGCAGGTGGACGCGCTCTCCGCGCTCGAAGGCGGTGCGCAGAACCTCGCTCTCGAAGAGCTCGCCACTCTCGATCGCCTTGTTCACCCGCACGAGGTCCTGGAAGAGGATGCGACCGGAGCCGATCGTGAGGTGGCCCACCTCGGAGTTGCCCATCTGACCCACCGGCAGGCCGACGGCCTCGCCCGAGGCGCGGAGCTGCGCGTGCGGGTAATCGCGCCAGAGGCGGTCGAAGACGGGCGTCTCGGCGAGCTCGATCGCGTTCCCGGGGCCGGCCGGCGCGATCCCCCAGCCGTCGAGAATGACGAGCGCTACGAGGGGATACGTGCGGCCGTCTCGCATATCGCCCGGAAAGAGTCGACGTCGAGCGAGGCGCCGCCGACGAGCGCGCCGTCGACGTCCGCCTGCGCGAGCAGCCCGGCGGCATTGTCCGGCTTGACGGAGCCGCCGTAGAGAATCGGCGCGTCGAGCAGCGACTTGATGAACGCGTGCGCTTCCTGCGCCATCTCGGGCGTCGCAGTGAGGCCGGTTCCGATCGCCCAGACCGGCTCGTACGCCAGCACGAGATCGTCGTGCTGCTCGAGGACTGAGAGCTGGCGCCGCAGGACGTCCTCGGTCTTGCCCCGCTCGCGCTCCTCCTGCGTCTCGCCGACGCAGGCGATCACGCGCAGACCCGCCTCGAGCGCCGCCCGCGTGCGCTTCGCGACGGTCTCGTCGGTCTCGCCGAAGTACTGGCGCCGCTCGCAATGGCCGACGAGGGAGCCGACGACTCCGAGCTCGAGGAGCAGCGGGGCCGAGATCTCGCCGGTGTACGCGCCCTCCGGCTCCCAGTGGACGTTCTGCGCGTACGTCGTCAGGCCCGCCTCCACACAGTCGCGCAGGCGCGTAAACGGCGGGCAGACGACTGCGTCGAGCCCGGAAAGCGCCGCCGGATCCGGCCCGCGGAACATCTTCCAGTTGCCGGCGATCAGCATGACGACCGCATCGTATGGGCATGGCCGAGGGGTGAAAGGCGAGAGGCGCACCGTCCTGATCGCGCTGGCGGCGAACGCCGTGATCGCGGTCGCGAAGGTGGTCGGCGGGGTTTCCGTCGGCTCGGCCGCGATGCTCGCGGAGGGCGCGCACTCCATCGCCGACACCGCG
>DATFHC010000018.1:0-13441 GCA_035248765.1 Gaiellaceae bacterium
CAAAGAGGTACGCGAACCCGCCCTCGCGATCGGAGGGAACGCCGGGAGGGAGAGGAGCGAGGTTCACAAAATCGGGATCGTTGAGTTCCCAGTAGGCGTTCTCGCTCTTCCCGTTCTGAACCTCCTCGACAAATCGTCGGATTACTGCCTTGTTCTCTTTGAGCGTCGCTTCGGCTGCACTCGTGTCCGTCATTCGTGACCTCCCCTGAAGTCGCCGATGAGAACTACCAGCCGCGAGTCTTCCACATTCAGCATCCCTCCTCGAGCTAGAGGTCGGCAGGCTGGACCAGTGTTCCGGAATGACCCCTGGGGACATAGAGTCCGCTGGCCGAGAGGGACAGGAGGCTCAAATGGCGGTGTTAGCGATGGTGAAGCTCAGTGGAGATCCGGAGAAGCTGTTGGCGGCAAAGCGGCAGTTCATGGATCCGGTCGCAGCTCAGGTATTCCCTCAGCACGGGCATGTGTGGCAAGTAATCGCCCGCGGCGATGAGGAGCTGGTGATCATGAATCTGTGGGAGGACGAGGAAGGCCGCGAGCACGCTAACGCCGATCCGGCCATGCAGGAAGCCCGGGAGAAGATCGTCGCAGCTACCGGCACCAACTCCGAGTTCACCAACTGGCCGGTCATCGACTTCAAGACAACCGGTCACTAGCGCGTGCGCTCCGAGCATCCCGCCCTGCCACGCACGCGAGCTCCGGCAGGCACGCAGCGTCTTTGGCGATCGGCACCCGGATAGCCTCAACCGGCTCGAAATCGAAGACTGGCGCGCGACAATCTCGGCGGGATCGCGGCACAACGTCTTCCGGAAGCGACAGCGTCACGAGCGGAAACGATCATCCCCTTCGAGAGTTGGGCGGAGATCGAGGCGATCGCCGACGAGCTCGATGCGCGCTACGCCGCGATTCCCATCTTCGCCGCGGGCACCAGGCTACGACCTGAGGAGTGGATCGCGCTGGAGCGGAACGACCTCGACCGCGAGAACAGGCTCGGCCGCGTCTGCAAGCGGTACAGCGGCGGCGAGCTCAAGCAGGGAACGAAGACGTTCCCTGAGCGGTTCGTTCCGCTCCGTCAGCTGCGTCCTCGACGCGATGGCGCCCCGGATCGACACGCGCCTCCTCTTCCCCGCTCCGCGCGGCGCTACATCGACCTAGAGAAGTTCCGGCACCGCGCCTGGGCGCCGGCGCTACGCGCAGCCGGACTGGTCGCCCGCGGGCCGTACACAATGCGGCACTCGTTCGCGACGTGGGCGATCGAGGAAGGGTCGATCCCACTCCCTCAGCTCGCGACGATTATGGGGACGTCGATCCGCGAGCTCGAGGACACGTACCACCCTTGGCTTAGGCGGACGGACGAGCGGCTGCTGGCCGCCCTCGATGCCTACGACCTAGCAGCTAAGACCGTGAGCTGACCGGAGCGCCGTGCGCCTGATCCGGGTGAAGCACCCACGCATACGCCTCCGCGAGCAAGAGCAGACCAAGCGGCGTCTGACCCTCCTTGAGCACCTTCGCAATCTCATCGAGCAGCCCTTGTCTCACCTCGTCCTCGCTAGCCACTGCGGCGTCTCCCTCCGTCGTTTTGGTCCCGTAGTGGTCCCGAGTCGGCTTGATCTGGCTATGCGGATGAGAGGACTTGAACCTCCACGGGATTGCTCCCACACGGACCTGAACCGTGCGCGTCTACCAATTCCGCCACATCCGCGCGGAGCGACAGTGTACGTACCATGCCGCCTCTTGCGGCACTCTCTTGTCCCCCTCTCTCTCGCTCTCGCCGCCACCCTGGCGCTGCTCGCAGGCGGGGGAGCGGCTGCTCCGTCACGGCCTTCCGGGAAGCTCGTCGAGGTCGTGCTCACCCTGCCACGGCCTCCGCTTGCGGTGGAAATCGGCCGTAACCGACTGCTTGCGGCAACCACGCGACGAAGCCCCACCGCGGTCTCCTATCTGCGCACGCTCGCGGCGGGTCAGCGCACGCTCGCTGCGCGCCTCGCCGTCGAGGTTCCATCCGCACGCATCCACTGGCATTACAGCGTCGCCCTGGACGGCGTCTCGGTCGTCCTTCCCGCCTCCGAGATCTCGCGGCTTCAGAGGGTTCCCCGTGCGACGGTCTGGCCGACCGTCACGTACCACGACCTCCGCGACACGCGAACGGCATCGGCGGCAGCGCAGTCGAACCCGGGCCCGACGCTGATCGGCGCGACGGCGCTGTGGGGCTCGAGCCTCGCCACGGCCGGACAGGGACTCAAGATCGGCCTCGTCGACGACGGAATCGACCAGGCTCACCCCTACTTAGACCCGACGGCCTTCTCCTATCCGGCCGGATTCCCGAAGGGAGACATCGCCTTCACCACGCCGAAGGTCATCGTCGCGCGAGCGTTCCCTTCGCCGTCGGCCCACTGGAAGTACGCGGATCGGCCGTTCGACCCGACGTTCTCCTTCCACGCCACCCACGTCGCCGGGATCGCCGCGGGTGACTACGACACGCAGGCCAACGCCGCGGGCGCATCGGTCATCTCCGGGGTCGCCCCGAAGGCCTACCTCGGCAACTACAAGGCGCTCACCGTTCCCACGAAGGGGTTCGGCCTCGACGGCAACTCGCCGGAGATCGCAAAGGCGGTCGACCAGGCAGTGGCGGACGGAATGAACGTCATCAATCTCTCAATCGGAGAGCCCGAAGTGGAGCCGCGCCGGGACATCGTCGTGCAGGCGCTCGACAACGCAGCCGCGGCCGGCGTTGTGCCGGTGGTCGCGGCCGGCAACGATTTCGACGCCGCAGGGGTCGGCTCCGTGGGCTCGCCTGCGAACGCGCCGGCTGCGATCACGGTCGCAGCCTCGACACTCGGCGGCGACGGCACGCGCCCCGACGTCATCGCGTCCTTCTCGTCCGCCGGCCCCACCCCTGTCTCGCTTCTCCCGAAGCCGGACGTGACCGCCCCGGGCGTCGACGTCGTCTCCTCACTTCCCACGCACGCGTTCGGGGCACTGGACGGGACGAGCATGGCGACGCCGCATGTCGCGGGGGCCGCTGCCCTCCTGCTCCAACGTCATCCAACGTGGACGGTCCAGCAGGTGAAGTCCGCGCTCGCGTCCACAGGCGATCCGGTCCAATCGCCGCGTGGCACCAGCGTGTCAGTGCTGCGCGAGGGCGGCGGCAGGGTCGATCTCGTCCGCGCAGATCAGCCACTGCTCTTCACCGAGCCAACCTCGCTCGGCTGGGGCCTCGTCCGCCGGGGGTTCTCGAACACGAAGCATCTCTCGACGACGGACGCGGGCGGCGGGAGCACACCTTGGAACGTCACGATCGACGCATCCTTGATGCCGCACGGCACAACGCTGACGCCGCTGGCGAGATCGCTCGTTGCTGGAACGTCGCTGTCCCTCCACCTCGCGGTGTCCCGCACGTCTCGCGCCGGGGACGGCATGGGATTCGTCCTGCTCACGCGAGGCAGTGATATCCGGCGGGTCCCGTTCTGGTTCCGCGTCGAGGTGCCGAGGCTCGGGCTGGACTCACATCGCACCCTGAGCCGGCCCGGCATCTATCACGGGAACACAGCCGGAAAGCCGTCGCGCGTCTCGTTCTATCGCTACCCGGAGCGCGGGTTCGCCGTGGGAGTTCCCACGCGGCTCGGGGGGCCCGAGCAGGTGTTCCGGTTCAGGCTGCGGAGGCGCGTCGCGAACTTCGGCGCCGTCGTCGTCGCCAGCGGACGGGGCGTCCGGGTGTCGCCGCGCCTCGTCGCCGGCGACGACGAGAACCGCCTCGTCGGCTACACCGGCTTGCCGACGAGCTTGAACCCCTACCAGGATTTCGCCCGACCCGAACCGGTCGTGGCGGCAGTACTGCCCGATCCCGGCACCTATGACCTCGTATTCGACACACCGACCGGCGCAAAGCCGGGCGCGTTCAGGTTCCGCTTCTGGGTAAACGACACCACCCCGCCGTCGATCAGGCTTCTCGACCGGACGACGGTCGCAGGCCGGCTACTTCGTTTCGCTGTCCACGACGCCGGCTCCGGGATCGACCGGCGCTCGCTCCGCGTGAAGGTCGGAGGAAAGGCGTTCCCGTTCTTCACCTACGCGGGCGGCGTGCTCTCCATCCGAACAAAGGGACTCCAGCCGGGCAGGTATTCGGTGACCCTCACGGCGTCGGACAACCAGGAGACGAAGAACATGGAGGACGTCGGCCCGGTGCTCCCGAACACGCGCGTTCTCCACGCGACGGTGACGCTGCGCCGTTAGACGGACGGATCTGGCAGTCTCAACTGCCCGTGAGCCAAATTCCGGAGCAGCTCGACGTCGGACTGGTCGATCGTCTACGCCAGATCGTCGCGGGCCAGGCGGCGACAGAGCCCGAGCTACGCACGCTCGCCGACCAGGCAGGCGGCTGGGCGCGGACGACTCGCGCGCGGCTCCTGGCGGCCGAGGGGCGGCTCACAGCGCTGAACGCGGATCCGGCCAGCCCACTCGCGGAGATCGCGGACGAGATGCGCCGAGTGGACGGCCTATCCCGGGAGCTCGGGGAAATACGCGAGCTGATGGAGGGCCTCGAGCGGCGGACGCGGGAGCTGCGAACCGCGTGGCTCAAGCATCACGCCGACTCGCGCTCGCCCTTCGACGACAAGCCCTAGCCGACGGCGCCGAGGCCGCGGTCAGCCGTTGTGGTGTTCGCGATCGTCGATGGTCGGCAGATTCGCCAAATCCCGCTCGACGCTGGCGGCGAACTCGTCCGCCTCGTTGTCGCGGACGACGCGTAGGCTCGCCTTCCGGCGGGCGCGCTGCCGGCGCCGGCGCGAGTCGGGACCCAACCGCTCCCCCAGCCGCGGCCATTCGGCACCCGCGACCAGCACGACAGCGACCGCGAGCAAGGCGATATACAGCCAGCCCACGTCGCGAGTCTAGCGCGAAGCCCCGGTGCGACGGATCAACGCATGCTGAGCGCCTCTACGTTGGAGCGCAGGTACGCCAGGTAGGGCTCCGCGTCGAGTGGGCCGCCCACGACACGGTCGAGCAGCTCAGGCGGCTCGAGCGCCCGACCCCAACGGTGGACGTGCTCGCCCAGCCACTCGCGGAGGGATCCGAACTCGCCACGCTCGAACTCCTGATCGAGATCGGGCAGATCCTCCATTGCGCGTTCCCAGAGCTGCACCGCGATGACGTTCCCGAGCGCATACGTCGGGAAGTAGCCGAAGCTCGAGTCGGACCAGTGGACGTCCTGCAGCACTCCGTCGACGACACCCTTCGGCCCGACCCCGAGGTATTCACGGAGCTTCGCGTCGAACGCCTCCGGTAGGTCGACCGGGAGGACGTCTCCCGCGAGCATCGCCCGCTCGAGCTCGAAGCGCAGGACGATGTGAAGCGGATACGTCACCTCGTCTGCGTCCACGCGGATCACGCCGGGCTTGACCCGGTTGAGCGCGCGGTGGAAGACCTCGAGCGGAACGCCGCCGAGCTGGGTCGGGAACGCCTCCTGCAGTCGTGGGTAGAAGAAGCGCCACGTCGAGAGCCGACGCCCGACGACGTTCTCCCAGAGCCGGCTCTGCGATTCGTGAAAGCCCGAAGAGGTGCCGTCGTGCAGCGTTGTGCGCGAGTACCGCGGGTCGATCTGGTGCCCGTAGAGGCCGTGCCCGAACTCGTGCATGCACGACAGGATCCCCATGAGGTTCTCGCGATCGAAGCGCGTGGTGAGGCGGATGTCCGACTCCGCGATCGCAACCGCGAACGGATGGACGGTGTCGTCCAGCCGCCAGGCCTGGTCGTCCATTCCCCAGGACTCGAGCACGGCGAGAGAGAACGCCCGCTGCGCGTCGGGCGAAAAGTCTCCGTGAAGGCACGAGTCGTCGACCGGCTCCCCGATCCTGGCGATGAGCGGCACGAGCTCCTCCTTCAGCCGCGCGAATACGGCAGCGACGTCAGCCGTCCGCGTACCCCGCTCGTGGTCGTCGAGGAGCACGTCGTACGGGTCGCCGGGCGGTTCGTGGCATGCGACGTACTCGCGCGTGAGCGAGATCTGCCGCTCGAGATGCGGGCGAAGAACCTCGAAGTCGCCAGCCGCACGCGCCTCGAGCCACGCGCCGTAGCCAAGCGACGCCGCCCGCGTCATCTCGGCACGTAGCTCGGCGGGGACACGTCGTTCCTTCTCGTAGTCGCGGCGTGCTACGCGAATGACGCTCGCTTCGAACGAGTCGGGGTCGCTGTTCTCCTCGAGCTCCTTCAGGTCCTCGACCAGCGCGGAGAGCTCGGGTGCCGTGCGCAGCTTGTGCGTGTGCCGGGCGAGTGTCGCACTCTGCTCGGCCCTCGCAGCCGCACCAAGCGGAGGCATCTTCGTCTCGTGGTCCCAGACCAGCAGAGACGAGACGCGGCTGAGGTCGGAGATCTCGCCGAGCCGCCGCAGCAACTCCTCGAGACGGGAATCGAGGTCGGACACGCGACCCGCAGCCTAACCGTGCGGCGAAGGAGCTCCTTCGCCTATTCCTGAGGACCGATCTCGACCCACTGCGAGCGCCAGTCGGGAGCGTCGAACGGATCGGCGAAATACAACGTCTCTCGCGCGACTTGGTCACCCTCAAACTCCATGATGCTGATCGTGTTCACGGGCTTTCCGTCATAGCTGATGACGTACTCCGTGATCCACACATCGCCAGAACCGACGATTCGCCGAATGGAAAAGTCGAGCTTGGCCGGATGGCTCTCACGCAGCCCGCGCAGCTTGTGGCGACCAAGGATGCGCTCACCCGACTGTGGGTACTCGATCACAGCGTCCTCGTGGTAGATCGCGTGGACTTCATCCATGTCGCCGCGGGACGAAGCGACGTGATGGCGCTCGACAAGATCGCGGCGGTTTGTATCGTCCATGACGCTGGGAGCTCCCCGGGTTGGACTCGAACCAACAACCCTCCGGTTAACAGCCGGATGCTCTGCCAATTGAGCTACCGGGGATTGGCGGCGGCCATTGTAGCCGCGCCTCCAGGCGGATCTAGGCGAAGGCCCTGATCTCGTCGCGAAGCTTGGCGAGCGCCTGCTGCAGCTCGACGAGGCGCTCACCGTCGGCGCCCGCAAGCTCCCGATCGAGCTTCCGCTCCCGCAGCCGGAGAAGGAGCTGGCTCGCCGTTTCGAGCGTGATCTCCTCCTCGTCGCGCAGCGCGTAGAGCTCGGCGAGCAGCGCCGTCAGCTCGCCGTCGGCCGCTTCCTGCCCGAGCAGGTACGCACGGGCGCGCCGGTGCAGCTCGTCGTCGAGGTGCTCGGGACCGAGCAGCTCGAGGTCAGGCAGAAGGGATTCGTGCCCCGCGACGCCGGCGAGGGCGCTCCGCTCGAGGCGCGAACCCGCATCGAGAAGCCGCGGCGAGACGACGCCGGCCGTGCGAGCGCTACCGCGCGCCGGCGCAAGCCCCGATTGGGTCTCGGGCGGCAGGTCGAGAAGGTCGGCGGCGACCCGGATCGCCTCGAGGTGCTCGGGCGAGTCGGGCAGCGACGTGAGGAAGGCGCGGATTGCCGCAAAGGCGCCCTCGCGGTCGCGCGCCCGCGCATGCTCGAGCCGGACACGGTGAACCGGATAGCTGACCGGCGAGGCCAGCCGGGCCTGAAAGGCGGCCGGGTCGTCGGCCGGATCCGTTCCGGGTGGCAGCGGCACGATCCAGACGGTGAACTTCTCGCGCACGGCGAGCTCCATCCCCCGCAGCGTCGCGTCTTGTCCTGCCGCGTCGGCGTCGAAGCAGAGGAAGAGCCTCTTCGTCAGCCGTCCCAGCTCGCGGAGCTGGGCCTCGGTGAGCGCCGTGCCCATCGAGGCCACGACCGGCGCGAATCCCGCCTGCCGCAGCGCGAGCACATCGGTGTTCCCCTCCACGACGACTCCTCGGTCCTCGCGGGCGATGGCCTGCCGCGCTGTGTCGAGCCCGTAGAGAAGGTCGCCTTTGCGGAACAGCTCACCCTCCGGCGAGTTGACGTACTTCGCTTGCAGCGGGTCGTCGTCGTGGAGCTTCCGCGCCTGGAAGCCCCGGACGCGTCCGCTCCTGTCGGCCAGCGGAAACAGGATCCGCCGTTGGAAGTAGTCGTTGCTGCGCCGGTTCGCGAGGCCGACCGCGACCAGCTCGTCCTGTGTGTAGCCCTCCTGGAGCGCACGCGAAGCGAGCCGTGCCCCGCCCGGCGCATAACCAAGACGGAATTCGCGGCAGACCTCCTCGCCGAGGCCGCGTGAAGCGAGATACTCACGCGCGCCGGCGGCCGCCTCGGACTCCCAGAGCGTCCGGGCGTAGAACTCCGCCGCCCGCTCGAGCAGAGCGCGAAGCCGGTCGCCGCGACGCCGCTTCTCCTCCTGCTCGGGCGACGCCTCCTCGTACTCGAGCTCGATCCCGAACCGACGCGCCAACACCTCGATCGCGCCGACGAAGTCGAGGTTCTCGGTCTTCTGGACGAACGTGATCGCGTCACCGCGCTCGTGGCACCCGAAGCACATGAAGGTGCCGCGCGCCGGCGAGACGGTGAAGCTCGGCGTCCGCTCCTGGTGGAACGGGCAGAGCCCCTTGTACGTGCTTCCCGCCTTGCGGAGACGGACGACCTCCTCGACGAGCGGGAGGATCTCCATCGCCGCCTTGACGCGCTCGACCGACTCGTCCTTGATCCGCACCACGCGCTAATCCGACTCCGCGGCGTAGGCGAGTGCGAAGCGGTCGGTCATCCCGGCGAGGTAGTCGGTCG
The DNA here is from genome assembly GCA_035248765.1 of Gaiellaceae bacterium. Lineage (GTDB taxonomy): Bacteria > Actinomycetota > Thermoleophilia > Gaiellales > Gaiellaceae > Palsa-739. The sequence continues at coordinate 8,683 of DATFHC010000018.1, forward strand.
CGTCCTGGACGTCCATCCCGCGGTCGTCGACGAGCTGCTCGAAGATCCGGCGCACGGCGACGTCCGCCGGCGCGTGATCCTGGGCGAGGTAGACGCGCTCGAACATGAAGGCGCGGAGCGCAAGCATCGCCTCGCCGACCTCGTCGCTCTGGACGATGTCGCCTGCGCGCGCCGAGTTCTCGACCACGTCGTGGACGAGCGTGTCGATGCGGTGCGAGCCGCTGTCGCCGAGGAGCTCGAGCGGCTCGGCGGGCAGATCGGCGGGGTCGAGGTGTCCCGCGCGGACGGCGTCGTCGATGTCGTGGTTGATGTACGCGAAGCGGTCGACGAGGCGGACGATACGGCCCTCGAGCGTCTCCGGCTCGTCCGGGCCGGTGTGCTTGAGGATGCCGTCGCGCACCTCCCACGTGAGGTTGAGGCCACGCCCGTCGCGCTCGAGCCGCTCGACGACACGGAGCGAGTGCTCGTTGTGCCGGAAGCCCGAACCACCACGCTCGCGCAGGAGCTCGTCGAGCGCCTGCTCGCCGGCGTGGCCGAACGGCGGGTGGCCGACGTCGTGGCCGACCGCGATCGCCTCGGTCAGGTCCTCGTTCAGTCGCAGGGCCCGCGCCACCCCGCGCGCGATCCCGGCTGCCTCCAGCGTGTGCGTGAGCCTGGTGCGGAAATGGTCGCCCTCGGGATCGACGAAGACCTGCGTCTTGTGGCGGAGCCGGCGGAACGCCTTCGAGTGGACGATCCGGTCGCGATCGCGCTGGAACGGCGTTCGCAGCCGGCACTCCTCCTCGGGAGCCGCCCGCCCACGCGTCTCGTACGAGCGCACCGCGAGCGGCGATAGCCAACGCTCCTCGTGCTCGCGAACCGCGGCCGCAAAGCCGTCAGCGACCTGTCCGGCGATTTCCGGCATCGTCAGGTCAGCCTAGCCCGGTCCCCGGAAAGCGTGAAGTGGCGGAATCAGCGACCTCGGGCGCGCAGCCAGTCGACTGCGAAGTCGACCGCCGCCCGCTGCGAGAAGAGCCGCGCGTCCGCGGAGCCAACGCTGCCCCGGTTGACAGGACACCGGCCCTCGAAGTCGCGGCCAAGCTCCTCGAACAGGTCCTCGCGAGCCTCGATGTCGTCGAACCACACCCACGTACGCCGCCCCTCCACCATGACCGGCGCGCCACTCCGGTCGGGGCGCGTGCCGCCTGTTCGGTACTCCGCGAGATGGAACGAGGTGCAACTGCCATAGCCGGCACCGAGGAGCAGCACCTGCGCGTCACGCTCGTACAGCCGGGCCAACGGCGACGCCTCTCCCAGCGAGTGATCGAGCGCGTGCCCGCTCGTGACCGCCTCCGCCTCGCGGCCCCACGCGGCGAACGAGACCTGCGGATGGTCGCTGCGAAGGACGTTCGGCCAGGTGCGAAAGAGCTCTGCGACCGCGCCCACGTGACGCGACGGCGTCCGGCGAGGGTCGAACGGAGGCATCTCGGCGCGGATCGTCTCGACCCAGGCCTCGGGCACCGGCGGGTGCCGCCAACCGGCCGGATCGGACAGCTCGCCGCTATGCGCCGGCATGACGATCGTCCCCTGCAGCCCGACCACATCGAGCAGCGACTGGATCACTGCTACCGCGCCGCCCGCGACCCAGCCGAGCGATGACAGCGACGAATGGACGATGACTACCGCGCCGTCCGCCAAGCCGAGTGCCCGGAGGTCGTGCGCGAGCGTCGCGACGGTGCGCGGGCTCTCGGAGCGGGCGACGGAGTCAGCCTCGCTCATCGCTCAGATGATGATCGGGACCGTGCCGCCGTCGGCGCTCCAGGCGGCGCCCGTGACGTAGCTCGCCAGCGGCGAGCAGAGGAAGACGATCACCGCCGCGATCTCTTCCGGCTGCGCAAGACGGCCAAGCGGGCGGCCGGCGGCAACCTTCGCGAGCACCTCGTCACGCTCACCTTGCTGATCCGCGAGCCCGCCGTCGCCCAGCCACGCGCCGGTCGCGGTCGGGCCCGGGGTAACGGCATTGCAGCGAATCCCGTCCTTCGCGTACAGGTCGGCGACGAGCCGCGAGAAGGACAGGAGCGCCGCCTTCATCACGGAGTAGTCCGGCATCCCTGTCGACGGACGCTTGGCCGCCGTGGAAGAGACGTTCACGATCGTGCCGACTCCCCGCTCGCGCATCCCCGGGAGCGCGGCGCGCGCGGCGCGGACGGCGCTCATCAGGTTGATCTCGAACGACGCCTGCCACACGTCGTCAGTGACGTCCTCGAGCTTCCGGATCTCGCTGTAGCCGACGTTGTTCACGAGCACGTCGAGCCGGCCGTGTTGCTCGATCGTCTCCTGCACCACGCGCTCCGGCTCCCCCGCCTGGGAAAGGTCGGCCTGCGCGTCGCCTCCGCTGCGTCCGGTCGTGACTACGGTTGCGCCTTCCGCGCGGAGGAGCCTTGCAGTCTCGAGGCCGATCCCGCCTGTCGAGCCGGTGACGAGACAGACGGCGTCGGCGAGACCAAGATCCATGGCTGGCTAGCGTAGTCCGTCATGACCAGGCTCCTGCTCGTTCGCCACGGCGAAACCGACTGGAACGCCGACGGACGCCTGCAGGGGCAGACCGACCGGCCGCTGAGCGACTTCGGCCGCTCGCAGGCCCGGCAGCTCGCCGGCGAACTGGCGGAGGAGAAGCTCGAGGCGATCTACTCCAGCGATCTCGCCCGCGCCCGCGAGACCGCCGAGATCGTCGGGGAGCGCATCGGGCTACCGGTCTCGCTCGACCCGGATCTACGGGAGAAGGACTGGGGCACCTGGGAAGGGCTGACCGCTGTCGAGCGCGACCGTGTCGAGTTCGTCGGCGAGTCGACCGAGGCCCATCAGGAGCGAATCCTCCGCGCGCTGCGCCGAATCTCCGAACTCCATCCGGAGGGCGGCAATGTCCTCGTGGTCACCCATGGCGGCTCGATGCGACGCGTCCAAACCGCGGCGATGGGGATGGCGCTGCCGGTCGTCGAGAACTGCGGCCGCTGGCTCTGCGCGTACGAGAACGGCTCCCTGCGGGCACTCTAGAAATCTCACTCACGGTCGGCCCGAAATCGTGCGACGATTCACTCATCGCAACTCAGGCGCCGCCGCCTCCCCGCGCCACCCTCCGAGACGAGCACATCGGGTTCCGGAAGGACTGGGGTGCGTACGTCAACCTGTCGACCATGCTGCATCGCAGAGACGTCGCGCAGGTGGATGAGTTCTTCGCGCGGGAGCGGGCTCGCCTCGAGCAGGCAGCGCAGCGACGCACCGCTTGATCAAGCGGCCTGGGCTACGCTCCGGACGGTGGAGGACTACACGAGCAAGTACAAGGGCGAGCAGGTCGAGGTCGCGCTCTTCGGCGGCGAGTACCAGGAAGGCGTCCTCACGGCGTACTGCTACGTCGACGAGGTGGCCCACATCGAGCTCAACGGGCACATCCTCGTCCCTCTCCAGAACATCGCGTCGCTCCACTGCTCGAGCCGCTGCGACGCGCCGCAGAACGAGGACTGGCCGCCGCGCGGCCTGCTCGAGGACGACGGGCAAGAAGACAGCGGCGACGACCGCTAGGAGACCGGAGCGTGCTTCTCGCGGCCCGCAACATCCTCAAGTCGTGGCTGCTCGTGCTGGCTCTCGTCGGCGTCTTCGCACTGATCGGGTGGGGACTGGGCGGCGTGCAGGGACTCTCGATCTTCGTCTTCTGCGCCCTGCTCGTGGCGGCCGGCGCGTACTGGTCGTTTGACCGCGTGGTGCTCGGAATGCTCGGAGCCCGCGAGCTGCCGGTCGGCGAGGCACCGCTCCTCCACTCCTCGGTCGAACGCCTGGCGGCCCGCGCCGGAATCGCCAAGCCGCGCCTCTATCTCGTCCCGGACGGGCTGCCGATCGCGGCCTCGACCGGACGGGGCGTTCGGAGCTCTGCCCTCGCCGTGAGCACGGGCTGCATCGCCGCGTGCACTCCGGCCGAGCTGGAGGGCGTGCTCGCGCACGAGGTTGCGCACGTGCGGCTGCACGAGGTGCAGCTGCAAACAGCGGCCGCGGTCGCCTCCGCGGTCATCCTGGAGACGAGCCGGATCGGCGGCTGGTTCCAGCGCGTGCTTCTCTTCGTCCTTGGACCCGTGGCGGCCGCGTGCATGCACTTGCTCGTGTCCCCGAAGCGCGAGTTTGCGGCGGATCGGTTTGCCGCGACGCTCTGCGACTCCCCGCACGGGCTTGCCGACGCTCTGACGCGCCTGGAGCAGGCTGCGGAACTGGTCGAGTTCAAGGGCAGCCCGGCGACGGAGCCCCTGTTCACCATCAATCCGTTCGCGGACGACTGGCCGGCCCGCCTGTTCCACACGCACCCACCGATCGAGGAGCGGGTGCGCCGGCTCCGGGAGCTCGATCCTTCCTGGCGCGACCGCGTGCAGAGCGAGGCCGCGGCCTAGAACGAAAAAGAGCCGCAAATGCGGCTCTTTTTCAAGAAATCGGCGGCGACCTACTCTCCCGGGAGGTTGCCCTCCGAGTACCATCGGCCCTGGCAGGCTTAACTTCTCTGTTCGGAATGGGAAGAGGTGTCTCCCTACCGGTATGACCGCCGAACTGTCAAAGGCGCACGAGTCCGTGCAGGCCTTCAAAACTCCATAGCGACTCGACCGGCGTTCAAATCAAGACCTCGGGCAATTAGTACGGGTCCGCTGAACGCATTGCTGCGATTACACGTCCCGCCTATCAAGGTCGTGGTCTCCGACCGCCCTTACTCCCTCGAGGGGATGGGAGCTCTCATCTCGAGGTG
>DATFHC010000019.1:0-16864 GCA_035248765.1 Gaiellaceae bacterium
TCTCTCGCCTCCAGCAGCAGCCGCGCCGCCTGGGGATCGAGGGGCGCTCCGCCTTCGGCCGCGGCGCGGATGCCGCGAACGACGTCATCGGCGGACGTGTCCTTGAGGAGATAGCCGGCCGCGCCGACGCCGAGCGCCGCCGTGATCCGGCGCACATCCGAGAACGACGTCAACACGAGGACGGCTGTCTCGGGATGCTGTTCCCGGATGATGCGGGTGGCCTCGATCCCGTCGAGAACCGGCATCTCGAGATCCATCAACACCACGTCGGGCTCCGAGCTCCGGCACGACTCGACGGCCTCCGCCCCGTTCTCGACCGCGCCGACAACCTCGAGATCCGGCTGGGCCGCGATCACACCCGAGAGCCCGTCGCGCACGACGCCGTGATCGTCGGCGATGAGGACGCGAATCACTTGAGCGGCACCTCGAGGCGCACGCGGGTGCCTTCGCCTTCGCCGGAGTCGACCGACAGGCTGCCGCCGGCCTGCTCGGCGAGCTCTTCGACGAGCGACAGGCCGAGGTGTCCCTCCGCGCGGCGCCGCTCTCGCGTCTCGGGGCCGAAGCCGCGGCCGTCGTCGGCGACGACGAGGTGCGCAGTCGAGTCCGTGACGTCGACCTCGACCGCTACGGCCGAGGCGTCGGCGTAGGCCACCACGTTGCGTACCGCCTCCTGCGCGACCCGATAGACGAGCGCCAGCGTGTCGGGATCGAGTCGCTCGGCGCCGTCGACGCGCAGCTCGACCGTCGTCCCCCGGGCGGAAAGCGGGCTGACGAGGTCGCGAAGCGCGGCCTCGAGGCCCGCGGTGGCGAGTGTCGGCGGGTGGAGGTCGACGAGCAGCGCGCGAAGGTCGCGCACCGTCACGCGCAACCGATCGATCACGTTGCGCATGACGGCGGCCTCGCGTTCTGCACCTCGTTGCTCGGCGCCGTCGGCCACCGGCGCCAGGGAGAACGCGAGCCCGGCGAGTTCCTGCACCGGACCGTCGTGGAGATACGACGCGACACGGCGGCGCTCCCGGCGCGACGAAGTGACGGCGTTCGCCAGCAGGCCCTCCCGCTCCTCGTGGCTCTGCTGGAGGCGTCGCAACAGCGACCAGAAGAGCGGCGCCTGGATGAGGAGGATGAGGCCGATCGCGCCGAGGATCGGCGGCGCGAGCGCCTTCAGGAGCCTGCGCGCCTCCGCCGTGACAGAGGTGAAGCGCTGGTAGATCTCGAACAGCAACGGGCTCCCCGAGGGCGTCCTGATTCGCGTATACGCCTCGAGCAGGCGCCCGTCTTGGCGGTCGAGCGCGTTCTCGGGCCGGCTCAGGTCGCTGACCTCCACCTGGGCTCCCCCGTTCCGGAGCAACCGGTGCTCCTCTCCGCCCAACGCGTACCGCTTGCCGATCTCCGCGGGCTCGTCGGAGTAGAGGACCTGTCCGGCGGGAGACCAGATCTTCACCCGCACGATCGACTTGCTGAGCACGCGGCCGACCACGATGTCGTCGACGGCCCTGACTGCCTTTGCCCGGCCGTGCAGCAGCCCGTCGGTGACCCTCTCGTCGACGAGGTTCGCCGCCTCCAGCACGCGGGTGCGCGTCTGCCGCTTCGCCTCGTCGATCGCGACCGAGCGCAGCACGAAGTAGCCGCCGACGAGCGCAACCGCGAGCGCCACGAGCGTGCCGGTCGCGAAGCGGACGATGACCGAACGGGAAGTCGGAGCCATCCGCCTCATGATCGCCGCTCTGCGGCGGGCCGGGTGCCGCTGGGACCAATGTCCCATTGCGGGTCGGACCGGGAGATCGCGACGCTGCCTCCCGTCACGAAGACCGACGAAAGGATCACCATGACCCGCGCTCTCATCCCCCTCACGCTCACTCTCTTCGCAGCGGCGCTGCTCGTGGTTCCAGCTGCGCTCGCGAAGGGAGGCCACGACCGCGGCGTCCGCGTCCGCGGCGTCTGCACCCAGCAGTCGACGAGCACGCTGAAGCTGAGCCGCGAGGATCGCGGCATCGAAGTCGAGTTCGAGGTCGACCAGAACCGCAACGCTGTCCCGTGGAAGGTCGCACTCAGCCGCAACGGCCACCGCGTTGCTCTGCTCCGGGCGACGACGCACGCGCCCAGCGGCTCCTTCGAGGTCCGCCGCGTGATCGCCGGACAGCTCGGCACGACCCACATCAGCGCCCGCGCGGTCCGTTCGGGTGAGACGTGCACCGCCTCGACCGCCGCGGCGAAGGCTGCCGCAGCCGCCACCACCACCACCACTGACGACGGAGCGGGCCACGACGCCGGCGACGACCACGGCGGAGACTCCTAGGTCAGCGAACCACCTCCAGCGCAAAAGCCCCGCATCAGCGGGCCTTTTGCGTGTTTGCAGCCTGCTGAACGCGGATTCCGCCGACCTCCTGCGCATAGCGGAGCGCTGTCTCTTCGAGCTCCGCATCGGCGGTCGCGCATGCGTCCGCGAGAATCGACGCCTTCAGTCCGTGCTCTCGCGCGTCAAGGGCCGTTTGCACCACGCATCCTTCCGTCGCTGCACCGACGATCAAAACCCGCTCGGCGGATACGGCTTCGAGCAGCAGCTCGAGCGCGGTGTGGTCGAAGGCGGAGTAGCGGTGCTTGAGCAGGATGCGGTCGCCGTCCTGAGGGAGGAGCTGCCGGATGACGTCGCCGCCCGGGCCGTCCGCCGCTTCACGCGCAAGCGCCGGCGCATCGCTGTCCCAACGATCCCGGTCGTCGTTGATGTAGATAACCGGGACGCCGGCTTCCCGGGCCTTCGCGATCGCGCGAACGATCGACGCGCCCCGCTCCCGGAAGGACGCGAGCAGCGGCTCGCCCTCGTCGTGGTCGAACGCCTCGAAGACGTCGACCACGAGCAGTACATCGCCGCCCTCGAACTGGTCTACGCCGGCACCCACCTTGGCAGGGCTGATTGCCCGTGAGCGAGCCACGAAACGGCACCTGTCGCTCGTGCGCCGTAACCGGCCGGCATCTTCAGCCGTTGCTCTGGCGGCAAACAGCTTAGGAGGTTGTCGTGGGTATCGGAGTCAGCTTGATCCTGATCGCGGTCGGTGCCGTCCTGGCCTTCGCCGTGCACGTCAGCACGTCCGGCTTCAACGTCAATACGGTCGGCTACATCTTGCTGATCGTCGGCGCGATCGGCGCACTCCTCTCGCTCGTGTTCTGGTCGAGCTGGGGCGGCGTCGGTGGCGGAACCCGCCGCCGCACGGTCGTCGAGGACGACGTCGTCTAGGCGATCACCGCATTCGTACACGGAGCCGGGGCCGCTTTCGGGCGGCCCCGCGCCTTCTTACGTGTGGTCTTCTCGCTCGCGTTCCTGGTCCGCACGCGCACGAGCCCGAGCCGCACCCTCCTTGTCTCCGAGAGCCTCGAAATCGTCGGCCCGCTGCTCTTGCGTATCCGCGGCCTGTTTGTGAGCCCGCCGCGCCGAGCTCTTCGCGGCCTTCTCGCTCTCCTCGGCAGCACGAGCTGAGTCCGCTGCGCGTTTGGGGTCATGTCGATCGGCGAGCATTCCCTCCTTCGCAGCCTCCGCGCGCGCCTTCGCCGCGCTCGCCCGCTCGCCGGCCGCGCGGCGCGCTCGCCTGCTTGCTCGGCGGCTTTCGCAGGATCGCCCATACCTCGGCGTTTCCCGCCTGCCAAGCCGGAATCGTTCCCGGCCCTAACGCCTCGCGAGTACGCGCGAATATCCCCTGCCGACGGCGACCACGGCCCAGGCGAAACGGCCGACCGCGGCAGTGGACAGCCTCCGGTGCGGTAGCTCCACGACGAAGGCCTTCGACCCGGGCAGGACGTGGTTCTCCCACCCGACCGCGCTGCCGGGCTCGCGAGCCAGGCGCGCAACGGAAAAGCCCACAGCCGAGGCGAAGCGACGCGCCACCACCTTGGTCGCGTCGGACTCGTCGACGACGTCGAGTGGTTGGTGAAACCAGATCGAGACCTGCGGGCGAAGCCGCTTGATCAGCCCGAAGGCGATCCTGCTCTCCGGCTCCGACAACGAGCACGGCCCCGAGTAGACGAGGCCTTTCAGTCGCTTCCAGTGCCAGGGGAAGTTGCGGTTGAGATCGACGCCGTGCGCGTTCCCGCGCGTGCCGGCCGCTGCGCCATCTGGATTGAGCGTCGGCACTATCCAGAGATCGAGACCTACCGGCGAGGTGTGCTCGAGGCGGCGCGCGATCGCGATTCCGGCCGTCTCGTCACCGTGGATGCAGCCGACGACGAGCTCTCGACGAGCAGCGGCTGGGTCTCCGACCTCGAAGGCGACGATCGGCCTCCCCTCGACCGATCGGCCGAGCACGACCTTCCGAGTTGGAGGGTTCGCGGCGGATGCCGGCGACCCGAAGAGGAGCAGTAGCGCCAGCCAACCAGTCGCCGCCGCGCGCACCGTGGCCCGGGTCAGATGCTGCCGTGGAAGGTGTCGCACGCCGACGGCTTGCCCGTCTGGTAGCCGAGGCCGAACCAGTGCTGACGTTGTGCCGACGAGCCGTGCGTCCACGTCTCGGGATCGACCTGTCCTTGCGTCTCCGACTGGATCCGGTCGTCGCCGACGGCGGCCGCGGCATTGAGCGCGTCGCTGACGTCCGCCTGCGTGAGGTTCGCGATGTAGCCGGTTTGCGTGGCATGGTGGGCCCAGACGCCTGCGAAGCAGTCTGCTTGCAGTTCCGTGCGCACCGATCGTCCTTCAGCGCCTTGCTGGCTCGACGCTTGGCCGAGGATGCCGAGCAGGTCTTGCACGTGGTGGCCGTACTCGTGCGCGAGCACGTAGGCCTGCGCGAACGGGCCGCCGCGGGCGCCGAAGCGCGTGCGGAGCTCGTCGAAGAAGCCAAGATCGATGTAGACGTGCTTGTCGACGGGGCAGTAGAAGGGGCCGACGTCGGTGCTGGCCGGGCCACAGCCGGTGTCCGTCGAGCCGGTGAAGAAGACCGTTTTGGCGATCGTGTACGTGCGGCCGTTCGAGTTGAACAGTTGCTGCCAGTAGCTCTGGACGCTGTTCACGTCGGCCACGATCCGGCAGTCCTCCCGCGAGTTCGCCTGCGCACCCGTCTGGCACTCCTGGCCGAGCACCTGCCCCGGCGGCGCCTGGGCAACGGTCGAACCGTCGAGGTTGCCGAGCGGACCGGAGAGGCCGCCCCCACCGGACAGCGCGCTCAGAAGCAGGTAAATCACGAGGCCCGCGAGCCCGAGCCCTCCGCCTCCCACCGTGAGCCCGCCGCCGGGAAGGCCGCCGAATCCTCCGCCGCCGCGGCGATCTTCGATTTGCGACGGGTCGAGCCTGGCGTTTCGGCGGTACCGCATACCGACCAAAGTCTTCCACCTGATCGGGCACGACGTGACACGATGGAGCAAGTGCAGCTCGACGAAGAAAAGCTCGAGGCGCTGCGGACGTGGGGCGAGCGGCTACGACAAACCGGCGGCGAAGAGTATGCCGCCGTCGGTCGCGCAATCCTGATGCTCGTCGAAGAGATCGACCGGCTGCACATCGAGCTCTGGCACGCACGCATGCAGTCGAACGAGGAAGAACCTGCCGCCGCAATCGCCGAGAGCGCCGAGGGCGAGGAGCCGGTCGTGTCGAGCCTGCAGACGCGGCTCCAACGGGTGCTTCGCCGCAACGTGCCTGCCGACCCTGTCGAACCGCCTGCAACGGACACGGAGCGGGTCGCGGAACCAGTCGCAACGGAATCGGCACGAGCGTGGATCGACGCGCTACGGCGTCAAAAGTAAGTCTGATCTCCCCGTCTCAGGACTGTGGAGTCGCCTGTGGAAAAGTGGAAAACCCATCGCGTTCCTCGCATTCGAGGCAGACCCAGTCGCCTTCACAGTCCTCATGAGCGCTCAGTGCTGCCGGCACCATGGTCACGCCGCAGGTCGGACAGATCGGCGGACGGTCGTCAGCGTCCACGCTCGCGAGCCTAGCCTCGCAGCCGCTATTCGTCGCTGGACGGAGGAGGAGGCGGCGGCGGCCCGTGGCGCGTCATCCCTAGCTCGAGTTCGACGGCTTCGATCCGCTCCACAGGGACACGTGGGCCTTCCGCCGGCTGCTGCAGCCACGGCCACTGCGCCGCCGGCTCCGCTAGCGCCTTGATGTAGTCCTCGATGCCGGCGGGCGTGCTGAGAAACAGCATCTTGGCGGTGTCTGATTCGACCCGGAACGTGTGCGGTGTGCCACCAGGAGCGAACGCGACCATGCCGACCCCGCCGCGCTGCGCACAGGCGGCGACCCAGCCTGAGGGCTCGGCGTGATCCGCGACCGCCTCCGGTTGGACGATCCAGGCCGTGACTTCTCCTTCCACCACGTAGAAGGTCTCGTCCTGAGGATGCTAATGAAGCGGCGGTGCCGCCCCACGCGGAAATACGCCTTCCCAGAGCGCGAAGCGGCCACCGGTCTGCGAACCGTCGAGCTTCAGCCGTGTCAGCGTGCCCAAGAACCAGAGCGGATCCTGGCCCGCGACCACCACCTGACCGACCGCCTGAGCTGAGCCCACTCTTCCTCCCTCCGTCTCGCGCTTCGCCCACAAAGGTTCGCTCCACGATTCTCTTCCGTCGTGCGGCGCCGCGTCAACGGTTGAAGCGGACGGCTTGCCGGAATGGAGCGGCTTTCGCTATTCGTTCTAAGCCCCTATGGGAATGTTCTTCCACGACCGAGGAGAAGCGCCTCCCGAGCGGGCTCCGGATCCGGAGGTGCGGCGCGCGAACCTGCGCCGGATAGGCCCGCTCTTCAGGCCGTATCGGCGCCGGCTCTCGGTGCTCCTCGGACTGATCGTCGCCAGCGCCGGCCTCGGCGTCCTCCCGGCATTCCTACTGCGCCGCGTCCTCATCGCGATCGAGGCCCACAACACGCGCGCGGTTTCCGTGAATGCGGGCGGGATGATCGTGATTGCGATCGTCGCCGGAGTGCTCGGCGTGGTTCAGACGCTCCTTTCGAATCAGGTCGGTCAACGCGTCATGCACGACCTGCGCGCCGCCGTGTTCCGCCATCTGCAGCAGCTCTCGCTCGCCTTCTTCACGCGCACGCGCACGGGCGAGGTGCAGTCCCGGATCAACAACGACATCGGCGGCGTGCAGAACGTGGTCACGAACACCGCCACGAGCATCACGTCGAGCCTGACGACGGTCGTGGCGACGATGGTCGGCATGCTGCTCCTCAGCTGGCAGCTCGCGCTCTTTGCATTTGCCTTGATCCCGTTGTTCGCGGTGCTCACCCGCCGGGTCGGAAACGAGCGGCGGAGGATCGCGAAGTCGACGCAGGAGTCACTCGCCGACATTTCGAGCATCGTCCAGGAGTCCCTGTCGGTCAGCGGGATCCTGCTCGGCAAGACGATGGGCCGCGGTCACGAGCTCGCCGACCGCTTCGAGGGGGAATCGCTGCGACTGGCCGACCTCGAGGTGCGCCAGCGAATGGCCGGCCGCTGGGTCATGGCATCGATCCAGACGAGCTTCTCGGTCATGCCGGCTGCGGTCTACTGGCTCGGCGGCACCGTCTTCAGTCACTCGATCTCGATCGCGACGATCGTCGCCTTCACCACGCTCCAGACGCGGCTGTTCTTCCCGGTCGGCTCCCTGCTCGGCGTCGGCCTCGACATCCAGACTTCGCTCGCGCTCTTCGACCGGATCTTCGAGTACCTCGACACGCCGGTCGACATCGCCGAGCGGGAGAACCCGATCGAAGTCGCCGAGGCGGGTGACGTCGTCTTCGACGATGTCTGGTTCCGGTACGACGACGCCTGGACGCTGCAGGACGTGAGCTTCACAGTTCCCGCCGGCACTACGACCGCGCTCGTCGGCGAGACGGGGGCCGGCAAGACGACCCTTGGCTATCTCGCGGCGCGGCTCTACGACATCGATCGGGGCACCGTCTCGATCGGAGGCGTCGACGTCCGCGACCTCAGCTTCGACGCGCTGGCGGCACTCGTCGGCGTCGTCTCGCAGGAGACGTATCTCTTCCACGCCTCCGTGCGCGAGAACCTCCTTTTCGCCAAGCCCGAGGCGAGCGACGAGGAGGTCTTCGCGGCGGCCGAGGCCGCGCGGATCCATCACGTCATCGCGGCGCTTCCCGAGGGCTACGAGACGATCGTGGGCGAGCGCGGCTACCGCTTCTCCGGCGGCGAGAAGCAGCGGATAGCGATCGCGCGGACAATTCTGCGCAACCCGCCGATCCTCGTCCTCGACGAAGCGACCTCGTCGCTCGACACCGAGACCGAGCGGCTCGTACAGGAAGCGCTCGACCGGCTATCCGAGGGGCGCACGACCATCGCCATCGCGCATCGGCTCTCCACCGTCAGGGACGCCGAGCAGATCGTCGTCCTCGACCAGGGCCACGTCGTCGAACGAGGCCGCCACGAGGAGCTACTCGCCGCCGGCGGCCGTTACGCCGCACTCATCAGCCGCGACGCGGAGCTCGAGCCGCCGGCCCTCGTTTAGCGCCTGCTGACGTTTCCGAACGAGTGATCGGAGGAACGGCGGGAGGGGGTTCGAGCGATGGCGAGAGACACGGACACGCTTGGAGCTGACGCGGCCGCCGCACCGGCCGTGGGAACGACCGCCGTGCAGCTCGTGCTCGGGCCGCTGTTGCGCTACGCGGGCACTGAGAGCGCGAGCTTCTGGCTCGAGACGAGCCGGCCCTGCGAGGTCGAGATCCTCGGGCACCGCGACCGGACATTCACTGTCGAGGGGCATCACTACGCGCTGCTCCTCGTCGACGACCTCGAGCCGGCCTCGCTGATCGACTACGACGTTCGCCTAGACGGGCGGCCGGTCTGGCCGCCGGATGACGGCCGGCCCGCGCCGACGGTGCACACGCGTGCAGGCGAGCGGGAAGTGCGGCTCATCTTCGGCTCCTGCCGAATCGGCGATCCGCAACCACAGCCGGGAGAGTTTCCCGAGTCCGGCATTGATGCGCTCTGGGCGTACTCACGGCAGCTGCAACGCGGCGAGGTCGAGTGGCCCGACGCGCTCCTGCTGCTGGGCGACCAGGTCTACGCCGACGAGGTTTCGCCCGCAACGGCCGAGTTCATCCGCTCCAGACGGGACGTCGAAGAGCCGCCGGGGGAGGAGATCGCGGACTTCGAGGAGTACACGCGCCTCTACCGCGAGTCGTGGTCCGACCCTGACATCCGCTGGCTGCTCTCGACCGTGCCCACCGCGATGATCTTCGACGACCACGACGTCAACGACGACTGGAACATCTCCGACAGCTGGGTTTCCGAGATGCGCCAGGAGCCGTGGTGGGACGCACGGATCACCGGCGCCTTCATGTCCTACTGGCTCTATCAGCACCTCGGGAACCTCTCGCCGCCACAGCTCGCCGAAGAGGAATTGCTGCCGCTCGTCAGGGCCGACGACGACGCCGGCCCGCGGCTACGGGAGGCCGCCCGCCGCTGGGATCGCGAATCGGCGCACTCGCGGTGGGCGTACTACCGCGACTTCGGCGACTCTCGGCTGCTCGTGATCGACTCGCGTGCCGCCCGCGTCCTCGACGAGGATCGCCGCGAGATGATCGACGAGGAGGAATGGAACTGGATCGTCGACCACGCGAACGGCGAGTTCGACCACCTGGTCATCGCGAGCACGCTCCCCGTCTTCATGCCGAAGGGGATCCACTTCCTCGAAGCCTGGAACGAGGCCGTCTGCGCCGGCGCCTGGGGACGGTACTTCGCCCGCCTCGGCGAGAAGATCCGCCGGGCCGTCGACCTCGAACACTGGAGCGCCTTCCACGACTCCTTCGAACGCCTCTGCGATTGGCTGCGCGCGGTCGCCGACGGCGACCACGGAGAGCGCCCGCCCGCGACCATCGTGCTGCTCGGCGGCGACGTCCACAACGCGTACATCAACCAGATCTCGCTCCCCACCAGGTCGAGCGGAGCCAGCCGCGTCTACCAGATCGTCTGCTCGCCGTTCCGGAACCCCCTCAGCGCCATGCAGCGGCGCTCCGTCAAGGCGATGACCTCCCGACCTGGCGCAGCCGTTGCCCGACTACTCGCCCGCCTTGGCGGCGTCCGACGCGCGCGCACCGACTGGCAGCTCATCCGGCGGCCCAGCTACCACAACTCCCTCGGAGAGCTCCACCTCCGCAACCGCAACGCCGACGCCACGCTCTACCGCAGCGCCGACGAGGGCGAAGAACCCGAGCGGCTCTACGAACTGGACACAACGGGCCTGGCGCAAGGCTAAGCCGGCAGGCAGAGCCGATAGCGGACATAGCCGAGAGACCTAGGAAGACCCGTCCGTCCAGGGGAGGCCGCTTCACGTCGTCTGGCCTATGTCAAGCCCCGGGGTCAGGACTGCGGCAGCGGCACGTTGACTTGCCAGTAACGTCCGGTTAAGAAGGGGGCGAGACACCAACCGGAGACGTGCCACCTGACCAGCGAGGCTAAGCCTGCGCGACGGCTAGAGCTCGCCGGGTGTGCGGATGATCCTCCAGATCATGTAGAGCCCGAGCACCGCGGCCAGGCAGAAGCCGGCGACGCCGAGCCACTCGACCGCATGCGCACGCACGAGCAGGGACGAGGCGATGAGCAATGCGCCGATGATCATCGCGGCTCCGACGCGGTTCGCGATCGAGCGGAGGTTGTGTTCGAGCTCCTCCAGCCCGGTGGGATGGATGCCGACCCTCAGGGTGCCCTGCTCGAGCTCCGAGACGAGATGCCCAACGCGGCGGGGCAGTCCGGTCAGCGCCGCGAGCTGCGTGAAAACGGAGGCGGCGAAGCGGTTGGGCTCCAGCCGCTGCTCGACCTCGCGGGACATCACCTCGAGTGATTGCTCCTCGATCAGGGCGACCGGGTCCAAGTCGGGGTCGAGGCGCCGCGCGATCGAGTCGGCCTGCGCGAGCGTCTTCCCGACGAGCGCGAAGGACGTGGGGAGCTGAACGTCGCGCCGGATCGCCGCCCGTTGCAGATCGGCGAGGGCGCGCCCGGACTCGATCGCCGCAATTGGCCGGTGGTGGAAGCGCGGCAGCTTGCGCCGGACGTCCTGCACGAACCCGGCCTGGTCGGAGCGCGTCGAGGTAAGGGACAGCGAGACGACGAGATCGGCAACGTCGTCGGCCCGGTTCTGGGCGAGTGCGAGTAGCAGCAGAGCGAGGCCCGTCCGTGTGTCCTCGTCGAGGCGGCCGAGCAGACCGAAGTCGAGGAGAGCCAACCGCCCGTCGTCCGTCAGCAGGACGTTGCCCTGGTGCGGATCGGCGTGGTAGACGCCCTCGACGACGACCTGGAACACGTAGGCGCGGAAGAACTCCCGCGCGAGCAGAGCCGCCCGCTCCGGCTCGAGGCCGTGGTCTGCCACGACCTTGACGCCGGAGATCCGTTCCAGGACCAGAGCGCGCTCGGTCACATACGGCCGGATCACTCGAGGCACGACGAGGCCTTCATACGACTCGACGAGCTTGCGCACGAGCTCGGCGTTGTGCGCCTCCTCCACGAAATCGAGCTCGGCGCGCAGGTTGATCTCCAGCTCGTCGGCGAGCTCCTCGAGCTGCACCCTCCGCGCCGACTCAGAGTGCTGCGACGCCATACGCACAGTCGAGCGGAGGACCGCGAGGTCCAGATCGACTTGCTCGACAACACCTGGACGCCGCACCTTGACCACGACGTCTTCGCCCGTCGCCAGCAGCCCGCGATGCGTCTGCGCAATCGACGCCGTCGCCAGCGGCTCGCGCTCGAGGCGCGCAAACGCCCCCTCGCCGAAATCCTCCCGGACCACAGACTCGATCTCCGCGAACGGAACGGCCGGGACATCGTCGACGAGCGCACCGAGCTCCTCGATGTAGGCCTCGGGCAGGAGGTCCGGGCGCGATGAGAGCAGCTGCCCGAGCTTGATGAACGTCGTCCCGAGCTCCTCGAGCCCCTCGCGGAACGCCCGAGCTCCCTCACGTGTCGCCTCGCGACGCCCCGTAACCCCGATCTCCCCGAGGATCCTACGAAGCCCGGACTGGTGTGCGACCCGCCCGATGGTCAGCGCCCGCCGAGCGCGCTCGAGACGTGGGCCCACGAACGTGTCTTCCCACCGCGGGCGAGGACGGAAACGCCGACGTTGGGCGCGCGACTCTGCCGATCTAGCCGTGATGGTGTTGCTGCGGGTGGTCTCGGTCGATCTGCTCCCGGGCCTCGCCGGTCTTCTCGACCACGAGGAAGTCGGATTCGGTCTCAACTACGCGTTCGATTCGAGGCTCCTCATGTCCAGGAAAGATGACGAAGTGGTAGCGCTTCTGGATGATCGCTTCGTAGCGAGCGGGAGGAATTTCGATCGTCTCGAAGCACGCAGCTCGACCGCACTCGCAGTGGAAGGGCAACGCAGCGGATACGCCGTGCTGTTCAGCGCCGTCCTCGATCCGCTCGTTCACGTCACGGAACACCTCTTCGTTGCGCGCCGCTCGTTCAGCGAAGTCCATCGTCGGGATGATCCTCTGGCTCAACGTGCCGGCGCAAGGACCCGCCGAGTCTGCTGCGAGCCTTCTGGAGGAGCGTCGAGCCTTCGCTCTGATCGATCTTGCGCCGCGCAACCTGTCGCCGCTCGCCTCCGGCGCGGCGCTCATGAGGAACGTCAAGCTGAGCCCTGCGTCGATCGAGCCCGCTTCGGCGGTCGGGAAGCACCCGCCGCTCCTCTCCCTTCCGGCGCGAACCGAGGGCCACCGCCAGGAGTAGTTCTCGACGTGACTCATCGTCACCCATGCCTGGCTAACTGGTTCGAGGGCCGGAGAGATGCGGGAGCCAGCCGGCCGGCTTTAGCTGATCTTGTGCCGAGCCTTCCTACCGGCCGAGGCGCTCTTATCGGCGGCTCGCTGAGAACTTCGGAACGGCTTCGAAAGCCAACGGCCAATAGGACCTGGCGCGTGGCTGGCCGCTCGCGCTCCCGCCCCGAAGCCACGGTCGACTGCCCCCTGCGGCTTACGAGACAGCCGTGGAGCGAGCAGCGCTAACACGAACAGAACGATGCAGATGGCGACAACGCCCCCGATGAGCACGGCACTCCCTTCCTTTGACGCACCTACAACGACCCTCGGCACCGACGGGATACCGCGAGCCCGGCTGGCGACGAACGAGGCAATCCACCGAGCTGCCATCGTTCAGGGTTCCTTCGGGGTCATCCCCGATAGCCGAGGAGCGTCGGTTCGGCCACTCTTGTGGCCATGAGCGAACACACCCATGCAGTTGAGAATGGAGCGGCGAAGCGACTCGAGCGGAGCCGCTCCGACCGGATGGTCGCCGGCGTCTGCGGCGGCCTGGCGAGCTACTTCGATATCCACCCTGCCTTCTACCGCGTCGGTTTCGTCGTGCTGACGCTCCTCGGCGGGGCCGGGATCCTGATCTACGCGGCGGCTGCGCTCGTCCTGCCGGACGAGGGGAAGGAAGACTCCGTCGCGACAGCAATCCTGCGGAACCGACGCGACCGGCCCTGGCCGCTGATCGGGCTGGCGCTCGTCGGAGTCGCGATCGCGTCGCTGCTCGCGCGGGCGACGTTGTGGCCGCACGGCGACGCGTGGTTCCTGCTGCTCCTCGCCGGCGGGGCGATCCTGTGGGTCACCCGCCACGGCAGCAGTACGGCAGCGGAAGCGGACACGACCGAGGACACCGCGGTGCTCGCACGCGAGGACTCGCGACGGATGCGTCGCGTGTTCAAGGGCACCGCGATCCTCCTGGGAACGGTCGTCGCGCTGGTGCTCGTCACCGCCGCGATCTGCGCAGCCGTCTTCCACGTCGACGTGGGCAACGGCGTGGGCGACCGCACCTACGTCCCAACGAGCGCGAAGGAGCTACGCCACGCCTACAAGCTCGGCGTCGGCAACTTGATCGTCAACCTGCGCGAGGTCCACTTCCCCGCCGGCAAGACCCACGTCCACGCCCGCGTCGATGTCGGGGAGCTACGCGTGATCGTTCCCCCGTACGTCGCGCTCCGCGTGCACGGCGACGCGCAGCTCGGCCAGGTCGAGGTGCTCGGCGAAAAGACTGACGGCCGCAACGTGGACAAGAAGATCGCCCAGGCAGGCACGCGGGTGCTCGTCCTCGACGCGCACGTCGGGATGGGCAAGGTGCTCGTGACCCGAGCCGTACGATGACAAGCCATGCGTCTGCGGTCGTTCACGGCGAGCGCTGACGGGCGAGCGCTGGCCGGCGTTTGCGCCGGCATCGCGCAAGCCCTCGGCGTGGACGTCTCGCTGGTTCGGCTCGTCTTTGCGCTCCTGGCGCTCGCGGGCGGCGCAGGAATCGTCCTCTACCTCGCGCTCTGGGCCTGGTCACGCTCCCATGGGACGTGGTGGGGGCTTCTGCTGGTGCTCGTCGCGGGCGCTTTGCTCCTTCACGCCGTCGGCCTCTCTCACCGCGCGGTTTTGGGGATCGTCCTCGTCGCCGCCGGTCTGGCGCTTGCCTGGCGCACAGGGGGCAGCTTCAGGCCCGAGGCCCCTCTCTCCTACGCGGGGCTGGCACTCGCCGGCATCGGTGCGATCGTGCTGCTGGCGCAGGGGAGCGCGCCGACACGATTGCTTGCGCCGGGCGCAGTCGCGGGTGCACTGCTGCTCGTCGCCGGCCCCTGGCTGTGGCGACTCGCACTCGACCGCGACGAGGAGCGCGCCACGCGAATCCGCAGCGAGGAGCGAGCGGACGTCGCCGGACGCGTCCACGATTCGGTTCTGCAGACCCTGGCCCTGATCCAGCGCCACGCGAGCGAACCGCGCCGTGTCGCGGCGCTCGCACGCCGGCAGGAGCGCGAGCTTCGCGGATGGCTGTATGCGGACCGGCCGCTCGGCGACGACGGCTCCTCGCTCGTCGCCGCACTCTCTGCAGCCGCGGCCGATGTCGAAGAACTTCACGGCGTGCGCGTCGAGATCGCGAGCGCCGGCGACGCTCCACCCGACAACGCAATCTTGCTCGCAGCACGCGAGGCGATGACGAACGCCGCCAAGTTCGCCGGCGTCGAGGAGATCGACGTCTATGTGGAGGTGGGCGACGACGAGACCGCCGTCTTCGTGCGCGACCGCGGCGTCGGCTTCGACCTCACCGCCGTTCCCGAAGGTCGGCAGGGCATCCGAGAATCGATCAAAGGGCGGCTCGAGCGCGCCGGGGGCACGGCAATCGTGACCAGCGTCCCGGGCGAAGGGAGCGAGGTCGAATTGAGGTTGCCGCGATGAAGCCCCGGGTGGTGCTCGTCGACGACCACGGCCTCTTCCTGGCCGGAGTGCGGGCCGAGCTCGGCGATGCCGTCGAGGTGATCGGCGAGGCAGGCACGGTCGCCGACGCCGTCCCCCTGATCAAGCAGCTCGACCCGGATGTCGTCCTCCTCGACGTGCACCTGCCGGACGGGAGCGGCGACACGATCATCAACGCGGTCGCCGCCGAACGCCCCGGCGTCAAGTTCCTGGCCTTGTCCGTCTCCGATGCCGCCGAGGACGTGATCGCCGTCATCCGCGCCGGCGCGCGCGGCTACGTCACCAAGACGATCGCGGCCGACGAGCTCGCCGCCGCGATCAACCGCGTCGCCGACGGCGATGCGGTCTTCTCCCCCCGTCTGGCCGGCTTCGTCCTCGACGCGTTCCGAGCCGGCGAAACAGTCGCCGGCGATGCAGATCTGAACGAGCTGACCCCGCGCGAGCGGGAAGTCCTCCAGCTGATCGCGCGCGGCTACATGTACAAGGAGATCGCGGCCCGACTCCACCTGTCGGTCAAGACGATCGAAAGCCACGTCTCGAGCGTGCTCCGCAAGCTCCAGCTATCGACGCGTCACGAGCTCACCCGCTGGGCGGCTGAACACCGGCTCGTCTAACGGTGCAGCCGGGCGAGGCACCAGCTCGGGGACGATCGCGTGGTGCCCGTTGCCTCATGTACTGCTCCTCGACCGCGCCCCTGAGCGGCCCGTGATTTCGCTAGCGACTGCTGCGAGAGATGCCTCAGCAGTCAGGTGACAGAACGCCCGCCCAGTCGACACCCCGAGCGGGAAGGTGGTAGCTGGCAAGATCTCCGCAGGAACGAAGTCCGACAGGGCAGCAGGGGGAGCGGTGTGCTAGCGGTACGGCTGCACGATGACGGCCTGAATGTCGAGGAGATCGAAACGCCGGCGCCGCGTCCGGGCGAGGCGCTGGTGCGGGTACATGCGGCAGCGATCACACGCGACGAGCTGGAGTGGCCGGTCTATCGACTGCCGGCAATTCCGTCGTACGAGCTTTCGGGCGTCGTCGTCGACAGCGGCGATGAGGTATATGCGCTCACGCCTTTCGATCGCGACGGCGTCGCCGCCGAGTACGCCGCCGTTCCGACGAAGGTGCTCGCACCGAAGCCCTCGCGGCTGAGCCACGTCGAGGCGGCAGCTCTGCCCATGGGCGGGCTGACCGCCTGGCAAGCACTGTTTGTGCACGGGCGGCTCATTCGAGGCGAGCGGGTGCTGGTCACGGGATCCTCGGGCGGGGTCGGGCACATTGCCGTCCAGCTTGCGAGACACGCCGGTGCGACGGTCGTTGAAAGCGGGCCGGCCGATCTGGTCTTCGACACTCGGGGCGGCGAGGTCCCCGCCGGCGAGCGCGTGGTCACGATCGCAGAGGAGATCCCGGGCGCGACGTACTTCGTCGTCGAACCCGACCACGAGCAACTGCTGGAGTTGGCAGCCCTCGTGGACGCTGGCGAGCTTCGCACGGAGGTCGACTCGGTTTTTCCGCTTAGGGATGCCCAGACGGCTTTCGAGCGAGTCGCGGCCCATGGGAAGCGTGGCAAGGTCGTGCTCGAGGTCGGCGCCGGCTAACCGGCGCTGCGCCGAACAGGATGCGAGCGGCCGGGATCACAGCCCTCGGCGAGCCTGTCGAGATCCTCGAGGTGGACGAGCCGGCTGCTCCCGGTGCAGACGAGGTCCTCATCGACGTCGCCGCCGCCGGCATCGGCAACTGGGACGAGCT